>JAJYSZ010000075.1 GCA_021793315.1 Bacillota bacterium | reverse complement strand
ATACGCATCCTGGTCATGGTCGCCCTCGCGCTGACGGCGTGGGCCGCCTCAAGCCAGCATTCCGCGAGCCGGGGCCCGCACCTCGGCCTTGCGCTTGGCTTCGCGGGGGCGTGGGCCGCGACGCTGTTCATGACCGGCAGGGCGACATGGCGACACGTGGCCGTCATCGTCGGCCTCCTGCTGAGCGCGGTCGCGACGCTCTTCGAGCCGGGCCTCAGTACTATGCTGGTGGTGTCGGTGGGGTGGGCGGGGGCGCAGATTCCATGGAATCGCATGCGGGCGCTTGGCGTCTTGACCGTCCTCTTTGCCTGCGCTGTCACGGTACTGGCCTCAGGGCAGGTCAGTTGGTCGAACTGGACCGCCATCATCCGTACGGCGCAGTTCTTCAACGTCGTCTTCCTGTATGGCGTCGTCCTTCTGCTCGGCCGATTCGCCACCGACAACAGTACCGCCCGCCGCGCGCAGGCGGCGGCGCTCGAGGAGCTCCAGCAGGCGCATGCGGAACTGCAGCGGAGGGCCGCGACCGCGGAGGAGCTGGCCGCCCTGCGCGAGCGTGTCCGGCTCTCGCGCGAGCTGCACGACACGCTCGGCCATGCACTCTCGGCGATCACGGTGCAGCTCGAGGCCGTGCGCCGTCTGATGCCGCGCGAGCCAAGCCAGGCGGATGGTCTCCTGCGCGAGACGCAGGAAGCGGCGCGCGCCGCCATGCGCGATCTGCGCGTGCACCTGTCGGCACTGCGGCAAGGGGGCGCGCCCGAGGATCTCGCGGAAGCATTGCGCCAGATGGCGCAGGCCGCTGCCGTGCAGGGAGGCTGGCAGCTGGAGGCGGACATCCGGGACGTAGAGGTGTCCGAGCATGGGCGCAGAGCCCTGTTCCAGGTGGCCAAGGAGGCCCTCGCGAACTGCAAGCGCCACGCCCGGGCCAGCCGGGTGCTCGTGCGGCTGGCGCCTGAGGGCCAAAGCGCCGCCCTCACCATCGGGGATGACGGCTGCGGTTTCGACCCTGCGCGCGTCGCGCGGGACCACTTCGGCTTGGCGGGCATGCGCGAGCGGCTCCAGGAGCTCGGCGGCGAACTTACGGTCGACAGCCGTCCTGGACAGGGCACCCGCGTGACGGGTATCCTGCCACGCAGGGCCGATGCGGTCGGGGGGGCTTGAGATGGCGGAGCCGATTCGTCTCCTGATCGCCGAGGACCAGCCGCTCATGCGGCGCGGCATGCGCACCGTCCTGGATCTCGAGCCCGGGTTCCAGGTGGTCGGAGAAGCGCCGGACGGCCTCGAGGCCGTCGCCCAGGCGAGGCGCCTGAGGCCCGACGTCGTGCTGATGGATCTGCAGCTGCCCGTGCAGGACGGCGTACAGGCGACGCGCGAGATCATCCAGGAAGGGTTCGGACGTGTGCTGATCCTCACGACCTTCGACACCGAGGACTACGTGCTGGACGCCATCCGCGCCGGCGCCGCAGGCTACCTCCTGAAGGACGTCGACGCCACCGAACTCTGCAGTGTGATCCGGCGCATCGCCGCCGGCGAGGCGTTCGTGCAGCCGAGCGTCGCCGTGAAATACCTGCGGCAGATCGCGCAGGCACAGCGCCCCGAGGTGGAGGAACTGACACCGCGCGAACTCGACGTGCTGCGTCTACTGGCCCGCGGCGCGAGCAACCGCGAGATCGCAGAGGGCCTGTTCATTTCGGAGAGCACCGTCAAAAACCACGTCAACAGCATCCTCAGCAAGCTGCAGGTGCCGAACCGCACGCGCGCCGCTCTGCGGGCGCAGGAGTTCCTGCCGCATGAGGGCCAGGACAGCTGACGCTTCGGGCTCCAAGGCGCGTCGTCTGGGTTCGGTGGGCGTTGACTCGCCCTGGGGGCGTCGGCCCCCGTCGTTCGCGAGCACTCATCCCGATATCAGGTGACGGCGCCTTTGCTCCCTACAGCAAGACCAGTTGGCATGCGCCAGAAGCCACGCCCAACACCGGGCGGTCCCGCCCGGTCTGGCGGGACCGCCTGGTTCCGGATGCAGCCTACCGGTGTAGTACGTCCCTCAGGTGGTTGTACTCCTCTTCCGAGATCTCGCCCGCGGCGAGCCGGCGCTTGAGGACGTCTTCGTGATCCTGATAGCTGAATCGGCCCGGTCCCCAGCCGCACCCGCCCCAATGGCGGAACCAAAGCAGCCGAGCGATGAAGCCGATGATCACGATCACGAACAGGATGCAGAAGAAGAAACCCGGTCCCCAACCCCAGCCGGCGTAATGCCACATCTTGCGAACCTCCCTCGCGTGCCCATCCTAGCGGCGCCGCTTGGAAGGACAGTGGAGCAGGTGTGGAGCTTTTGTGGACGCGCTCGAATGGTGCCTCCCGCGACCATGGAGAGGCGACAACCGGCGGCGTTTATGTCGCTTTTGTGGAGATTGGGTCGGGGCGGCCCTTCCTGGCTGGAGCGGACTTGGGCGGATGCTACAATGCGGGCAGCACGGTCGAGACACGCGGCAGGGCGGGGTGAGGAGCGTTGGGCGGCGAGCGGATTCTGGTCGTGGAGGACGAGCGCGATCTCCGCACCCTGATCTCCGCCTACCTGCGCAGCGAGGGCTATGTCCCAAGCGAGGCGGGCGACGGGGAGGAGGCTCTCCTGTGCTGGCAGGCCGAGCATCCCGACCTCATCGTTCTCGACTGGATGCTACCGCTCAGGACCGGCCTTGACGTCGCGCGGCAGATCCGCGCGGCGCGCGCTTCGACGCCTATCATCATGCTGACGGCTCGAAACGAGGAGGCGGACGTCGTCCTCGGGCTCGAACTCGGGGCCGACGACTACCTAGTCAAGCCGGTGAGTCTCCGACAGCTCGTGGCACGCATTAGGGCGGTGCTGCGACGGACCGGCGCCCGCCCGGGTACCCACGAACGGATCCAACTCGGCGATCTCGCGATCGATCCGTCGGCGCACGTCGCACTGCTTGCCGGAGAGGCCTTGCCCCTCACCGCTACCGAATTTAAGATCCTCCACGCGCTGGCCCAAAGCCCAAACCGGGTCTTCACGCGCATGCAGATCATGGAGGCCTCGACCGGCGACTATTTCGAAGGCTACGAGCGCACCATCGATAGCCACATCAGTCACTTGCGCCACAAACTGCAGGCGCCCGACCTCATCCAGACCGTGCACGGCATCGGCTACAAGCTGGTGCCGCCGGGGCGTTGAGGCGCATGGCGGGTAGAGAAGACTGCGCCCGGCGCCGTCCGTACATGGCCAGCCTGCGCGGCAGGCTGGCGCGCGCCTTCGTCCTGACGACGATCTTCGCGCTCTTTCTCGCGATCGGGGCCATCCGCTGGGGCCACGTCAACGCCTGGCACGTCTTCTTCATCGCGTTGCCGGTCGCTGCCGTGGTGGGCATCGTCACGGCCAACCTGATCACGGGTCGGCTGCGGCGGCTTAGGGACGCGGTCGAGGGCCTGGACCTCAAGGACCCGACCCAGCGCGTGCCGGTCGAGGGATCCGACGAGGTGGCGGTGCTGGCCGAGGCACTTAACCGCATGGCTGGGCGGCTGCAGGCGGAAGAGCGCGTCCGCCGCGAGTTCTTCGCCGATGCGGCGCACGAACTGCGCCACCCGATCGCCGTCCTGCAGGCCAGGCTCGAAGCCATCCAGGACGGGGTGGTGCCGCTCGACATGGAGCAGGTTCTGGGACTTGAGGACCTGACGCTCGTACTCGCCCGCCTGGTCGGGGACCTGCGCGACCTGTCGCTGGCCGACGTCGGGCAGATGGCGCTGGCCCTCGAGACGGTAAACGTGTCGGACCTTGCGCAGGAACTGGCCGAGACGCTGGCCCCCCTGGCGCAAGGCAAGGAGATTTCCATGACTGTGGATCTCCCGAAGGCTCCGCTGCAGGTCTCGGCCGACCGGGGCCGGCTGCGTCAGGTGCTGTTGAACCTGCTTGCGAACGCCCTGCACTACACGCCTGCGGGCGGGCGCGTGGAGATCCGGGTCTCGAGCGCGGGGGGCGAAGTTCGGGTGCGGGTCGCGGACACCGGGCCTGGCATAGCGCCCGAAGACCTTGCCCACGTCTTCGACCGCTTCTACCGCACCGATCGCAGCCGCTCGCGCGAAACGGGGGGATCGGGCCTGGGCCTGGCGATCGCGCGCAGCATCGTGGAGATGCATGGGGGCCGCATCTCTGCGGCATCCGTGCCGGATCAGGGCAGCGCGTTCACCGTGTCGCTGCCTGCCGCGAAACCGGCCTGACTCGCCGGTTACGGTTTGCGGCGCAAGGCCGGGTCATGCGCCTTCAAGGCATGTCGGGCATGCGCAGAGAATTGCACGGTCACGGGTGGCCATTCCGAGCGCTTCGGCTCCTGAGCGACGCTCTCTTGGCAAGGGGGGTGATGCGGTGCTCTCATCGGCCGGCAGTATCGTCGTATCGGTCGTCATCCTTGGCTACATTGTCTGGAACCAGATCCGCGTGCGCAGGGTGCGCACCGCCATGGTGCTGCCCGTGATCCTCATCGTCCTCGGTGCGGGCGACCTGTCGCGATACGTGGGCAGGCACGGGCTGTCCGCTGCCGACATGGCGGTGCTGGCGGTCAGCTTTCTCTTTGTGGCCATCGGGCTCGGGGCCGTGCGCGCCTATACGGTGCGGCTCTGGCAGGACGGAGGGAATGTCCTGCGGCAGGGTACGTATGTCACCATCCTCCTGTGGCTTGCGGGCGCCGCCATCCACGTGGGCGTCGATTCCCTGGTCCACAGCGCCGCGGCCACCTATCTCCTCTACCTTGGCCTGACGCTTGGCAGCCAGAGGCTCGTGCTGGCTGCGCGGGCGAAGCGGCTCCTGCCCTGGGGACAGTGAAGGGCCTGGGCTGCGGCACTGCCGCGGCCCAGGCCCTTCTGCATCTCTCAGAAGCCGGGCAGTATGTCGCTGGCGGCAAACCGCCACCAATTGGAGGAGGTCAGGGCCTCGCCCGTCGCCACCAGCGGCTTGCCGACGACGACGGTCCGCAGGTGCGTGTTGACGAGCTCCTGCAGAGCAGGCTGCCAGACGAAGAAGGCGTACCCTCCGGGGAGCGGCGGGGTCACGACGGCGGCGTTGCCACCCTTTAGGCCCGTGCAGGCCCGTGGCTTGCTCGTAAGGCGTCCGCGTAGCAGTTGCGCGGCGACCGATGCCGTCTTCGTGTCCGCGAGGCAGCGGGCGGCGATCCATGGCGTCGTCACCGGTGCCGGCGAGGAGATCGAGACGACATCCGGGTGCTTGGCGAGCGACAGTTCCACCGCGGGACGGGCTCCCGGCGGCAGCTCGCTCGCCCAGATGACGCGCGCGGCGTCAGCGGCGGCGTCACTTGGCCGAGCCGTCACCCAGAGTGCCGGTTCGACGGCAGACGAGGAACCGCCGGACCAGTGGAGGTTGATGCCGAGGACTTCGGTCGGGGCGATCGAGGGGATCTTGGTCAGATCGAGGGTGGCCGGAACTGCGCGGACGTAGAACCCGGGCTGGGCCGAGACCTTGGCCGGAACGGTGATCTTCTTGTTTCCAGGCAGGACGAAGGTCACGCTGACGTCCGGCGCCGTGCCCTGCCACGGCCAGGTGCGGACCCAGATGACGGGGAGATCCCGCGGCAACGTGGCCACGCTGCCCTCGACCGTCGGCATAACGTATCCGGCGGCGACTCGGGCCGGCATCCACCAAGCCAGATAAAGGACAAGAATAGCGGAGACGACATAACCGAGAGCGGTGATGTAGTCGAAGCGTGCTCGCGGCTTAGCGTCGCCCGACGGGGTGCCTACCTGTTCTTCCATGCGATCACCATAGCACTTTTCTCCACGAACCTGCAGGAAGATTCAGCCCACGACAGGCTGCGACACGCAGGCGCGGTCCTGAGGTGGCCATGGGCCACAGGCAATGATATGACGTCTGTCATCTCTAGTACCTTACGCCTCGCACTACGGGCGGACATCCATCCGGGCGACACGTGAGGCGACGGGAGGGATCGGGATGTCGAAGGGCAGGGCGAATCAGATGGTGACTACTGGCAATGGCCTCGTGGGCATGGCCGAGCGCCTTGGCGCTCTGGGCGGGGAAGTGCCGTGGCGCGGTGGCGACGGCTTTACGCTAGAAGTCTCCTTGCCAAGCCGCAGTTGGGAGAGAGTCTGACGAGGAGGACGTCGCAAGGCCGAGCTGTGCCGCGTAGCGTTAAGCGGTGCTTCCCTGTTGCGTCTTGCGGCAATACTGACCGTTGGAAGAGAGCAGGAATCACCTTCGGGCGGACCGAATGGCCTGTCCTACAGCGGGAGGTGGGCGACTTGCACGCTGAGCGGACGAAGCTCGAAAACGAGGCTTTGCGTCTCTTCGAGTTCGGGATTGAAGACGAGTTTCGCGAGCGCGGCAAGATCGTGCTGGACTCCAGCCTTGGTCTCATGCCGCAGCCGACGGGCCGCAGGTCCAAGCATCACCATCAGCCGGAACAGAAGCACTGAACAGGCGGGAGGATTCCTTCGTGGAACGTTGCCACATCTGCGGTCGGCCTGACGACGGCAAGGCGCTCTCGGTCGACGGCAGGCACCTCTGCCCCGTCTGCGAGCGCATCACCGTCCGTCTTGAACCCCAGCACCCCCTGTATCCCTTCTGGGTGCACATGCTGCATGGATTTGCGGGGGCTGCCGGGGATTGAGCGACACACCGCTGACGGACGCGATCAGGCGGTACCGGGCAACGGTGTCGTCCAGGCTTCATGTGCCAAGCCACGGCGGCGGCCCGGGCAGCCCGGCGCTCCATGCGCTCTGGGGCGATCTCCTGAGCTGGGACGTGACGGAGCAGCCCGAGCTCGATGACCTGTCGCACCCGGACGGCCCGATCGCCGAGGCGCAGGCGATCGCGGCCAGACTCTTCGGCGCCAGACGGGCCTTCTTCCTCACGGGCGGCGCGACGCTGGGCGTAGAGGCCGCCGTATTTGCCGCCCTGCAGGGCGGGGGGGCCCTCCTGGCGGCGCGCGACAGCCACCGCAGCCTCCTCGGCGCGGCCCTGGTCAAGGGCATGGAGATCGTCCTACTCGATCCGGAGCGGGACCCCGATAGCGGCGCTTCGCTCGGGGTGAGCCTCGCGGACGTCGAGCGGGCTCTGGACGATCAGCCCGACATCCGGGCCATTCTCGTCAATTACCCGAGCTACCTCGGCATCGCACCTGACCTCGCGACGATCGCAGACCTTGCGCACCGGCGCGGCGTCCTCGTCATCGCCGACGCCGCGCACGGCGCGCATTTCGGTCTGGATCCGCGGCTGCCGCGACCGGCGCTCGAACGCGGTGCCGACCTTGTCGTCCTCGGCATGCACAAGACCGGCGGGGCGCTGACGCAGTCCGCGATGCTGCTCATTGGTGGTGTGGCGGAAGGACGGGCCGATGCGGTGCGACTGGCGATCAGCCTCCTCGGTACCTCGTCGCCCTCCTATCTGCTGATGGCGTCGATCGAGCAGGCGGTGCACGACATGCGGCAGGCGATCCCGGCGCGGCTGGCGGTGGCGATCGATGCGGCCCAGGCGGTGCGGGGTCCCGCCAGGATCGAGGTGGCGGCGCCACAGGACCCTCTGCGCATCGCGTGGCGGGCGCGGGATGCCCGGGAGATTGCGGAATCCCTTGCTTTGGCGGGCATTCGCGGCGAATATGTGGACGGTGACACGGCGCTCTACTGCGTGCCCTTCGGGGCGCGGGCCGCAGACCTCGAGCCGCTCAGACGGCAGGTTGCGGGGCTGCCTGCACCACCGCCGCCGGCCGGGCTACCCCGTCGAGGGCCAGCGAGGATCCGCCCGCAGGGCGCACTGCTCGCCGACCGGCGCCTGGTGGATATCGGGAAGGCCGCGGGCCTGATCGCCGCCGACATCGTCGCCCCGGTTCCGCCCGGCATCCCGGCCCTCTGGCCAGGCGAACGGATCACGCGGGAGATGGCGAGCTACCTTGTCTCGGAGGCTTCACAGGGTCGACGCATCATGGGAGTCGATCACGAACAGGTTTGGGTGGTGGCGGAGTGAGGGGACTCTACGTCGCGCTTGAGGGAGCCGACAGGGTCGGGAAGTCGACCCAGATGCAAAAGCTGGTGAAGCGGCTCAAGGCACTCGAGCTCCAGGTCATCGAGACGCAGGAGCCGGGCGGTACCGCCTTGGGCCAGGAGCTGCGACGCCTGCTGCTGCACGAAGGAACCAAGTCCCCTATCGCGGAGCTCCTGCTCTTCCTCGCCGACCGCGCCGAACACCAGGAACGCGTGATCGAACCTGCCCTGCGACGCGGCGCTGTCGTCGTCTCCGACCGGAGCGCATATTCTACGTTCGCCTATCAGGGCATCGAGCGTGGCCTGGGCCTGGACCTGATCCTGCGCCTGCACGAGGACCTCGGGCTGCTGCTGCCTGACATGGCCGTGGTGCTCGACATGCCGGAGGACGAGGAGCGCTGGCAGGATCGCGCACCCGACGCTGTCGAAGCTCAAGGGGACCACGAGGAACTCCGGCAGGCCTACCGGGAGATCGCCCGCCGCTTCCCACAGCGCGTCCGGTTGATCGACGCCGACGGCTCGGCACGCGACGTGGCCCAGGAGATCTGGCAGGAGGTCTGGCAGACCGTGATGGAATGGAGGGAGGGGCGAGAATGAAGCTGATCGTGGCGATCGTCCAGGACAAGGATGCCGGCCGCATCTTGCAGGCACTCGTGAAGAAGGACTTTCGGGCCACTCGCCTCGCCAGTACCGGCGGGTTCCTGCGGGAAGGCAACACGACGCTGCTCCTCGGCGTAGACGAGGACCAGGTGCAGGATGTCGTCGACGTCATCGGTGAACTCGGCTGCTCGCGTGAGAAGCTTGTCACGCCGCTGTCGGCGGTGGGCGGACCGATGGACTCCTACGTGCCCTACCCCGTCGAGGTGACGGTTGGCGGAGCCACCATCTTCGTGCTGCCCGTCGAGCAGTACCACCGCTTCTAGCCATGCTTCACGCCTGGCTGGTGACTGGCCCTGCCGGGCCTGAGCGCCGCGCGGAGAGCAGGCGCCTTGCGGCGGAACTCATTGTCGCGGGCGCCGGGGCTTCGCTGGTGCTAGAGGGCCACCATCCCGACGTGCGGGAATATCCGGATCCGCTGCGCATCGACGATGTGCGGGAGATCGCGGCATCGCTCGCACGCCCCCCGCTGCTGGGCGGGGGGCGTGCGGTGCTGCTCGGCGGTCTCGGCGAGGCCAAGGTGGAGGCGCAGAACGCTCTGCTGCGGATGATGGAGGAGCCCCCGCCCGACCTCTATTTCGTCGCGGAGGCAGGGACGCCGCAGCAGGTCCTGCCCACGTTGCGCTCGCGGCTGGGGATGCATCCTCTGCCGCGCCTTGCGCCGTCCGCGCTCGCTGAGCGGCTGCGCCACGCGAGGCCCGACGCGCCGGACGCTCTATTGTATGAGGTGTCCCATGGCGCGGAGGGCTACGTCGACGGGGCCCTGAGCATGCTGGACGCGCTTTTGGCACTGGACGAAGCCCTCCCGCTGGACGACGGCAGAGAGGATTGGTTCATAAGGGCCGCAACGGCCGTTGATTCCAACTGCGAGACATGCATAAATGGGCTTGCGGGGCGTTTTGCAGCACGTTGGCATGCCACCTGGGATCCGAGATATCTGCGGGCATGGCAAAGTGCCGAGGAGACGCGCCTGATTATCGCACGCAATGGCAATCCGCGTCTGGCTGCGGAGGTGCTTTTTTCGGAACTCACGCGTCTGGGAGTGTTGCGCGGTGGCGCAAGCAGTGGGGATAAGGTTCCGTAGCGCCGGGAAGGTCTACGACTTCAGCCCGGCGGGGTTCGAGCTTTCGGTGGGGGACCCGGTGGTCGTGAGTACGGTGCGCGGACAGGAGTATGGCACCGTGGCGCGCGAGCTCAGCGAGGTGGAGACGCCGGACAGTCAGCTCCGGCCTGTCCTCCGCCTTGCGGACTACGCGGATGCGGAGCAGTACGCGCGTATTCGCGACCTCAGCAGCTACGCCTTCGCGGTGGCGCAGACAGCCGTTGAGCGGCTGCACCTCGATATGGACCTCATCGAATGCGAATATACCTTCGACGGTCACCACATGACTTGCTTCTTCACTGCGGAGGAGCGCGTCGACTTCCGCGAACTGGTGCGGGATCTGCAGAACCAGCTTGGCTGCCGCGTCGAGATGCGGCAGGTTGGGGTGCGCGACGAAGCCAAGATTCTCGGTGGCCTGGGCATGTGCGGCAGGCCGATGTGCTGCTCGGCGTTCCTGACGGAGTTCCAGTCCGTCTCGATTCGCATGGCGAAGGATCAGGGTCTTTCGCTGAACCCTTCGCGCATTACCGGCAACTGCGGACGCCTCTTGTGCTGCCTGCGCTTCGAACAGGTGGAAGGGAGCCACAGCCGGGCGGCGGTCGCGAGTGGAACCTGAGAAGTCCTATTACGTCTACCTGCTGCACTGCGGTGATGGCTCGTATTACTGCGGTTACACGACAGACCTCGAGGCGCGCATCGCTGCCCATCAGGCGGGCAGGGGTGCGCGCTACACGCGCGGCAGGGGACCCTTGGAACTGGTGTATAGCGAGGTTTTCGAGAGCCGCTCGAGCGCCCTCCGGCGCGAGGCGGAGATCAAACGCCAGCGGCGCAAGGAGAAGATCGCGCTGATCCACGAGAGCCATGTCCGCTAGACTGCTCATCATCCCGACGCCGATCGGCAACCTCGGCGACATGACGACGCGTGCCCTCGAGTACCTTCAGGTCGCCGACGTGGTCTACGCCGAGGACACCAGGCGCACGGGGGTGCTCCTGCAGCACTTTGGCATCCGCAAGCCTCTGCGCTCCCTGTTCGTCGGCAACGAAAAGGGGCGCAGCCTGGCCGCGCTCGCCGACCTGCAGGAAGGGCGGACGGTCGCGCTCGTCTCGGATGCCGGCACACCAGGCATTTCGGATCCTGGGGCGTTTCTGATCCGATCGGCGATCGAGCAGGGTGTCCCAGTGGAGGCTCTGCCGGGTCCGCAAGCCATGCTGCCGGCCCTGCTGCTCTCGGGCCTGCCGCCGGCCCCTTTTGCGTTCGTAGGCTTCCTGCCCAGAACGAGCGCTGCTCGGCGAGCGGCGCTGGCCGAGATCGCGGGCTTCAGGCTGACGCTCGTCTTCTATGAGGCGCCGCATCGGCTCGCGGCCATGTTGGCCGATTGCTGGACTGCGCTAGGTGACCGACCCGCCGCCGTGGTGCGGGAGATCAGCAAGGTGCATGAGGAAACGAGGCGCGGCACGCTTGGCGAGCTAGCCACCTGGGCCAAGGCCGATCCGCCGCGTGGTGAGATCGTGGTGGTGGTGGGCGGTGCGCCGGTCGTGGCGCTCGACCCCCGGCCCGAGGACCTGGCTACGTTCGTGGCAGAGGGCCTGGCACGCGGCGAAAGCCCCGCCGCCATCGCCAGGGCCGCGAAGAACCTTGGCCACGCACGGCAGGAGGCGTACCGTGAAGCCCTGCGTCAGTCCGGCAAGGAGGAAACGTGAGAGCCGCCCGCCTGTCCCGGCATACTAAACATAAAAGTGCATGAATCCCCATGAACTCGGCCGCTTGCGACCGTCGAACTGGAAGCTCGAGGGGTGCGGTCGTTCCCGCAGGCTCATGCCGCTTTCGTGCTTTATAGGAGAGTTTCGGGCTCTCTCTTGCCCGTTGCAAAAATCTTCTTTGGCCGGTCTTCCATCTGTTGACTTCCAAGGTAGACTATCGTTACTATGCTATGGTAGCGCACGAAAGTGCGAAGAGAATCGAGGTGAAGAGCCAATGATGAAGTCTACGGGAATCGTTCGCAAAGTGGATGACCTCGGTCGCGTGGTGCTGCCGATTGAACTGCGCCGTACGCTGGACATCGCGGAAAAAGACTCGCTCGAGATTTACGTCGACGGCGAGAAGATCATCCTGCGCAAGTACGAGCCGGCGTGCGTTTTCTGCGGCAACGCAGGCGATGTGACCAACTTCCGTGGGAAGAACATCTGCAGCGCTTGCGCGGCGGAGATTGGCGCCCACGAGTCCGCAGTCTGAGAGCGCCGTAGGGATGCGGCGTTTCCTTCCGCAAAGACGCTCTGCTTTATGAAAGCGTTTGAGAGAAGCTGGCAACCGCTCCAACTCAGGAGCGGTTGCCAGGACATTTAAGGCGGCCCTCCGGCGTACGTTCGGAAGATGCGGAACGGAGTTAGGACACTCGTGCTGCGGCGCGAGGATTACCTGCGCCTGCTGGCACTCGCCGCGCTTTTGCTGCTGGCGATGGGCATTGCCTCTTGGCTGCGCAGCCCGTCACAGCAGGCGCTCTGGCAGCTCGAGGTGCGCGCGGCCAGACGCTACGGCCTGCCGCCAGCCCTGGTGGCGGCGGTGGTCGAGGTGGAGAGCGGAGGCGATCGCTACGCCGTGAGCCGGCGCGGGGCTCTTGGCCTGATGCAGGCTACCCGCGACAAGTTCAGCTCTGGGCAGGACCCCTTCGACCCGCAAACCAATCTCGACGTCGGGAGCCGCTATCTTGCCGAGCAGCTGCAGGCGTTCCATGGCAATCTCACCTGGGCCCTGGCGGCCTATAATGCGGGCCCGGCGGCTGTCGAGCGCTATCATGGCGTACCGCCGTATCCCGAGACCAGGGCGTATGTACAGCGTGTGCTCGCCTACTACCGGCTCTGGCGGACGCGGCGCCATTAGCTCTGGGTCCAGAGGGCTAGACGATCGGTTCCGGATACGGTGAAGGACGTCGTAAGGCTGTGCTCGGAGCCGTCCTCTTTCCAGGCCACGGAGAGGGTGTAGCTTCCGTCGGAGGGCGACGCCGATGTCCAGGGAACCCAGATGGTGGTCGCGACGGCGCTGCCCGCGAGACTGAAGACGCCCTGGTTGACCTGGGCGTAGTCGATGCTGCCTGTGGGGAGATCTACCGTCTCAAGAAAGGCGGGCGGCAGCGTCAGGCGGACGTCCTCCGCACCTGGCGCGTTTTGCAAGCTGACGTCCAGCTCGTCGCCGCGCCGGACCGTCGTCTGGGAGAGCAAGAGGGAGGCTGTCGGCTGCGAGGGCGGGGGCGGGGGCGGAGGTGGCGGCATTATGGCAACCGCGGTGATGGTGTGGCTGACGCTGGACATGAGGCCGCGGTCGTCTTCGACGACCAGAGTGACGCGATGGCTGCCCGCACTCGAGAAGGATCCCTGCCGGCCGATCCAGATGCGCAGGGTGATGTGGTGGCCCGGGGCTGGGTCGTAGGAGTGATCCACGTAGGTGACCGGCGAACCGACGCGCACGGTCGCTGGTGCGGAGAAGGCCGCAACCGGTCCGGAAGAGACTGCCGCGGTGAGCGCGAGCGTCAGTGCGCCAACCATCCGATCGCCTCCTCGCTGTGGACGGGGAACGTGATCCGGCCGATCACGGCAGGCATCGGTACCGTGACGGCAAGCGTCGCCCCGATCGATGCGGGAAGGCTCGGCGCAACAGTCGGCGGACTTTGCCACGCGAATGTGATCTGCCCGGGTAAAGCCGACGCGAGGGCCGAGTTTGCGGCGGCCTGGGCGGCCGGTGCGTCGAGCGTCGGGTTTCCGGACGGGACGGAGCTTGGGTCCAGCGCGTGCGCCGCGCTCCGCAAGGCCGAGTCCAGTGCGAACTGGACGTCGGTGCGTGCGCTGGCTGCGGCCGTGAAATCGAGAGCCAGAGCCAGGGCTGCAAGCAGCACGGCTGCCGTGCCCGCGGCCGCGAGGACGCCCCAGACGCCGTCTTCACGCGCCGCTTGGCGGAAGATCGCTGGCGCCACAAAAGGTCCCTCCCAGATTGACGACGATCTCGGAGCCGGGCCAACTGACGGTGGCAGGAGCGTCCACGACCAGACAGACTTGGGCGCCCCAGGGCTGCGCAGGCGCCGTACCGCTGACGCTGGCTCCGCTGGATCCGGTGAAGTTGTCGATGCTGGTCTCGAGAGATTGGGAGATGGCGGGCGTGACCCCGCCCGCCATCTCCGCACTGCGCAAGCCTGCGTACGCTTGTCCCACGACCAGGGAGCGTACCCCGACCAGGTGTACGGTCTCGGCCCCACCGAACGCGAGCAGGAAGACGAGCGGCAGCAGCATCGCCACCGCGAGGTAGGCGCTGAGGTCCCCACGTTCGCTTCTTAGCTGCTGATGGGGACAGCGAGCCATTGGTTCACGATGTCGCTGAGCTTCGAGCCAGCCCCAGTAAAGGCGACCATCACGACGCCTGTCAGGGAGAGCGCGGCGAGTGCCAGGATGCCTTGCGCCAGGTAGGTCGAGAGGTCTCCGCGCTCGTCGTGCAGCATGGCGGCGAGCTTGACGCGCAGGAACGTGTACCACATTCGGACTTCCCCTTTCTCGTCGCTTCGGCGACAGCATAGGGAGTTCCAGCAGTGAAATCCATATCCTACCAACTGATGTTCTGGAGCATCAGTTCTTTTGCACGGCGTTGCCATAGTGGATGAGGGGACAGACAGACGATTGGGAAAGTCCCAGACGCTCTGCCGGCCGTGTGGGGTCGACTCGTGGGGATGGGTCGGACAAGGTGTGCTTCGGAGCCTTCGGGTGTCACGCGTTGCCAGAGTCGACGGAGGATATCCCTACGTCATCGCGCGAACGAATCTTGCGGAGACGGAGGTAGCGTAGGGAGATGACAAGATGCGCCGGATCCTCGTCATCGGAGGCAACCGCTTTATGGGCTATCAACTGGTATGGCGCCTGCTTGCGGCGGGAGAGCGGGTAACGACGTTGAACCGCGGACGACGCGCGGATCCTTTTGAATACCGGATGGAGCGCCTTCTTGCGGACCGCAGGACGAGCGCCTTCGCCGACGTGCTGCAAGGCCGCGACTTCGACGCGGTCGTGGACTTCGCCGCCTTCGATGCTGCGGACGCAGAGGGAGTAGTGGCGGCTTTGCAGGATCGGGTGGGGCACTACGTGTTCATCAGTTCCGGCGCGGTCTACATGGCGCTGGAGGGCGTGAGCCATCCATGCAGCAAGCCGATGCCGGAGGCGGCGTACGCGGGGAAGGTCCTGCCGGCTCCGGACGGACAGGAAGACTACCCGAGTTGGCGATACGGGACCGGCAAGCGCGCAGCGGAGGATGCCTTGGTGGCAGCGTGGACGTCGGCGCGCTTCCCTGCGACCTGTCTGCGCCTGCCCAGTGTCGTCGGGGAACTGGATCCGGACCGTCGAATCCAAAGCTACGTCTGGCGGATCCTCGACGGCGGGCCGGTGCTCCTGCCGGACGGCGGGCAAAGCACAGCGTCCCACGTCTATGGCAGTAGCGTGGTGCGCGCGATCGCGAGCATTCTTGGTCGGGAAAGCAGCTTCGGCAAGGCGTTCAACCTCTCCCAGGGCGAGTGCCCGACCCTTCGGGCGCTGGTGGCCATGCTGGCCGATCTGCTAGGCGCGCCAGATCATGCAAGGAGCATCGGAACGGATGTCCTGCGAGAAGCGGGTCTCGCGCCGCGGACCATCTCTCCCTTCAGCGGTAGCTGGGCGTCCTGGCTCAACCCGGCTCGCGCCAAGGAGGAACTCGGCTTCCACGAGCCGCTCGCGCAGTACCTCGACAAGATCGTTGGGGACTTTCTAAACCACTACCCCGCCACGCCGCCTGAGGAGTATGCCGGCCGCGCCTTGGAGATCGAACTCGCGCGCCGAAGCGCGCCCGTTTGACCCGTTTGCATATGCCTCCGCCATCGCAAGGTCAAGCTGCCTTGCACGATAATCGGCGATCAACCGAGCTACCGCACCGGCGGACCTAGTGCTCAATTTAGCAGCAGGATTATTCCGGTAGCCTCGTATTGTTCAAATTCGCTGCCATTGCCGGTGCCGGTGCGGACCTCGCGTACAGCGCGACGAACTGAGGGTGCGGGTGGGGGTGAGTTGTAGGTCGGGCGCACAGATGCTGCGCAACGCTAGCCAGAGTGAGCGGCGGATGTTCGGCCGCGAATGAGAGTGCTGTGGAGAGCGATTATAATGCAGGGGAGAGGTGAGGTTCGTGGAGAGCGCGCAGGGACATGTGAAAGTTTCCGTTCCTAAGGAGGCCGTGGCGGCCTTCTGTCGTCGTCATGGTGTCCGGGAATTCGCGCTCTTCGGCTCCATTTTGCGGGATGACTTCAATCAGAACAGCGATATAGACATCTTGGTCGACTTCCTGCCCGACACAAAGGTTACATTCTTTCGCCTCGCCGACATGGAGAACGAACTTCGGACTATTTTTCATCGCAAGATCGACCTTGTGCTGAAGGACACATTGCACCGACGAATCGCTGCGGAAGTGCTGGCTAGTCGGGAGGTCCTCTATGTCGCAGCACAATGATCTGCTGTACCTCGACGACATGGCGGACCACGCGCGACGTGCACTGCGCTTTGCGCAGAGGCTAGCAGGCCGTGTTACAAGGTGTTGCCCCGGTCGTCCGAAGGAGTGGGTCAGCGGCAGATCGGGAGCAACGCTGTCGGTATCTGGGGGAAGAGGTGGTCAGCTGGGCTGAAGGCTGATGGTGTAG
>JAJYSZ010000005.1 GCA_021793315.1 Bacillota bacterium | reverse complement strand
CGTGGCGAGGTATGCGTTCCCAGGCAGGCTGCCGGGTGCGCTTGCGCCCGCAAGTTGTGGCGCCGCAAGCAGACCCCCGGTGACGACTGCGGCAAGTAGCGCACGTCTCAGCATCGAATACCTCCAACCTTGGATTCGGAACAGGTTTGCGGCCCTCAGTCTAGCGCTCGCTGCGCTGGATGTCGTACGGGTGGCGGCGCCCTGAGGCCGTTTCAGGCCGTGTGGTCCCCACGGGTCTCGGTTGGCTGCGCTTCCTCGAACAATTACGTCCAGATGTCATTTTCTATTTCTTACTGAAATCGTCACCCGGGCCCAGGCGTCGGCTCAGGTGGTCTGAGCGCGCACCCGTCAGGTTTGTGGGAAACTGGTGGCATCCAGGTCAAGGAGGCGGGTGCCCAATGTTTCAGGACTATCCCTCGCCGGTGCACGCCCCCGATTTCCCCGGCGATCTCGACTGGCCCGGCGGCGACCCCCTTCGACCCGCCGATCTGCGCGGCAAAGTCGTCCTGCTTGATTTCTGGACCTACGGCTGAATCAACTGCCACCACAGCCTGCCGCAGTTGCGGCGGGCGGAGGAGGAGTTCGGGGAGCATCTCGCCGTGATCGGCGTGCACGCGGGCAAGTTCAGCCGCGAGCGGCAGAGCGCTGCGATCCTCGACGCGATACGGCGTGAGGATATCCACCACCCTGTCATCAACGATTGCGACTACGGCGTCTGGCAAAGCTACGGCATCCGGGCCTGGCCCACCTTGATCCTGATCGACGCGCAGGGCCGCGTCGTCGCGCGGCAGGAGGGCGAGCTGCCGTACGCCGAGCTGCGGGCCAGGATAGGGCGCGAGATCGCCGCCGCGCAGGAGCGAGGCGACCTTGGTGCAAGAGCTGTCCCGACCCTCTCCTGGCCGGCTGCCGCAGGCAGGCTGAGCTACCCGGGCGGCATCGCGGCAGCTGCGGACGGGAGCCTCTATATCGCGGATAGCGGCCACCACCGCATCCTCCGCTGGCACCCCGACAGCGGCGTGACGGACGGCTGGGGCAGCGGCCTGCCGGGACTCGAGGACGGCGGGCCCGGCAAGGCGCGGCTGCGAGATCCGCATGGGCTCGCCCTGGTCCAGGATGCGCTCTGGATCGCGGACAGCGGCAACCACGCCCTGCGTCGGGTCGACCTCCATAGCGGGCAGATGACGACCCCCTGGCGTCCGGCGACAGACGCTGAGGCGCCGCTCGACCACGCTGCCCTGCGCTCACCCTGGGCGCTGGCGGTGGACGGACGGCGCGTCTTCGTGGCGGCGGCCGGGAGTCACCAGATCTGGTTGCTCGACCTGGCCGGGGGCACCCTTGCACCTTTTGCGGGCAGCGGTTACGAGGCGCTCCACGATGCGGACCTGGCGCGCGCCCGCCTCGCCCAGCCGATGGCGCTTGCCGGGGCTGAGGGGCAGCTCTTTTTCGCAGACGCGGAATCGAGCGCCGTGCGCGTTCTGCCTCTCGGGTCCCCAGGGCGCGTCGCGACGCTCGTCGGAACAGGGCTCTTCCACTTCGGCAACCGCCAGGGCGGCTTTGCCCAGACCCTGCTGCAGCATCCCCAGGGCATCGCGCGCATCGGCGACGACCTCTATGTCGCCGATACCTACAACGACCAGATCGTGCGCCTGGACCTCAGACGCTCGGAAAGCTCTGTGACCCTTCGGGGTCTCCTCGAACCGACCGCCCTCGCAAGCCGGGACGGTCACCTCTACATCGCCGACACGGGCCATCACCGGGTGCTGCGCTGGCGTCCGGGCAGGCGGGAGGCCGAGACTGTCCTGGCCTGAAGAAGAGGGGCGCCGCATTTGGCGGCGCCCCTCGCTCACACCCGCTCGATCGTCTCGCTCTGATGATGCCGTGCCCACCAGGCCGCCGCGGCAACCCGGTTCTTCGCATTGATCTTTTTCAGGATGTTGGAGACGCGATGCTTGACTACCTTGTCGTCGAGGTGCAGGGCGGTGCCGATCTGCCGGTTGGTCTCGCCGCGGACGATCCGCTCCAGCACCTCGAACTCATCGACAGAGAGCGGCGCGAACGGGCTCTTGTCGCCCAGGGAACGCGCCCTCAGCCGCCCCGCGATCACCGAGGCCATGTGCGAATCCACCGGCGAGCCGCCTTCGTGGACCGTGTGGATCGCCTCGTGCAGTTCCGTGGGCGAGACATCCTCGAACAGGTAGCCCGCAGCGCCATCCATGATCAGATCAAGGATGGTCTCCTCATCCGAACGCGCCGTCAGAATGATGACCTGGCAGCCATATCCTTGTGCGTGCAGCTCCTGACAGGTGCGCAGGTCGATGCGGCTCGGGTCGCGCACATCCACGATGGCCACGTCCGGTCGCACGTCACGCGCGAGATTCGTCGCCTCGGCCACGTTGCAGGCCTCCGCCACGATCGAGACTTCCGGGTCTTCGATCAGCATGGCCCGAAGCCCGGACCGCAGCACGGTCGAGTCGGCGACAGTGAGCACCCGAATGGGTCCAAGTGCAGTCGGCATGGTGTTCGACCTCCCACTGGCGCGGTTCAGCAGCCGCGCCAACCTCCAAGGGCCGCATCGAAGGGAACCCTCGGTGGTCTTCCACGTTGGAGCCTTCTGGGCGTTAGACCCTCGCGCATCCTCAGCCGCATGTCCCCGCTGAGATCGGGCCGATCGGCAGGCTTTCACCCGTCCCACCGCCCCGCCGCTCCTCTGCCTGCACCGCGAGGCGGATCCGCGGAAGCTGCCTTCGCCGCAAAGCTTGCGCTCCGCTTCACGAGCAAAGACCGGGTTTCCATGGCTGCCGCTCGCACCGCATGCCGCTTGGCCTCTCGCCCTGCGACCACTATCGGAGACGGGTTGCCCTGTTGAAGGCTACCTTCTCCGCATACCCATTGACGCGCGGAACACGCCACCCGCGCAATCACCATTCGGTCGCGCAACTGGCGCAAGATTAGGCTTCCCCTCAGCCCTCGCGCATTGTTCCGAGGACCACAGGGGGTGGCCATATGGCATGGGCTCTCCGTCTAGCGGACCGACCTAAAGTGCATTTGTAGTAATGATCGCGCCGCCCGCCAAATGGCGGCTTCAGCCGGCCGCAAGCGCACGCTGCACAGCCTGCCAGAACACATCGCCGCTGTCGTCCGCCATCAGGCGCTGCAGGAGCTCGACGCCTTCGCGCGTTGCCACCTGCGCAAAGCGGGAGAAGAGATATCCCTTGAGCGCCATCGACCCCACCTCGCAGCTCGCCTGCGCCAGCCTGCCTGTCGGCAGCACCGTGACGCCCGGCAAGCTGTAACGGCGGCGGTAATGCTCGGTGGCGAGCAGGATGAATCGCTGTCCTGCCGCCGGGACGAGAGGCGGCCGCATCGCCTCGAGGCAGCATTGGCCGACCAGGAAGATGGCGAGGTCGTAGTCCGCCACGAGCTCGCGCACCGCTGCGGGCACGCCGAGGTGGTCCGCCCACAGGTGCAGCTCCGCACGGTCGAAGTCTGTCAGCGACACGCTATGGGGCGCGATCATGTCCTGCTCTCCGATGAGGCCGTATCCCGGCGACATGATGCGCATGTCCACCTTGTCGCGGCCAAAGGCACTGCGCAGCATGTCCACGCCGCTACGCGTGAAACGGAACTGGTCGCAGCAGTACAGTTCCGAGGCCGGGCGCAGGAAGTTCTTGAGCTCGGCCTCCCTCTCGTGCAGCCGCTCGAGGTCCAGGAAGTCGTCCTTGCGCAGTTCGCGCGGGTGGTGCACCGCCAGGCGCCCCGTGCCGCCGGCGACGATCAGCAGGCGCGGCGCCTGCGCGGCCGGGGCGGCTGGCGCGGCAGGCTGCGCGATCGCCCCAGAGGGCAGGCGGTGAAAGATGACGGTCTGGTGCCCGAGGTGCACGGCCCGGCTGCGAAAGCCCGCGATCTGCCAGGGCTTCGGCGCCTGGCTCGAGTTGGACCACCAAGGCCGGAAGTTGCGCGCAGCTGCCGGCAGCGGCGCAGCCAGGATCCGCTCCAGCTCGCTGAAGCTCAGCTGCACCTCCTGCACGCCGTCGACGCGCAGTTGATCGAGGTAGCGCACCAGCCGTTCGTACTTCGCCGTCAACCGTGCCACCTGCCTTGGACCCTATTGCGCGGGGTAGTCGATCTTGCGCAGATACTTCTTGATCAGGGCCGGGTAGAGAGGCAGGGACACCTCGGCCCGGATGACGCCCTGGCTATCGATGAAGAAGCTGGTCGGGATGGCCTGCACGCCGTAGCGGTTGGCCACGCTATTATTCTGGTCGAGCAGCACGGGATAGGCGATGCCGTACTGCGCCACAAAGGCGTCCACCTTGGAAATGGAGGATTCGGACGCGGTCAGGTCGATGCCGATGACGTCGAGGCCAGGGCTTTTCTTCGCCGTCTGTGCCAGGTCGTACGCCTCGGCGTTGCACGGCGGGCACCACGAGGCGAAGAAATTGAGCCAGACGGGCTTGCCGCGCAGCGACCACAGGCGCACCGATCCCTTGCCGTTCAGCCGCGTCAGGGTGAAGTCGGGGGCGATCTGCCCAACCTGCGTGCCGACGGTCAGCGGTGCCTTCGGCACAGGTCTCAGTCCCCAGTGGAGAAGCCCGACGACAACGATCACGGCAAAGAAGGCGATGATGGCGGTGCCGTAGCGGAAGCGACGCATGACGAGTGCCTCCTATCCCACCCAGCCTGCCGCAAGCGCCACGGCAACCAGCATCATCGCCAGTCCCGCAGCGCGCTGAAGCCAAGGACTCGGTGCCAGCCGACCCACGGCGAGGTTGGCGACGTGGCCCACGACGAGCAGCACGACGACTACGCCGAACCCGACCAAGGCGGTCACGAGCAGGGCTCCGCTCACATTGCCCGCGTCGCCGAGCGACGCGGCGCGGGCCAGCGCCGCCGATCCTCCGAGCGAAGGCAGCGCGAATGCGCCGCCAAGGCCGAGCAAGAGCCCGGCTAGCCAGTCGGTTGCCGGCTGTTCCGATGCGCCCTTGCGGCGAAGCCTGCTCCAGAGGCTCTCCACGCCAAGAAGGTAGATGCCCTCGAGAGCGAGGACAAGGGCCAGAGCCAGCGCAGCTGCCCCGGCATGCCTTTGCAGCGTAGCCGCAAGGCCGGTGCCGTAGAAGTGCAAGAGGAGAAAAGCTACCAGATAGGCGAACACGTAACTGAGGGCGGGCCCGCGGCTGGCATTCGGGGCCGCACCGGCGACAAGCGCCAGCAGCATGAGCCACAGCGGCCAGGCGAACGGAGACAGGATGGCGACAATCCCGGCCAGCAGAACGGCATCGTAGCTCAGGCGCCATCCACCCCCGTCACGCGCGCCCCCATTGTAGCATCCTGCACGGTCGTCGCGCGGCCGTGCTTATGAAAGAAGCTGCCAGATTGTCGAACGTTGTCGAACGCCGTCGCGAGTACAATTTGCTGATGCTTTCCCGGGCTGTGCGCAGTTTCGGTATGGCCATCATCTCGATTGTGCTGCCCCTGATCGTCGCGCACCGCGGCTACGGTGCCGGGGCAGCCGGCTTCATCTTCACGGCTGCGTCCGCCGGTGCAGCGGTCCTGCTCTTCAGCGCGGGTTTCGTCGGCGACCGCATCGGACGCAAGCCCGTCCTGGTCGCCCTGGCCGCGCTCGCCGCGATCACCACGATCGGGTTCGGCCTGGCAGACAGCTATGCGCTGCTCGTCGCCTTCGCCTTCTTCGGGGCACTCGCACGCGGCGGCGGCGCTGGCTCGGGCGGTGCCTGGGGACCCTTCGCCCCTGTGGAACAGCCATTGATCGCCGAAGTCGTGCCGCGCGCGACCAGAGCAAGCGTTCTCGGCCAGTTGAGCTTCGTCGGCGTGCTCGCCGGGGCGCTCGGCTCCCTTGCGGCAGCCCTGCCTGACGCGCTGCGCGGGGAGATGCCGATGCACGCCGCGGAAGTCCTCACCATGGTCCTGGCGGGCGTCATGCAGCTGGCCGCCGGCGTCCTGGTCCTCGGGGTCCGTGAAGCTCCCTTGCCGCCGCGCCGTCCGGAGCAGACGTATCAGCTCTCTACCCGCGCCAAGGCCGCGATCTGGCGTCTGTCGCTGACCAATGCGCTCAACGGTCTTGGCGTCGGTTTCCTCGGCCCGTTCCTGACCTACTGGCTCGAAGTGCGCTACCACGTGGGCGCCGCATCGCTGGCGGGCCTCTACACGCTCGCGAACCTCGTCACGGCTCTGCCCTATCTGGGCGCAGCCCGGCTCGCGCGGCGGCTTGGCAGCGTCCGCGCGATCCTGTGGACGCGGCTCGTGGGTGCCTTCTTCACAGCCTGCCTGCCCTTGGCGCCCACGTTCGCCCTGGCAGGCCTGGTCTACATCCTGCGCATGATGTTCCAGACCGTCGCCAATCCCATCAGGCAGTCGTTCGTGCTGGACCTCGTGCCGGCCGAGGAGCGCGGCCGGCTCAACGCAGCCTCCTCTGTGCCGTCGCAGGTCACGACGGCTGTCAGCCCTACCGTCGGCGGCTACCTGATGCAGACGCTCGGCCTCGTGGGCCTCCCGCTCGAACTTGCGGCGCTCTTCCAAGCCGCGAATGCGGTGCTTTTCAACGCCTTCTTCCGCCATGCGGGCGATCCCGCCACCATGGACCGCTCGCCCGCGCGCAGCGGCAACCAGGCAGACTAGGCATCCCCCTCCAGGTAGGTGGCGTCCGCGGCCGCAAGCAGGCTGCCATCCTCGCCCAGGGCCGATGCGGACGTGAAGTGGATGCGTCGGCCGCGTCGCTGAATCTGCCATGCCGCACGCAGCGTCCCGGGCCGCGCAGGCAGCAGATAGCGGATCGAGAAGCTGCCGAGTCGTCGGGGATCGGCACCCTCTTGGCGCAGGCCCATGCGCATCGCCTCGTCGAGGAACGCGGCCAGCGCTCCCCCGTGCATGACGCCGTCCGGATTCACGTGACGGTGCTCGATCGCCATGGTGGAAACGCCCTCGGCCTCGCGAAGGCCGAGCAAGTCGCGTAGGCTGCGAAAACAGCCGCCCTGATCCACCGGCAGGGCGAGCTGCCTGCCGGATCTGCCGCCACGGGCGAAAAAACCCTGCGCTGTGGCCACCACCCGACCATCACGCGCAAGCACCCTGCCCTCGGCCGCGGCCTCGCGCCAATCCCGGGCGAGCGGTTCGGCCTGGCCCAGGGCCGAAAGCGGCCCCGGCGGCCAGGCGCTCCGCATCAGGATCTGCAGGCTGACCGTGGCGAAGGACGACGGCTCCCCCAGGCGCGAGGCGACCGCATGGCCAAGTGCCACATCCAGAAGCGTCAGAACGACACCCGGTGCGATACATCCGTCACCGCCAAGATTGCCGGACCGCGCCGGTGCATCGATCGCCGCCTGGCCAGGGCCGGGAAATGAGACGTCCAGACCGAGGGCCGATCGAAAGGGATTGGCACGTGCCATGATCGCGGGCTCCCCCACCTCTGCCAACGCAGCCACCACTCCTTGACAAAGGCCCTGCAATGGGCTTCCTGCACCACTTGCCTTATCCTAGCGCAATCTCCGCGCATAGCCTAAGGCGAGTTCTTTCCCCACCTTCGGACGGCGCATGTCGGCAAACCTGACAAATCCTATTGACCTTGGCCAGGGACGTGGTACGTTTTCGCAAAAGGGGGAGTATCGATGCGAGTGTTGCGCCCGCGCACCCTGATTGCGCTTGCCGGGGTCAGCTTCCTCCTCGCCGGATGCGGAACCGCCGCCAGCACGGCCCCGCCCGCGCATCACGCGAGCCACCACAAGAAGGCGCCGGCCGCGAAGACAAAGGCCCCGATCACCCCGAGTTCCGCGGCGACGGGCGCCTCCGCTCCCTTCATCGCCAGCCAGGATCCGACCGCAAAGACGGTGACGCTGTCGCTCGTCGCAGGTGCCACGATCGACAACTTCTACTACAACTTTGACGGCTACGACCAGGGCAACGCCACCATCACGGTCCCCGCGGGCTGGACGGTCAAGGTGAACTTCACCAATGAGAGCGGATCGGCTCACAGCGTCGTGATCGCGCCGAGCGTGTCGAACCTCTCGCCGGCCTTCACCGGGGCCACCTCCCCCAACGCCTCGGTCGGGCTGCAGGCAGGCGAGACGCAGACGTTCCAGTTCGTCGCCAGCACCGCGGGCAGCTACATTCTCGCCTGCGGCGTGCCTGGTCAGGCCAGCCAGGACGGCATGTGGATCAAGTTCGTCGTATCCTCGAGCGCAACGGCGGCCAGCAGCCAGGAGTAGCGCTGGCGGCGGTCCAGGCGGCCGCATGGTAGAATGCCAGGGACAGGGGGGCGCGCATGGCAAGGCTGGCCGTCGCGATCGTCGGTCCTGGGCGGGTCGGGACAGCACTCTGGCTTGCCCTTCAGGGCCATGTGGAGTTGCTCGGCGCCGCAGGCGGCTCGAAGGCCGCGCAGGATCTCTTCCGGCGGCGCACGGGCGTCCCCGCGTCCTCCTCTGTCACCGTACTCTGCCAGGCTGCAGACTGGGTCTTCCTCACCGTCCCCGACCGCGCTGTCGCGCCGCTCGCGGCCGAACTCGGCGCGGCCGGGGCCTTCCATCCGGGGCAGACGGTCGTCCACACGGCGGGAGCCCTGCCGAGCGCGGTGCTCTCCCCGGCACAGGCAAGCGGCGCCGAAGTCCTGGCATTGCATCCCATGCAGTCCTTCGCGGACCCCGAGCGCGGACCGGCCCTCTTCCAAGGCATCACGTGCAGTCTCGAGGGAACTCCTCGGGCGCGGCAGGCCGGGGAGGCCCTGGCGCGCACGCTCGGCATGCATCCGTGGCAGGTGGAGCCAGAGGACAAGCTGCGGCTGCACGCGGCGTGCTCGCTCGCGAGCAACGCTCTGGTGGCGCTCCTCAGCGTCGCCGCCAGCACGGCTGCGGGGTCTGACGACGCGACCAAGCGCCAGCAGGCCTTGCAGGCGCTTCTGCCGCTCAGCCTGGGCAGTGTCGAGAACCTCGGGCGGCTGGGGCTGCCCAAGGCCCTTACGGGCCCGATCGAGCGCGGCGACACCGCTACGGTGCAGGCGCACCTGGATCTGCTGCAGGGCCTTTCGGAAGAGGTCTATCGCACGCTCGGACGCGCAGCCGTCGCCCTGGCCCGCGAGAAGGGCAGTATCCCCACCGGTGAGGCTGGCCGGCTCGGCGCGATGTTGCGGAGGTGACAACATGGCCGGAAGAGTGACCACGCGTACGTTCCTGGACATGAAAGCGCGCGGTCAGCGCATCACCATGCTGACCGCCTACGACTACCCTACGGCCCGGCTCTGCGATCTCGCCGGAGTCGACGCGCTCCTGATCGGCGACAGCCTGGGCATGGTGGTGCAGGGACACGACACCACCCTCGGCGTCACGCTGGAGGAGGCCGTCTACCACACGCGCATGGTGGCCAGGGCCACGGAGCACGCTCTCGTCATCGCGGACATGCCCTTTCTCACCTTTCAGCTCGGCGTGGACCAGGCGGTCGCCAACGCGGGCAGGCTGCTGGCGGCGGGCGGGGCCCAGGCGGTGAAGCTCGAAGGCGGCCAGGACATGCAGGAAACCGTGCGCCGCATGTGCCGCGTCGGCATCCCGGTGCTCGGTCACATCGGCCTGACGCCCCAGTCGGTGCACGCCTTGGGCGGCTGGCGCGTCCAGGGGCGCACGGCCGAGGCGGCGCGCCGCCTGCTGGACGACGCTCTGGCCCTCGAGGACGCCGGAGCGTTCGGCGTCGTGCTTGAACTCGTGCCCGTCGAGGTGGCGGAGGCGATTTCCCGCCGGCTGCGCATACCGACGATCGGCATCGGCTCCGGCCCCGGCTGTGACGGGCAGGTGCTCGTGCTGCACGATCTCGTCGGCCTTGGCGAAGGCCCCGGACCACGCCACGCACGGCGTTATGCGGACGTTGGGACGGCCATCCGCGAAGCAGCCGCCGCCTATTGCCGCGATGTGCGCCAAGGAGACTACCCCGGGGCCGAGCATGCGACCAGCCTCGGCGCGGACGCGTCGGCCGTCGTCGCGGCCCTGGGTGACGGCAGGCCCGCCCGGGATCCCCATCCCCCGGGCGGCGATCCAGAGCACAGGTTGTACGGAGGTAAACCCTGAGTGCAGGTTGTCACCCGCATCGCCGAACTGCGCGCCCAGCTGGAACCGTTCCGCCGGGCGGGCCGCACCATCGGCCTGGTCCCCACCATGGGCTATCTTCACCAGGGCCATGAAGCCTTGGTGCGCGCCGCACGCCAGGAGTGCGACGTGGTCGTTGTCAGCATCTTCGTGAACCCGCTGCAGTTCGCGCCGAACGAGGACTTCGAAAGCTACCCGCGCGACAGCGAGCGCGACCGGGCGATCCTGAGCGCGGCCGGGACGGACTTCCTGTTCCAGCCTGCCGTGGCCGAGGTCTACCCGCGCCCGCTTCTGACGGACGTGGCGGTGCCGGAACTCTCGCGCACGCTGGAGGGCCGCACCCGCCCGACCCACTTCCAGGGCGTGGCGACGGTCGTCCTGAAGCTTTTTCACATCGTGTGGCCGGACAAAGCCTATTTCGGCCAGAAGGACGGGCAGCAGGTGGCCGTGGTGCGTCGGCTGTGTGAGGACCTCGACCTGCCGCTCGAGCTGCGGGTCGTGCCCACCGTGCGCGAGCAGGACGGGCTCGCCCTCTCGTCGCGCAACGTCTATCTCTCCTCCGAGGAGCGCCGGGCGGCGCCCAGCCTGCACGACGCGCTGCTTTGCGGCCGCGAGGCCGCTCTGGCCGGCAAGGAAGGCCAGGCCGTCCAGGCTGCGATGGAGGAGCGCCTGCGCAAGGAACCGCGCGTGCGCCTCGACTACGCCGCCGTGGTGGACCCGGACACCATGCAGCCAAAGAGCGATCTCACGGGCCAGGTGATGCTCGCCCTCGCCGCGTACGTCGGCAGGACCCGGCTGATCGACAACCTCGTCCTGGACCTTTAGCCGCGACGCGCGTCCTCGGCGAGGAGCATGGCCGGCAGGCCCGCGATCTCCTCGCGCGGCAGGATGCGCGTCTCTCCGTCTCTGCGCCGGCGCAGCTCGACGCCGCCCAGCGACAGGGATCTGCGGCTCACCGTCAGCCGCCAGGGCAGGCCGAGCAGATCGGCGTCCTGGAACTTGACCCCTGCCGTGACCGGCCGATCATCCCAGAGGAGGCACCCTTCGCAGCTGCTTGCGATCTCCCCGGCCAGCGCCCCCACCTCGGCCTCCCCGCCAAGCGTCAGCAGATGCGCCGCATACGGCGCCGCCGCAGGAGGCCAGACGATGCCGCGCTCGTCGTGGTGGCGTTCGATCACCGCGGCGAGCAGCCGAGAGATGCCGATGCCGTAGGATCCCATCCAAAGCGGTCGGGCGACCTGGTCGGACCCTGTCGCGACCAGGCCCAACCGCTCGCTGTAGCGCGTGCCCAGGCGGAAGATGTGCCCGAGCTCGAGCGAGCGTTCCAGCGCGAGTGCCCCGCCGCAGTTCGGGCATGCGTCTCCCGGTTCGACGCGGGCGATGTCGGCAGCCGCCTGCCAGGCGAAGTCCCGGCCCGGCCGGACGCCTGCGAGGTGCCAGCCCTCACGGTTCGCGCCCGAGACCACGCTCTGCACCGTCTGCGCCTCCGCGTCGAGCACGATGACGGCGGGGCCCGTGAGCTCCAGTCCGACGGGGCCGGCATAGCCGATTACAAGTCCGCGCCCGGAAGCCTCCTGGGCGCTGAGCGGCCTGAGCGGTCCGCCCACCACCGCCTGGAGCTTGCCCTCGTCGATCTGCCGGTCGCCAAGCACCAGCGCCATCACCGTCGTGCCGGCCCTGTCGTAGAAAACCGCCTTCAGGATCTCCGCGACCCCACAGCCCAGTGCGGTCGCGAGAGCGGCGATGCTGACCGCCCCCGGCGTCTTCACCGGATGCAGCGCTAGGTCACCGCTGCCCATGCCGCCGCGCGGGCGACGCTGGGCGGCCTCCCGATTCGCAAGGTAGCCGCAGGCGGAGCAGGCGACGATCTCATCCTCGCCTGCCGCGAGCGGAAGCTGAAACTCCAGAGCACCCGTCCCGCCCATCATGCCGTTCGCAGCGGTCACCTCGCGGACAGCGAGCTCGAGCCGCCGGAAGACGCGCCGATAGGCGTCCGCCACTTTAGCGAAGCTTGCCTCCATGCCGTCGCGATCGAGGTCGAAACTGTAGGCGTCCTGCATCGTGAATTCCCTCAGCCGCAGGAGCCCCCCGCGCGGACGCAGCTCATCGCGGAACTTCGGACCTGTCTGGGTCAGCAGGAGCGGCAGCTGGGAGGGCGCGACGCCCTGGCGGCGGACCAGCTCCGTCATCGCCTCCTCGGCGGTGAGCGCCAGCGCGAGATCCTCACCGCGCCGATCTTTCAGGCGCAGGAGCTCCGGCAGGTCCTCCTCGGCCCGCCCGCTGCGCCGCCAGATGTCGAGAGGCTGCACGAACGGCAGCCGCACTTCCTGCGCGCCCGCCCGCCTCAGCTCCTGCCGCACCAGTTCCTCGATGCGCCGCTCCGCCATCAGGCCGAGCGGCGTCAGGGCGTAGATGCCGCTCGTGAAGCGCTGCGCGAGTCCTGCCCGCAGGAGAAGCTTGTGGCCAGGCAGTTCCGCACCGGCCGGATCCGCGCGCAAGGTACGCCAAAAGAGTGCCGACTGCCGCATGACACCCACCTCCGCAACACAAAAACCCGCCCTGCAAAAGGGCGGGGGAAACCCGCGGTACCACCTTTTTCGGCCCTGCGGCCACTTGCTGCGTCCTCGGGGACGCACCCGGATCACGGCGGGCGGCCGGGCGGCTCATCGCCGCCGCTCCAGGCTGGGAAGGACGCCTTCCGTCCGGCTTGCACCTGCCGCCGGCTCTCTTCGCGGTGCTGGCCGTCCCGGGTGCCTGTCATCGCACCTCTTTGGGCGAGTATAGACGGCCGGGCAAGGGGCGTCAACTTCGCCGGCCGGCGAAGGAAACGGCATCTGCCTAAGGAAATCCCTTGGGACCGACCGTCCAGGTGCCGCGGACACCTGGCAGCTGAATCCCCGCACCAAGCGCGATACCGGGAAGGTGGGTGGTCCCGTGTGCTACCCAGACTTCGACTACCCGAACCTCGACATGGCCATCGCTGCTCTCAGGCGATTCGGCGATGGTCGTCAGCGTCGGCAGGCCTTTTACCTCCGTCTCGCGCTCGCGCCGCTCTACGTGCCCGTGGCGTTCGTATCGGACGCCATGCCGAGCGAGGCGCGGGCCTACACGTCCCGCAACGCGTACGAAAGCGGCCCGGACTGCGACAACCCGATGCTCGAGATGCCGGCCAAGGACCTCCTGCTGCTGCTGGCGCGGGCCGGCTGTCAGGTGCTTCAGGTCGGGGCGGTTGCCTTGCCCTCCGGGCCGGAGGAGGCAATGCAGGAGCAGCTGCACTGGGCCTACGTGCCAGGCGACGACATCGCCGGGCTGGCGGAAGGCAGGCTGCCGGACGCCACGAGCGTCTGGCAGATACCGCTTGACCTGATCGAGGAGTGCCAGCGCGCGGCGATCGCCCTGCCAGGACTCGCGGCGCTCTGCCTCTACCGCGTCGGCGGCTACGCCGTGCGGGAACTGCGGCTCGCGGCCTTCTTCCCCACCACGTTCGGGCTAGCCCGTCAGGAAGACGACCTGCATGTCCTGGCGCTCTATGCGCGCAATGTCATCGACGGCGCGCAGGCGGTGACGGTCACGCTGAGGGCGGCAGATCTCTTTTACGAGGACCCGGACGCCTTCCGCCGCGTCCTCTACTGCAGCGCCGAATACCTCAGTTCCTGAGCTCCTCGGCCGCCTCGGCCTCCAGCGCCTCCTGCGCCGCCTGCCAGACGCCGTAGCGGCGCTCGATCTCCTGCGTCAGTTCGTAAAGGCGCGTCGCAAGCTCAGCTGCCTTTGCCCCGGAAGCGGATTGCAGCTCCGCCTCCACCGACCTGCGCGCCTCCTCCGCCTCGCTGACCAGGCGCTCCTGCTCCGCCACCTCGGCTCGCAGCTGCGAGCGCCTGGCCCGGCGCTGCTTGGCCGGCGCGGGTCTTGCTTCGCGCGCCGTGGCCGTGCGTTCGGACTCGGTCTGCGCGAGCCCCAGGAGTTCCTCGAAGTCCGCGGTGATCTGCCAGTGCCCGTCGCCTTGCAGCCAGAGCCAGCGGTCCGTGACCCGCTGCAGGAGAGCCCGGTCGTGCGAGATCAGCACGAGCGTGCCTCCGAACGCCAGGAGCGCCTCTTCGAGGGTCTCCTGCGCAGGCAGGTCGAGATGGTTGGTCGGCTCGTCCAGCAGCAACACGTTGGCGCCCTCCGCCACGAGCACCGCGAGCGCCAGGCGGCTACGCTCGCCGCCGGACAGCTTCTCGAGCGGCGTCTCGATCTGCTCGGGTTGGAAGAGGTGCCGCGCAAGGAGGCTGCGTGCCGCGAATACGGTCATGCCAGGCAGGCGCAGGAGCGCGTCGAGCGGCGTCTCGCCCGTGACGTCCACCTCCTGAGCGAGGTAGCCGAGGCGGGTGCCCGGCGCCCAGATCACCTGACCCGCGTCCGGCTTGAAGGCGCCGCGCAGGGCTTCGAGCAGGGTCGTCTTGCCGCTGCCGTTGCGGCCGACGATGCCGAGCCTCCCACCCTCCGCCAGGCTGAACTCGAGGCTGTGCCACAGCCTGCGCCCAGGATAGGCCTGCGTGAGGCCCCGGACTTGCAGGAAGAGCGTGCGCTCGCCAAGGGGCCTGCCGTCGAAGCGCAGCTTGAGCTTGCCCGCGCGGTGCACCGACGCGGCCGGTCCCAGACGCTCCAGCTTCCGCTCGCGGTCGTGGGCCTGCGTCGAACGGTTGCCGGCCTTGTAACGCCGGATGTAGGCCTGCAGGCGCTCGCGTTCCGCCTCGCGACTGCGGCTCTCCTCCTCCTCGCGCATGATCTGCCGCTTCAGGTGCAGCCGATAGGCGTCGTAGCCGGCCGCATACGTCTGGAAGCCCAGCGGGCTGAAGTCCCAGATGGCGGTCGCGACGTTGCGCAGGAAGGCCCTGTCGTGCGAGGCGGCAATGATGCCGCCGGGATATTGGCGCAAAGTCTCCTCCAGCCAGGCCATGGCCGGCAGGTCCAGATGGTTCGTCGGCTCATCGAGAAGCAGGATGTCCGGTCCCTCGAGCAGCAGGCGCGCCAGCGCAAGGCGCACCTTCTGGCCTCCAGAGAGGCTCGCCGCCGGCATCGTCTCCTGCTCAAGGGTGAAACCGAGGCCGCGCAGGGTGCTCCGCACCCGGTTCTCCCAAAGATAGCCGCCAAGCTGCTCGTACGTGGTGAGAGCCTGACCGTAGGCCGAGAGCCGGCTCTGATCCTCCGCCAGTTCGGCCTCGAGGCGCCTGAGGCGCAACTCGAGTTTCGCGATCTCGCCGTCGCCGGCACCGAGGGCATACTGCCAGAGCGTCACCGCTTCGCCCAGCTCGAGTTCCTGGCGCAGGTAGCCGATGCGCGAGCCGCGCGCCACCGAGACCTCGCCGCCAGCCGGTTCGGTCACTCCCGAGATGATGCGCAGCAGCGTCGTCTTGCCGATGCCGTTGGGTCCCGTGAGGGCGATGCGCTGCCCCGCCTCCAGTCGTCCCGACACGCCGGCGAAGAGGTCCCGGCCCCCCACCTCGGCCGCGACTTCCCGCAGCTCCAGCAGCATCACCTGTCCCCCCCTTGCACGCGCAACCATACCACAGAGTCGGCCCCCGGCACATCGTGGTCCGCGCCGCGCCGGAGGCGTGGCCCCGGCGCGGACCCTGTCAGAACGCCGCCATCGCCGCCTCGACAAACGCCGCCGTGCGCGCAGCGACTTCATCGTGGCCATCGGTCAACGGCCGTCCGGCATGCGCCCCGCCCGCCAAGTATTCGGGAGGCTTTGCGCCGAGCGGCACGAGACCCTGCGGCAGCCATTCGGCAACGCGCCTGCATGCTTCGCCACACAGGGGGCAGCGAAGGGCGGCTCTTGACCCGCCCGAGATAGGCGGCACCAGGACAAAGGGCTCAATTCCCGGGTTGCAATCCCCGCTCCGTCCTGCTATGTTACGAGGCAATACACGCAAGCGTTGAAGGGGCAAAGTAGGTCGGCCATCGCCGCTTTAGAGAAGGGAGTCCCGGCTGCAAACTCCCGCGGCGGATCCGACGCGAAGTTCGCCCTGGAGCTGCCCGCTGAAGCCTTCGGGTTGTAGGCGCGGCCGGTTGCCTTCCGTGACAGGGGCTAGGTGTCGGACCACTCGGTCCCGCACCGATGAGAGGGTCGCCATAGGCGGCCAACGAGGGTGGTAACGCGGGTCAGGGACCCGTCCCGGCAAGGGACGGGTCCCTTTGCATATCCGAGCAGACGAGAGGGAGGCGTGCGCGATGGCGGAGGAGCTCCTCGTGACCGCAGGGGCAGGGCAGACGCGACAGGTGGTCGTAGGCTCGTTTGCGCGCTTCGGCACCGCGACACCTGTCGTGATCGCCGGGCCCTGCTCGGTGGAATCGGACCGTCAGATTCATCAGGCGGCAGAGGGTGTGGCCGCGGCTGGCGGACACATGCTGCGAGGCGGCGCCTTCAAGCCGCGCACGTCCCCCTACGCCTTCCAGGGCCTGGGTGCCGAGGGCTTGCGCCACCTCAGAGCCGCCGGTGCGGCCGTCGGCCTGCCCGTGGTCACGGAAGTGCTCGACGCGCAGGATGTCGGGCTCGTCGCCGAACACGCCGACATGCTCCAGATCGGTGCGCGCAGCATGCAGAATTTCGGCTTGCTGCGTGCGGCCGGACGCAGCGGACGCCCCATCCTGCTCAAGCGCGCCGCCGGAGCCACCGTCGACGAGTGGCTGCATGCGGCCGAGTACATCCTGGCCGAGGGCAACGATCAGGTCGTGCTCTGCGAGCGGGGCATCCGCAGCTTCGAGCCCCACACCCGCGCGACGCTCGACCTGGCAGGCGCCGTGGCCGCCCGCCAGCGGACGTCCCTGCCGGTGATCGCGGATCCGTCCCACGCCACGGGGCGGCGGGAACTCGTCGTGCCGATGGCCTGCGCCGCCGTCGCGAGCGGTCTGGACGGCATCATCGTGGAAGTGCACCCGGACCCCGACCGCTCCGTCAGCGATGCCGCCCAGACCATTTCCATCGAGGCCTTCGCGGCACTGATGCGTAGGCTCCACCTGCCGGCGCGCACCTCGGATCTCGCGGGCCTGCGCGACGCCGTCGACGATCTCGACGAGGAGATCCTGCGCCTGCTCGCGCAACGCATGGCTCTTTCGGCGCACATCGGCGACGCCAAGCGCAGCTGCGGCCTTCCCGTTTTCCAGCCCGGACGCGAACGCGCGATCCTGGAGCGCCTTGCCGATCGCGGCCAGGGTCACCTCAGACCTGCGGCCGTGACCGCCATCTGGACCGCCATCCTCTCAGAGTCGCGCGCGCGCCAGGGCCACGCCCCCGCGCAGGAGACGCGGTGACGCCCCCCGTCCGCGTGGCGATCCAAGGGGAACGCGGCGCCTACAGCGAGCAGGCAGCGCTGGCGCTCTACGGGCCTGAATCGGCCATCGTGCCGCGCCGCACCCTGCGGGACACCTTCGCGGCCCTAGAGGCGGGCGAAGCGGATGCGGCGGCCGTCCCCGTCGAGAATTCTCGGGCCGGCACCATCGTCGAAACCTACGATCTTCTGCTGGAGCACGCCTATCCGGTGACCGGAGAATTCCTGCTGAGGGTGCGCCACTGTCTCCTTGGCTTGCCCGGCGCGGCCCTCGAAGAGATCCGCGCCGCCTACTCCCACCCGCAGGCACTCGCCCAGTGCCGCACTTTCCTCGAACGCCATGCCATCACGCCGGAGAGCGCCTACGATACGGCCGGCAGCGCGCAGGAGCTGGCCCGGCTGGGCGACCGCACAGCCGCCGCCATCGCGTCGCGCCGCGCGGCGGAACTCTTCGGTCTTATGGTTCTGGCGGAGGGCATCGAGGATCGTGACGACAACGTCACGCGCTTTGTCGCCGTCGGTAGGCCACCGATCCTTGACCCGGGCCCGGGGCGTTGTCTCGTGGCCTTCACCGTGCCGAACGAGCCCGGGTCCCTCTACCGCTGCCTCGAACCCTTCGCGCGCCACCGCTGCAACCTCTCCCAGCTCGAGTCGCGTCCCGACCAGCGGAGCCCGTTCGCCTACGTCTTCTACCTGGACGTCGACCGCCGCGCCGACGACGCCGAGCTGGACCAGGCCCTCAAGGAACTCTCGGCCGTTGCGACTTCATGCCGGGTACTTGGCAGCTTTGGCCGGGGGCCTGTTCCACCTTGCCAAAATCCTGCCCGCACAGTATATTGATCGTGTCGCTTTAGGAGTTGGTATGGATCCACGGCCGTACACGATGCCATGTCTCCGTGCACTTCCTGGCGAATACGGTTTCGAAAGGAGTGCAGAGACGTGCAGAAGACGATCTATGTCGGAAACCTGCCCTGGTCCGTTACCAGTGAGGACCTGCAGCAGGCGGTGTCACAGTATGCCGAGGTCCTGGCGGCGCGTATCGCGACCGACCGGGAGACCGGCCGCTCGCGTGGGTTCGGCTTCGTGGAGGTTCCCGCCGACAAGGCGGAAGCCGTCATCGAGGCGCTGAACGGCGCGGACTGGCAGGGACGGCAGCTTACCGTGAACGAGGCGCGCCCCCGCGAGGAGCGGCCCCGTCGGTACTAGCCTCTGATCGCAAGGGCCCGGCAGATGCCGGGCCCTTGCTCGTTGCTCAAGGCAGCGGTGCCGCGATGGCCGCGGCGGCGCTACAATGCAAGCGCGGAGCCTGAACGTCGGGAGGTGCTGCTGTGCCGGACTGCCTGCTCGCGATCGACCAGGGCACCCACGCCTCGCGCGCGGTGATCTTCAATCTGGAGGGGCAGGCACTGGCGAGCCGCGTGGTGCCGCTCAAGACCTCCTGCCCACTGCCGGGCTGGGTGGAGCAGGATCCCGAGGAGATCTTCGAGAGCACCGTCCAGGCAGCACGCGACGCGATCAGGGCCGGCAAGGTCGACCCGCGCGACCTGAAGGCCGTAGGCATCACCAACCAGCGCGAAACCCTCGTCGTCTGGGACCGCGAGACCGGGCAGGCTTTGGCGCCGGCCATCGTCTGGCAAGACCGGCGCGGGCAGGCGATCTGCCAGGAGCTTGCCGACACCGCCGCGGCTGTCTGCGAGCGCACGGGGCTGCGCCTCGACCCCTACTTCACGGCCAGCAAGCTGAGCTGGCTTCTGCGCGAGCGGCCGGAACTGCGGGACGCCGCCCTGCGGGGGCGGCTGCTGGCCGGCACGGTGGACAGCTGGCTTCTCTATCGTCTAACGGCTGGCAGGGCGTGGGCGACGGAAGCGAGCAACGCAAGCCGAACCCTGCTCTACGACCTCCAGCGGGCGCAGTTCAGTCGGGACCTTTTCGACGCTTTTTCCCTGCCGGACTCGCTGCTACCGCCGGTGCAGCCCTCCGCCCACGACTTCGGCCAGACCGACCCGGCCCTGTTCGGGCGGCCGCTGCCCGTGACAGGAATGCTCGGTGACCAGCAGGCTGCGCTGCTTGGACAGGGCTGCCTGCTGCCGGGAGACGCCAAGGACACCTTCGGCACAGGCGCCTTCCTGCTCGCCTGCACGGGCCAAACCCCCTGTCGCTCCACGCACGGCCTGCTCACGACCGTCGCCTGGGACTTCGGCCAAGGGCCGACCTACGCGCTCGAAGGCAGCGTGTTCATGGCGGGCGCCCTGATCGACTGGCTGATCGACCTCGGCATCGCCAACTCGCCCGCCGAGCTCGATCGCCTCGCTCTCACGGCCGAGGCCGGGCACGGCGCCGTGATCATCCCATCGCACCAGGGACTGGGCGCTCCCTGGTGGGAGCCGGAGATGCGCGGCGCCATCTGGGGCCTCACGCGCTCAAGCGACCGCAGCGTGCTGGCCAGAGCTGCCTTCGAAGCGATGGCGCAGCAGGCTGCGGATCTCACGGATGCCATCCGGGAAGACCTGGGAGCGCCGCTGCGGGAGCTGCGCATCGACGGTGGCGTCGCACGCAGCGCCCTACTGCCGCAGCTGCTGGCGGATCTGTCCGGCCTTGCCGTGCTGCGCAGCCTGGACCACGAGGCGACGGCGCGCGGCGCGGCGATGGTGGCCGGCGTCGGCGCCGGCCTGCTCCGCACAGAGGACCTGCCGGACTTCGTCGGCCCGCGCGAGGCTTTTGCGCCGGGCACACCCGCCGCCCAGCGAGAACTCGACCGCCTGCGCTGGCGCCAGGCCGTGGTCAGCGCACGGGGGCTCAGGTCGTGAGCGCCCCGCCGCGCGAGCATTGGCTCCGCCGGGCCCAGACGGAGATCTTCGACCTCGCCGTGGTCGGCGGCGGCATCACGGGCGCAGGCGTAGCGCGGGAAGCCAGTCTGCGCGGACTTGCGGTCGGTCTCTGCGAGGCCAGGGACTTCGCGTCCGGCACCTCGAGCCGGTCGACCCGGCTGATCCACGGCGGGCTCCGCTACCTGCGTCTTGGCGACGTGCGGCTGGTGCGGGAATCCCTTGCCGAGCGCGAGCTCCTGCGCCAGGTCATGGCGCCGCACCTCGTGCGCGGCCTGCCCTTCTACTTCCCGATCTACCGCGGCGATCCGGATCCGCTCTGGCTGGTGCGCGTCGGGGTTTCCCTCTACGGCCGCCTGAGCAGCGCCTCGGCGGACGACATCGACCTGCGCCTCACGCCGCAGGATCTCCTCGAGGCGCTACCGCTCCTGCGCCGGGACGGCCTTCAAGGAGGCGCGCGCTATCTCGATGCCCATACCGACGACGCGAGGCTCACGGTAACGGTGCTGCGCGATGCAGCCGCCCGTGGCGCCATGCTTCTGAACTACGCCCCCGTGCGCTCCTGGTCCCGCGAGGGCGAGTTCCATTGCCTGAGCTGCCGCGACGAGGAGAGCGGCGCTACGATCCTCCTGCGCGCCCGCCGGGTGCTGGTGGCAGCCGGGCCCTGGACCGACGAGGTCCTGGGCCTGATGGCCCCTGGCCAGCCGAAACTCGTGCGCCGCAGCGCAGGCACGCACCTCGCGCTGCGCAGCGGCCGCCTGCCGCTGCCGGCCGCCTGCGTCATGCGCGGCGCGGATGGCCGCATGATGTTTGCCGTGCCGCATGGAACACAGTCCTATATCGGCACCACCGACGTCATCACGGAGGAGCTTGACGGGGCCAGGGTGCCAGCGGCCGAGGCGGAGTACGTCCTGGCGGCGGCTGTTCGCACCTTCCCGGAGGCACATCTGGGACAGCACGACGTGATCGGTGCGTGGCGCGGCGTCCGCCCCCTCGCGCGTCCCCACCGCAGCCGGAGCGCCAGCCGGGTCTCGCGCGAGGACCGCCTGGTCGAGGTGCAGGAGGGCATGCACGTCGTCGTTGGCGGCAAGCTCACCGCCTTTCGCGCCATGGCCGAACGCATCGTGGATCGCATCTTCCCCGGCTCGAGCAGGGACGCGGCGGCCGGCGAGAGCCGCGCGCCGCTGCCCGGCGCACGGGGACAGACCATGTCCCCAGACCTCTGGCGCCAGGCCGCCCGCCGCACCGGGGTGCGACTGGCCGATCTCATGGAGCGCCTCGGTCCCTACGGCGACGAGGCGGTCTCGGTGCTGGCGCTCGGCTTCGGCCCCGGAGACCTGCACTTCAGCCTCGATCGCGCCATGCTCCGCTTCGCCGTCGCCGAGGAATTCGCGCTGCATCTCGTGGACGTCTACCGCCGCCGCAGCGAGCGGCTGCTCTTCGGTGGCGACTTTGCCCTGCTGCATCTCAAGGCGGATGCCGAGGAGATGGGCCGGCTGCTCGGCTGGTCTCAGGCCAGGCGCGAGGCGGAAATGGACGCGGTACGGCGTCTCGAAACCGAAATGCTGGCCTGGCGCGCCCCGCACTCTGATGAGATTCTCAGGTGAGCTTCAGACAGCCTTTAAGTTGGCGGTCTATGCTTTACTCAGTCCGAAGGGCAACTGAGCTTTCCGAGGTGATTGGAATTGCGAGCGATCCGCCGATCATACCTGCTTCAAAACGCCCTGTTGCTATCGTTTCTCGCCGTGCTCGGCGTCTCCGGCGTCCTGTTGATGCTGGGTCGATCGCTGCACCTCAGCTAACCGTCACCCTGCTTCATACCCCCGTGTGGTCAAGGCCGCCGATCCCCGAACGGGACGGCGGCCTTGTTGTCCGGCTGTCCTAAGGCTGACGCGGTCTCGCGCGGCGCGGGTCGAACGGCACGATGACCGGTTCCGGCTGCAGCGCCACGCCGAACTGCTGCGCGACGCCCCGGCGGATCGCGTCCGCGAAACTGAGCAGCTCGGCCGTGCTGCCACTGCGGTTGACAAGCGCCAGCGCGTGGCGATCCGAGATGCCCACCCCGGCTTGCCGCTGGCCGCGATGGAATCCGGCGGCACCGATCAGCCAGGCCGCCGACACCTTGACGCCGTCCGGCGCCGGGTAGGCGGGCAGGTCGCTGGCCATCTCGCCAAGGCGCTCGCACAGCGCCGCGAACGCCTCGGGCGCCAGCACGGGGTTGAGGAAGAAAGATCCCACCGAGCGGGCGTTCACGTCGCCCGCGTCGCGCAGCATGGCCTTGCCGCGCCGCAGTTCGAGCACGATGCGCCGGACGGCCGCGAGGGCCTGGTCGGCCGGCAGTTGCGCGACGCCTTCCGCGGCGGCGCGCTCCGCAACCTCGCGGTAGCCGAGGTGCGGCCTCGCGCCGGGCGTCAGGCGCAAGGCCACGCTCAGGATGACAAAGCGATCATGGTCCACGCTCTTGAAGCGGCTCTGGCGGTAGCCGAAGCCGCACGCCTCGCCTCGCAGCTGCAGCACCCTTCCCGTGCCGCGCTCGAACACGCGCACCCAGAGAAGGCGCTCCGCAACTTCCTGGCCATAGGCGCCAACGTTCTGAACAGGTGTCGCGCCAACGCTGCCAGGAATGCCCGACAGGCACTCGATGCCGCCGAGTCCCCGCGCCACCGCGGCCGCCACCAGGTCATCCCACTCCGTCCCGGCCCGCGCGACCGAGACGACAGTCCCGGCGTCCTCCCGAAAGGTGAAGCCGCTGGCGGCCACGCGGAGCACGAGGCCCGCAAAGCCCTCGTCGGCAAACACGGTATTGCTGCCTCCGCCGAGCAGCTGTACCGGCAGGCCCTGGCTCTCTGCCCAGGCGAGCGCGTCGGCAAGCTGCGTGCGGGTCTGGACCGCGACAAAGTAACGGGCGGGTCCGCCGAGGTGGATCGTCGTCAGCGGCGCGAGCGGAACCTGCTCGCGCAGCTTCGGCACACTTTTCACGTCCTGCCTCCCATCGTGGCACGGCCGGGACCGTGCACTCTCCTACAGGGTACTACCAGCTTCGTGCGTCGCATCCGGCAGATACTCCCCTGTGGCAGGCTCCAGCGCATAACGACCCCTGAACTCGCCCAGGCGGACCGCACGAATGGCATCGTGCAGGCGATCGATCTCCTCCTCAACATTGTAGAGGCCAAGGCTCACCCGCACGGCGGCGGGCACCTCGCCCTGTCCGCGGCTGCGTACCCGGTCCCGCAGGCGCGCAACCTCCTGCCGGCTCAAACCGAGCAGCCGCATCATGTAGGGGTTGGCGCAAAAGTAGCCTGCGCGCACCCCGATGCCCCACTCCCAGTCGAGTGCGGCGGCGACCAGCCGGGAAGGCACGCCGTGAACCAGGAACGAGACGGTTCCCACGCGCTCTTCCCGGCTCGGGCTGCCCAGCACTTCGAGCCCCGGAATCTCCTCGAGCCTCTCCAGCATGTAACCGAGCAACTGCTGCTCGCGCGCGGCGACGCGTTCCATGCCGATCGCTTCCATGGTGCGCAGGGCGGCTGCCAACGCGACCGCACCGAGGACATTCGGCGAGCCCGCCTCCTCGCGCGCCGGCGGGTCCTCCCAGAGCACGTCCTCGAGACTGACGAACGTGATCGCGCCGCCGCCCTTGAGATCCGGTGCGCCTTCGCGAAAGAACTCCTTCGGGCTGATCAGGACACCGACCCCGTACGGCGCATAGAGCTTCTGGGCCGTAAAGGAAAGGAAGTCAATCGACCGCGGGTCGCCGGCCGCGCCCATGCGGATGGGGAGGTGCGCTGCGAGCTGCGCCGCGTCGACGAAGATCTTGGCGCCGAATCGGTGCGCCGTCTCGGCCGCGGCCTGCATATCGTTGACGAAACCTGTGACGTTCGACGCGCCGCAGATCGCCACGAGGCGCACCCTGCCGCCATAGCGCTCCAGCATGTCCGGCAGAGCGGCGAGGTTCAGGCGTGCCTGGGCGTCCAGCGGCAGGTAGGCCAGCTCGGCGCGCCCGCGCCAGGGCAAAAGGTTACCATGGTGTTCCATCTCGCTCAGCAGGACGACGTCGCCGGGTTCGAGCGGAAACTCCGCAGCCAGCTTGTTCACGGCCTCCGTGGTGTTCTTCGTGAACACCGCGATACGCCGCCCGTCTTCGGCTCCGGCGAAACGCAGAACCGCCGCGCGTGCCTGCTCGTAGAGCTCGGCGGTACGCCTCGCCTTGTAGCCGCTGCTGCGGTGCGGCCCGGCGTAGGTCTCCTCGGCGCAGCGCATGGCCTCCTGGACGCTGTGGAGCACAGGGGTCGCGGCGGCATTGTCCAGGTTGACGTACGTGGTTCGGCGACCATCCAGGAGTTCCACCTGATGCTCGACCCCGACCACCTGCCGCCGCCACCAGCGGGCATCCTGGCGCAGCTGTGCATCCCACGTCATCAGGCTCACCGCCCTCGACGAACTCCGCCTTCTGGGTGTTCGCCTCCGCCGCCCGCGATCCTGCCGTTTCAGACAATATCTGGTCCCATCCCGCTGCCGCCGGTCCGCTCATTTCTCATGCTCCAGCCGACGCGTCCGGCGGCAGAGCTGCCGTCTGCCTGCCGAGGCGGGCGGCCGCGACAGCCATGCCGGCAGCCAGCACCGACGTGACAGCCATCGCCAGTTCCGGCACCTGAGCGAAGATCTGGCCCTCCGCCCACGGCACCACCAGCGCCGCAACGGCCAACGACGTGAAGATGAAGAAGAACGCCTGACCTTCACGGCGTGGGGCCTCTCGACCCGCCACCGTCAGGACGATGGGAAAGGCCGGACCCAGGCATGCACCCGTCAGGCCCGCCCCGAACAGCACGACCAGGGGGCTGTGGCCAAAGGCGACCACAAACCCGCTCGCCCCCACCGCGGCTGCCCCGCCCAGGAGCAGCACGCGCTCGAGGCGCAGGAAGGGCAGACGGGGCCCGATCAGGACGCGCACCACCGTGAGGCCGACCTGGTAGGCGGCAGGATAGAGCGAGGCGATGGCGTCGGGCAGGCCCGCGCGGACATGGACGAAAGCGGCGATCCAGGCCGAGAAGCCGCTCTCGGCGGCGACATAGAGAAAGACGAGCCAGGTCAGGCTGCGCAGCCAGCCCGCCTCGCGCCATAGGTCGAAGTTGCCGCGCAGGCCAGGACCGGGCTGCGCCGGCTCGCCGGGCAGCTCCTTGATCGCCGTGAGTCCCAGGGCGCCTATCAGGGCGAGCGCGGCGGCAAGGCCGAACACCAGCGCGACCGGCAGGCCGGTGCCATGGAGAAGACCCACCGCCAGAGGCGCGGAGATCGCCCCAACCCCGAACCAGAGATTGAGGCGATTGAAAGCCTGCGCCTGCTGCCGGCGGTAGAGGTCCGAGATCAGCCGCGAACCGCCGACGTCGACGAGCGCGAACGCCACCCCGGCCACGAACGCCAGGAGGACCCAGATCGAAAAGCGTGGGATGACCGGCAGCAGGCCGGTGGAGACGAGGAAAAGCCAGAAACCGAGCAGCAGCACCCGGCGCGTGCCCTGGCGGTCCACCAGATGGTTCGCGTAGAAGTACGTCACGGTGTTGCCGAGCGACTGCATGGCGAAAAGCAGCGAGAGCTCCCCGTAGCTCGCCCGCAGATGATGGACGAGTTCCGGCAGGGCCGAGCCGTAGGCCGTCGCCATAAGGCCGATAATGGCGTAGCCGAGCCAGCTCAGCCGCTCCGCGGTGCGCGCCGCCGTCCCGTCTGCCGTTTGCCACAGCCCCCTCGGCAAGCCTGCGGCGGCCTGCCTCTGCAGGCCGCCGCAGGCGCGTTGTCTCAGCCCTCGAGCAGCAGCTGCGTCGGATCTTCCAGGAGATCCTTCACATGCCGCAGGAAGCGCACCGACACGGAACCGTCGACGATGCGATGGTCGTAGGAGAGGGCGATATACATCATCGGCCGCACCACAATCTCGCCCTTGACAGCGATCGGGCGCTCCTGGATGCCGTGCATGCCCAGGATGCCGACCTGCGGCGCGTTGAGGATCGGCGTCGAAAGCAGCGAGCCGAAGACGCCGCCGTTCGTGATGGTGAAGGTGCCGCCGCGCAGGTCCTCGAGGGTGAGGGCGCCGCTGCGCGCCCGCTCGGCCAGCTCGGCGATGGCCTGTTCGATGCCGGCGAAGTTCAGACGATCGGCGTCGCGCACCACGGGCACCACGAGGCCTTCGTCGGTGGACACCGCGATGCCGACGTCGTAGTAGTGCTTGAGGACGATCTCGTCGCCCTGGATCTCCGCATTCAGGTGCGGGTAGGCCTTCAGGGCGCTTACCGTCGCCTTGGTGAAGAAGGACATGAGGCCCAGAGAGACGCCGTGCTTCTCCTTGAACGCGTCTTTCCGCTCGCGGCGCAGAGCCATCACGGCGGAGAGGTCCACCTCGTTAAAGGTGGTGAGCATCGCAGCCTGATGCTGGGCCTCGACCAGCCTGCGCGCGATGGTGATGCGCCTGCGCGACATGCGCCGGCGCTCCTCGCGTCCAGAGGGGGCGGCGAATACCTCCGCGGCAGCGGCCGCCGGGGTCGCGGCCGGACGCGGCGGGGGCGGCGCCTGCGGTGCGGGCGCAGCGGCTGCCGGCATCACCGACTCCGGTGCCGTGGAGAGCCTCGCCGCAGTGCGCTCGACGTCCTCGCGCGTCACGCGGCCGCGCGGGCCGCTGCCCGCCACCTGACGCAGATCGACCTGCATCTCCTGCGCCGCCCGACGCACCTCGGGGGATGTGGGACCAGGCGCAGCCGCGGGGGCTTCGGCTGCCAGGGCGGTGGTGGTGGGAGCCGGCGCCGCAGGAACGGCAGCTGCAGGAGCGGCCAGGCCCTCGGCGATCGTGCCGAGCACCTCGCCGATCCCGACGGTGGCCCCCTCCTCCTTCCTCACCTCCTGCAAGGTGCCGGCCGCCTGTGCCTGCACCTCCAGATTGACCTTGTCGGTCTCAAGCTCCACCAGCGCGTCGCCCGCGGCTACCGCGTCACCGGGATGCTTCAGCCAGCGGCCAACGGTCGCCTCCACGATCGACTCGCCAAGCTGCGGTACCGTGATCTCAGTTGGCACGTCTCTTCACACCCCGCGTTTGCAGTTTGTCCTCCGGCAGCGAAAGTGCTTCCTGGATGATGCGGTCGTGCTCGGCCTTGTGCACGTCCGGCATGCCCTCGGCCGTCGACGCCCGTTCCGGACGGCCGACGTAGCGGAGCGGGACACCGTCCGGCAGTAGCGGCCGCAGCCGCGGCGCAACGAACGCCCATGGGCCCATGTTGGCGGGCTCCTCCTGGAGCCAGACCGCTTCGCGCACCCCGGGATAGGCCGCGACGATTTGCCGGATCGCGTCCTCCGGGAAGGGGTAGAGGAGCTCGACCCGCAGCAGCGCGGCACGCTCGGCATCGCGGTGCTCCTTGGCGGCCAGCCGGTACTCGACCGAAATCTTGCCGCTGCAGAAGACAAGGCGCTCCACGCGCTCCCGCCGGCTCTTGGCCGTATCGTCCTCGAGCACCGGCTCGAAGCTGCCGGTGGCCAGGGCCGCCAGGTCGGACTGCGCCAGGGGATGGCGCAGCAGGCTCTTCGGCGTCATCACCACGAGCGGGCGCGGCTGCAGCCCCAAGGCAGCAGCCTGAAGCCGCAGCAGGTGGAAGTATTGCGCGGATGTCGTGCAGTTGGCGATCCGCAGGTTGCCCTCGGCGGCCAGCTGCAGGTAGCGCTCGACGCGGCCGCTCGAGTGCTCCGGTCCCTGGCCCTCGTAGCCGTGCGGCAGCAGCAGGACGAGGTTCGAGCGCTCCCGCCACTTCGCCCTGGCCGGGGCGAGGAACTGGTCGATCATCACCTGCGCCGCATTGGCGAAGTCCCCGAACTGGGCCTCCCAGATGACGAGTGTCTGCGGGGCTCTCAGTCCGTAGCCGTACTCGAACCCGAGCACCCCGGACTCGGACAAGGGACTGTTGTACACCGCGAACGACGCCTTGGCCGTCGGCAGGTGCTGCAGCGGCATATAGCGGTGGCCGTCGTGCACATCGTGCAGCACCAGGTGGCGCTGGCTGAAGGTGCCGCGCTCGGTGTCCTGCCCGCTCATGCGGATCGGCACCGCGTCCTCGAGGATGGTGGCGAGCGCAAGGCTTTCCGCGTGCGCCCAGTCGATGCCTTGCGGCTTGTCGAGAAGATCCCGCCGCCGCTGCAGAAGCCGTTCCAGCTTCGCGCTGCCCGTGAAGCCCTCCGGCCTTGCCAGCAGCGCATCGTTCGCGGCGCGCAGCCGCTCCTCGCCGGGTGGCTTCGCGAGGCCCTGCAGGGTGTGCTCTTCGGGCATCGCCTGGGGGAACTTGACGCGTCCCTCGACGACTTCGTCGAACGCCGCCCGCAGGCGCTCCCTGGCCTTCTCCTGCATGGCCGCCGCGGCGCCGGCATCCACGATGCCCTCCGCGACCAGGCGGTCCTGGTAGACCTTGCGCACGGTCGGGTGCTTGCCGATCAGGTCGTAGAGCAGGGGCTGGGTGAAGTTCGGCTCGTCGCCCTCGTTGTGGCCGTAGCGCCGGTAGCCGACGAGATCGATCAGGAAGTCCTTGTGGAAGAGCTGGCGATAGGCGATGGCGATGCGCGCAGCCGTCATGCACGCATCGGCGTCATCCGCGTTCACGTGCAGGATGGGAATCTCGAAACCCTTGGCGAGGTCGGACGCGTAGCGCGTCGAGCGGTCCTCGCCGGGATCCGTGGTGAAGCCGATCTGGTTGTTGGCGATGATGTGCACCGAGCCGCCCGTCGTGTAGCCGCTGAGCTGCGACAGGTTCAGGGTCTCGGCGACGATACCCTCGCCCGGGAACGAGGCGTCACCGTGCACCGAAACGTTCAGGGCCAGCGAGAAGTCCGGTCGCGGACGCCCCGGGGTGCTGCGGTCGTCCTGCGCACCGCGGGTCATGCCTTGGACCACGGGGTTGACGAACTCCAGGTGGCTCGGGTTGTTCGCGAGGGTGATCTGCACCGGCTGCTCACCCTCGGTCTGGATGGTCCGGCGCGATCCCAGGTGGTACTTGACGTCGCCGCTCCAGCCGACGTAGAGGTCCGGCTGCTCGTTCGGTCCCACGTGGAACTCGGTGAAGATCTGGCCGAACGACTTGCCGATGACATGCGTCAGGACCGAGAGGCGGCCGCGGTGCGCCATGCCGATCGTCACCTCGCGCGTGCCGCTCTCCACGGCCGCGTCGATGATCTCGTCCAGCATGGGCACCAGTACGTCGTTGCCCTCGATCGAGAACCGCTTCTGTCCTTGGAATGTGCGATGCAGGAACTGCTCAAACTCCTCGACGTCGGTGAGACGTTCAAGGATCTCGAGCCGGCGCGCCGCCGCCATCTGCCGATAGCTGCCGTCCTCCGCGGCGTGCTGCAGCCACTGCCTCTCCTCCGCCTCGTGCACGTGGCTGAAGTCGAAGCCGATGGTGCCCATGTAGATCTCCTCGAGACGGCGGATCGCCTGACGCAGAGTGCCTGCCGCAGGCCCTGCGGCCGGGAACGCGATCGCTCCCGGCAGCCTATCCATCTGCTCGTCCGTCAGGCCGTAGCCCTGGGCGTCGAGTGCGTGCCGCGTCGGCGGGTCCTGGCCCAAGGGGTCGAGGTGCGCCTTGAGGTGTCCGTACTCCCTGATGTTGCGCGCCAGACGCGCGGCAAGCACGATCTCCTGCACATCTGCCGGCGCGGTGGCCCCAGCGCTCGGAGCTTCGGCCAGACGGACGCCGCCCTCCTGCTCCAGGCGCCGAAAGATGGCAGCCGTTGCCGCGTCGACCGACTGAGGATCCTGCCGGAAACGCTCGTAGAGCTCCAGGGCCCAACCAGCGTTCGGACCATGAAACAGCTCCCCCAGGTCCATGCTGATCTTCCTCGCGCGGCCAGATTTTCTTGGTCATCCGGGACGTCGTGCCAAGTAGGTCTCATTATAACCAACGGCCGAATGGCTGTGGGACGTGGCAAGTACTGTAGGCAAGGGCGATCGGACCGTCAAGGTCATAAGGCCACAGCAATCGCTGCCGCGGTGCCGCCACCAACCTAGGGCCCACGCTGCCGCGCGACGCGCGCATGGCAGGAACCGGGAGGACACGCTGCGGCAGCGCCGAAGGACTTAGTTGCAAGGAGGCGCTCCCCTTGGATGTTGTTCGCGTAGGTATCGCCGGCAGCGGCTTTGGCGCCCGCATCCACGCGCCGATGCTCAGGGCCCACCCAGGCTTCGAGCCGGTGGCGATCGCGAGCCTGCACCGCGGCGACCCGGACCGCGTCCGGGCCGAGAGCGGCGTCGAGCACGTCTTGGACGACTGGCACCGGCTGCTCGATCTGCCCCTCGACCTCCTGGTGGTCGCGGCCAGCCCGGCTCTCCACCGAGAGATCACGGAAGCGGCTCTTCAGCGCGGCCTCCATGTCCTCTGCGAAAAACCCATGGCGCTCGATCTGGCCGAGGCAGAGTCGATGGAATCCGTGCGCCGGGCCAAGGGGCGCATCGGTGCGGTCACGTTCGAATTCCGCTTCCGCCCCGCTCGCGCCACGGTGCGCCGTCTGGTCGCCGAAGGCGCGATCGGTCGGGTCCTGCATGTCGCGTATGCGGGTCAGGACCCGCGCTACGCACAGCTTCGCAGCGCGCGTCTCGGCTGGCTCGGCAGCCGGCAGCAGGGCGGCGGCCGGCTCGGTGCCCTGGGCAGCCACATGTTCGATAGTCTGCGCTACTGGACGGGCGACGAAGTCGCCGAACTTTCCGCGCAGCTGACGACGCACGTGGCCGAGGGAGCAGAGGGCGAGCGGCGCGACGCGGACGACGCCTTCCAGGTGTTCGGCCGCCTTGTGTCGGGCGCCACCTTCCTGCTCGACTACTCAAGCGCCACCAACCGCCCTTCCGGCTGGCAGCTCGAAGTGCAGGGCACGGAAGGGACCGTCGCCCTCGCGGACGACCGCACGGTGCGACTGCAGCGCGGCGGCGACGACTGGCAGGATGTCGCGCTGCCGGAAGCAGCCGCGGCACCGGAGCTGCCGGACGTCGCCGGGGGGTACGCGAGTGCGCTGCTCCCCTTCCTCGACCGTCTGCACGAAACGCTGGCGACGGGCCGGCCAGCTGCCGATCTCCCGACCTTCCAGGACGGCGTCGAAAGCCAGCGGCTGCTCGACGCCGCACGATACTCGTCCGACACCGGGCGGCGCATGGCGTTGCGTACTCCGGGCGGACAGGTCCTTTGGCCCTAGGAACCGGACCTGCGGGCGCGAAGTTCCAGGTACTTTCCCCAGAAGCGAGGAGGCACATCGATGCAGTTGTTTCCAGGCGCAGAAGTGCTCGAATTGCCGATGCAGGGGTTCGGTGGCCCCAGCGTCGTCCACCCGGTCCTGCTCATGAGCGAGGAAGGCGCCACGCTCGTCGACACGGGCTTCCCCGGTCAGGGAGCCGCGCTCGAGGCTGCCCTCAAGGCTCACGGCCTCTCCATGGCCGAGCTCGATCGCGTCATCCTGACCCACCAGGACATTGACCATATCGGCAACCTGCCGGCGATCGCCGCAGGACGCGCCACCGTGCTTGCCCACCGCCTTGAAGCGCCCTACATCGAAGGCAGCGAGCCACTGCTGAAGTTCAACCCGGAGCGCATGCAGCGCATGCTGGAGCGCATGCCCGAGGCGGCACAGGCCCAGTTCAAGCAGTTGATGTCCGATCCGCCCAAGGCGCACGTGGACGTGCTGCTGGAAGACGACGAGGAGCTGCCTCTCTACGGCGGCATCAGGATCATCCACACGCCGGGCCACACCCCTGGCCACATCAGCCTGTACTTCCCGAAGCACCGCACGTTGATCTCGGGCGACGCCATGCGCGTCGTGAACGGCCAGCTCGAAGGGCCAGGACCCGAGGTGACGCCGGACATGCCTACCGCCCAGGCGTCGCTCGCCAAGCTGCCGAAGGACGTCGAGTACGTGCTCTGCTACCACGGCGGCCTGTTTGGCCCGGGTGCCGGCAAGCGCCTGCAGGAAATCGTCGGCTGACGACACCGCGCCGTCCATGAGGGGCTGTCCCGCAACCTGCGGGACAGCCCCTTTCCATCCGGGACGCGCGGGCAGGGGCGGGGCGACCGCGCCGCATCCCAGAGCCGGAGCGCCGCCTCGCGCCAGCCGGTGCCGCATGCGGAAGTCAACAAGGCACTAGGCTGCCCGCAACAGCGACATGCGCGAAGAAAAGGTCGGAGGCCCGCAGCCGTTGGCGGCGCCTCCGATCGCATCGGTCGGCCGGCGCTCAGTCCGGCGCGTTTGCCTCAACCTGCGGTCCGTTCGCGACGCCGTCCGAAAAGGCGGCCTCGACCTCTTGCTCACTGAGCCCCACCTCGCGCAGGATGCGCCGCGTATGCTGCCCGTGCAGCGGCGGCGGCGTACGCGGTTCGGCGGGCGTGCCCGTAAAGCGCCACGGCAGCCGCACCTGCTTGAGGTTCGGGATCAGGGGATGGTCCATCTCGACCACGGTGCCGGCCTCGGCCACTTCTGGACTCGCGAAGACCTCGCTGACTGTCCGGATCGGCCCGCAGGGAATGCCGGCCGCGGTCAGGAGTTCGAGCCACTCCTCGCGCCCGCGCGGCGAAAGCGCAGCGTCGATTGCATCCTTCAGGGCCTGGCGGTTGACCACGCGCTGGGGGTTGGTGGCAAAGCGCTCATCCTGGACCCACTCGGGATGCCCGAGGGCCTCCGAAAGGCTCTTGAACTGCCGGTCGTTGCCGACGCCCAGCGTCAGCTGCCCGTCCCTTGTCTCGAAGACCTCGTAGGGTGCCATCGACGGGTGGGCGTTGCCGTAGCGCCCCGCTGGCTGTCCCGTAAGCAGGTGGCTCGAGGCGACGTTCGCCAGCATCGCCACCTCGCACTCGAACAGCGATACCGACACATGCTGGCCTTTGCCCGTCTGGCAGCGGGAGTAGAGCGCCGCCAGGATGCCGCTCAAGAGGAACGAGCTCGTGAAGAGGTCGGCGGCCGCAACCCCGACCTTGTAAGGCGGACCGTCCGCCGGCCCCGTGATGGACATCAGCCCGCCCGCACCCTGGATGACGAAATCGTAGCCGGCCCGATCGTCGCCCAAGGGATAGCCGCGGACACTTGCGGTGATCAGGGCCGGGTTGTCCCGCCGCATCGTCTCGAGCGACAGGTTGAACCGCTCGAGGTTGCCGGGACGGAAGTTCTCGACGACCACGTCCGCCCATCTGAGCGCCAGCCGGCGCACCACGTCCTGGGCGAGCGACTGTGTCAGATCGAGCGCGATGCTCTCCTTGTTGCGGTTGACGCCAAGGTAGTAGGCCGATTCGCCCTTGATGAAGGGCGGCCCCCAGCTGCGCGTCTCGTCACCCTCCTGGACGTGCTCCACCTTGATCACCCGCGCGCCGAGCTCGCCCAGGCCCATCGTCGCGTAGGGACCCGCCAGCACGCGAGAGAGATCGAGCACCCGCACCCCCGCGAGCGGCCCCGACCCGCCGCTAGACATGGGCCGTCAGGGCCGCGATGGCCCGATGGGCCGCGATGGCCCGATGGGCCGCCGCGACGTCGTCGAGGTTGTTGTAGGGGCCGAACGAGAAGCGCACGCCGGAGGGCTCGAACTCCCCGACCCGGCGGGCGATCACACGATCGGCCGCGAGGCGCTCGAGGACGTCCTCCGGCCCTTGCCGAAAGCGCAAGGTGCACATGGCGGCGCGCTGCGGCACCGCCACGACCTCGGGCCCGGACGGCAGACCCTCCAAGAACGCCTGCGCAAGGCGGCACTGGTGCTGCTCGATCGTCGCGGAGCCGATCTCTGCCCTGATGGCGAGGGCGGCTTCAAGACCCTCGAAGAGCGGCCAGTTCGCCGTGCCCACCTCGAACCGTCGCGCCTCCTGGCGCCAGGGCACGTCGGCACGCTCCCGGCCGGCGAGGTCGTGCGCGGCGGAGCCGCTGCCCGCTGGCAGCAGCCCGAGCTTGGCGAGCTTGTCCGGCCGGATGTAGATGCCTGCGGTGCCGACAGGGCCGAGCAGCCACTTGTGCCCCGAGAATGGGTAGAAGTCCGGGTCGATCGCGGCGAGATCGACCTGCACCTGACCCAGGGCCTGCGCGCCGTCGATCAGCGACCATACGCCGCGGCTGCGGCAGAGCTCCGCGATGGCCGCGGCCGGCAGCACGCGCCCGCTCGTCTGCAGCACGTGGCTGACCGCGACGAGGCGCGTCCTGGCACCGATCAGGCGACGCAGGTCCGCGAGCAGCTCCTCGTCATCCTGCGCCATCGGCCACGGGATCACCCGGATCCGCCCCATCGCCTCGAGAGCACGCCAGGGGTAGCGATTCGCAGGGTGCTCCTCCGCGCCGACGATGACCTCGTCGCCTTCATCGAACCGCAGCCCCTGGGCGACCCAGTTGATGGTCTGCGTCACATTGCCCGCAAAACCTATCCTGGCCTGCGGCACGCCGAGCAAGAGGGCCATCGCCCCGCGCACGGCAGTCATGCCGCCCCGCCGGCGCTCGTACGCCTCCGGCCAGCCCGATCCCTCCACCTGCCACTGTTCGTACGCCTTGAAGAAGCGCACCGTCACCGTCTGCGGCGCGGCGCCCATGGTACCGGTGTTCAGATAGACCTTGCGCCGCACAACGGGAACATCGGCGCGCAGGTCTTCGAGCGTGTAACCCATGGCTGGCCTCCTCGCAGGTCCTGTTACGCCGGATCGCGATCGGTCACCTGCCGTCCGCTCTGCTATCATCCTAGGGGCGACATCGCGCATCAGGTTCGGAAGGCGGCGAAATCTTACGTCGGACCTCAGGCGGGACGGAAGGACGGCCAGGCTGCAACGGTTCTACGGCATGGCCCACAGGCTCTACGACATGTTCATGTTCGAAACGTCCCAGGAGACCTGGGAGGCGGTGCTGGCCCTCCTGCATCCCGCTCCCGGCGAGCGGGTGCTGGACGTGGGCACGGGTACCGGCAGGCTCGCCGTCGCGCTGGCGGACCTGGTCGGCGAGGAAGGCAAGGTCTTTGGCGTCGACGTCTCCCCTGCCATGCTGCGGCAGGCGCAGCGCCAGATCGCCCGCACGCCCTTCAGGGACCGTATCGAGGTCCGCCAGGGCGACGTCCGGGCGCTACCCTTTGCGGACGGCAGTTTCGACGCGGCAGCCGTGAGCCTTGTCCTGGAGCTTTTGAGGCCCGAAGGTACCGCGGGCGCCCTCAAAGAGCTGCGCCGCGTCGTACGCCCAGGGGGACGCATCGTGCTGGCCGCGCTGGCCGAAGAGATGCCCTACGGGCGCACGCTCTCCTTCTATCTTGTACTGCGCAGCATCCTGCGCCTCGCCGCGCTCGGACGGCCGCTCGCCTTGCGCCGGCTCGCCACGCAGGCGGGACTCGTCGCGCGCATCTCAATGCGCCGCAGCCTGCTGCGCCTGCCGGTCGACATCCTCCTCTGCGAAGTGCCGAAGGCCGCCGCAGACTGACCTCCGCTCCGCCGCCAATGCCGCCGGGACCCGCGCGGGTCCTGGCGGCATTCTCATGCCGGTCGCGGCGCAGACTGTTGGCATGCCACGCTCGGGACACACCCGCCAGGCAAGCGAATGTCCCATCGGCCCATGAGGGGCGGTCTTGTGACCCTTGACGCCCTCGGGCAGAAATTCGACCGTTTATTAGGCAGGCCTAACTCGACGGCGAACCACTAGGAGGTGCGGGGTGAGACGAGGAGGCGCGGACTACGCCGCCCCGGAGAAGCTGTCTCACGGTCGCCCCCGGCGCGCCGCCCCGCCCTGCTCCGGGGAACTTCCGCGGGCAGGTGCACGCCGCAGGGGACTCAGCCGCCTATTCCTGCTGAGCGCCGTCGTCGGACCCGGTCTCATGGTGATGCTGGCCGACACCGACGCCGGCAGCGTCGTGACCGCCGCGCAGTCCGGGGCCCTCTGGGGCTACGGCATGCTTCTGCCGCAGCTTCTGCTCATCCCCGTGCTCTACGTGGTGCAGGAGATGACGGTGCGCCTTGGCGTTCTCACACGCAAAGGGCACGGCGAACTGATCCGCGAGGCATTCGGCCGACCTTGGGCCTTCCTCTCGGTGCTCACCCTGTTCATTGCCGCGGTGGGAGCCCTGGTCACCGAATTCGCCGGCATCGCCGGCGTCTCCCAGCTGTTCGGCGTGCCGAAAGCCTACACCGTCGTCCTCGCGGCACTGCTCCTGATCGGACTGGGCCTTACCGGCAGCTACCGCCGCGTCGAGCGGGTCGGCATAGCCCTGGGCCTGTTCGAACTCTTCTTTCTTCCCGCCGCCCTCATGTCGCACCCGAATCCGGCCGCGCTTGTGCATGGCCTCGGCCAGATGCCGCTCGGCAACCGCAGCTATCTCCTGCTCCTCGCCGCCAACGTCGGCGCCGTGATCATGCCGTGGATGGTCTTCTACCAACAGGGCGCCGTAGTCGACAAGGGACTTCGGCCAAGCCAGCTGCGCGGCGCGCGGGTCGACACCCTGCTCGGCGCCGTCGTGACGCAGCTGGTGATGATCTTCGTGATCATTGCCGTCGCGGCGACGATCGGCCGCTCGGGCCATGCCACAGCCCTGCAGAGCATCCCCGAGATCTCCCGGGTGCTGCAGCCCTTCCTCGGCTTCGTCGGGGCAAAACTCGCCTTCGGCCTGGGCATCCTCGGCGCGTCGCTCGTCGCCGCCATTGTGGTCTCGGTGGCCGCAGCCTTCGGCATCGGCGAGGCCTTCGGCTGCCCGCACAGTCTCAACAGCCAGATCGGCGAGGCGTCGCACTTCTATCTCGCCTACGTCCTGGCGCTCGTGTTGGGCGCAGGCGTGGTCCTTACGGGCCTTCCTCTCGTCCACCTCACGATCGACATCGAAGTGATGAACGCAATCCTGCTTCCGATCGTGCTGGGCTTCCTGCTCGCACTCGAGGCGAAAGCCCTGCCCGCCCAGGCCCGCATGCACGGCCCGTACCGCTGGTTTGTCTATCTCGCCACCGGATCGGTCATCCTGATCGGACTCGTCACCACGTTCCACGCTGTGGTCGGGTGAGGCGGGCGCCCACAGGGGCCCGTGTCAGGCTATGGTCAAGTGCACTACCCGCAGGCCGCAAAACCTGATCGGGCTCATGCTGCGCGGCCGTGTGCTGGAGCCCGGGGGCAGGTCAAGGGCAAGCAGGACCGGCGTCATGCGGCGTGCCATGAGGACCCTCCTCGCGCCGCCGTGACGCCAGTCTTCTGGAAAGCCCCCAGTTTGCCATCGGACCCGGGTACCAGGCTCGCCCCGCACTTGCGCCTATTCCTCCGCCACCCGGCGGTAGATCACGTAGGAGTACACCGTCGTGATCAGGACTGCCGCAACGATGCAAATCAGCAGGAGCAGCCTCGCCACCTGCGGCCAGAAGAACAGCAGGATGACCGGCAGCAGGCCAGCCAGCATGAGCACCGGGCCTGCGAAGCGGTGCGTGCGCCGCCAGACTTCCTCGTTAGCGAGCGTCCATGGGGTGCGAATGCCGACGAAGTAGTTGTGGCGCACGCGCCCGAGCGAGTTGCCTATGAACATGAAGAGCAGCCCGACGACCAGCACCGCGACGTCGCCGGGCTCTACGACGGTGTGGCCAAGATTGCGCCACAGCGACGAGAAGAACACGAACGCGAGAACCAGCACCAGGAGCAATCGGATCGACCGGTAGAAGGGCAGAAAATCCGGGTAGTTGCGGCGCCTCGGATCGATCGCGGGCACCACCAGCAGGAAGAGCCAGACCAGCACCGCCACGCCGATCGGCACGAACACGGCCCCCAGCGGCGACATCCAGCCGTTCGCCCGGCCGTTCAGACCGAAGTGCGTCGCCACGTGTGGAGGCAACTGCGGCAGGGCCCAGACGCCGACAGCCAGCATCGCCAGCCAGACGAGATAGACCGGCCAGTCATGCCTGACCTCTGCGGCAAGCCGATACTCCTTTGCCCTATCCTCCATGACTTCCATCCTCTCCCGCGTCCTCTCCCCCGTGCGCGTCGCCCCGGCGCAGAATGTCCAAGCCCCAGCCCAGCGCTTCTTGCAGCACCGTGGTGTGCAGGGAGTAGATGATCATCTGTCCTTGCCGGCGCGACAGCACGAGGTTCGCCTGGCGCAGGGTGTTGAGATGGTGCGAGATGCTCGGCTTCGAAAGGGTGAACGCCGCCGCGATCTCGCCTGCGCTGAGATCCCCCTGGCTGAGCATGCGCAGAATCTGTCGACGCGTCGGGTCCGCGAGGGCCTGAAAAACGTCGCCCAGGGACATCTGCACAACACCTTCTTTGGTGTTTTTATAATTATCTAAATATCGCCCACCGTCAAGGTTTTGGTGACTGCACAGCCGCTGCCGTCCTTGTAACGTGGTGCATAGGACCCGCGCTGCAGGGCCGGCCGACTCGGTACGGGAAAATCGGCGTGTGGACGCCGTGTTTGGGCCAATGGTCGCTGGCCCTTCGCGACGCACCGACGGTGCCGTAGGTACGCCACCCCGGTATGCTCCGTTTCTCGCTTGCTATCAGGATCTGGAGAGTCTGCAGGGCGCCTCGCTCCGCAAAATGCCGGGCGGACCCTGGCGAGTGGCCCTACCGCATGCGACTTTTTTCACGTGCTACTGGGGCCACTTTGTCATATGGCGCGCCATACCGCTCTGGCAGATGGCCGGGGCGTGGGTAAATTGCCCGGCCAACCTACCTACCGGCCGCACCAGTACGAAACGGACTAGATGTTCATATGGCCTACTCGTTGCAAGCGCGATAGTAGCTCCAGGCAGACAGCCCGGGTAGGGCAGCGCCGACGGCCGCGAGGCGCACTGCCAAGGGGAGGCAAAGTTCCATGATCGATTATCTTGCAGTCATGCTGGTTGCCGTGGGAGCCGGACTTGCGCTTCTGGCCCTGTATCTCTACTTCGCACCGGCTCCCGAACACCGTCCGACCTGGGGCTTCGGCTTTGGCGCCACCGCCCTCATCCTGGCTGCGACGTCCATTCCGATTGTCGTCACCTGGCCGCTTCCCGGCGCCTACAACGTCGCTTACGGTGAGCCCGCCCTGATGTTCGGCGCCCTCTTCACCGTAGCAGGCCTCGCGCTCGTCTTCCGCCTCGAGCTCCTCGGCCCGGCGATCTGGGGCTTCTTCGCCGGTATCGCCGCGATCGTCGTCGGCGAACACATCATCACCCTGCACATGTCGAGCTCTCCGACCATCGCCGGTCTGGGCTTCATCTTCGCTGGCCTCGGCGGCATCCTGACCCTGCCGGCCGTCTCCATGAAGAACCAGCGCTGGATCGCGATCGTCGCCGCCATCGTGCTCGCCGTAGCGGCCGTCATCTGGCTCTACACCGGATTCCTCAGCTACCCCGGCCACATGGCGGACTTCGCCAAGTACGTCCCAGCCTACATGAAGAAGTAGGTTTCGCCCGCTCGGAGACCATCGCGGCGGCTCTCCACATTGAAGGCACCGGACCTTGGGGGTTCGGTGCCTTCTCGTTGTCGAATTTCGACGGCCAGTGTCGCTTGCAGGGGAGATTCCTGTCGGCGGATACCGATCGTCAGCCCACTTCCTCCCTGCCCTGCGGATAGCGCAGGTGCTCACCCTGCAGCACGATCTCGCGCAGGATGGCGAGTGCTCTGGCGATTTCCTCAAAGCTGGTGTAGAGCGGGTGCGGACCCAGCCGCACGACATCCGGCGGACGGAAGTCCGGCACGACGCCCCGGTCCTTGAGTGCCCTGCTGAGGCGCGCCGCCTCGGGGTGGGCCAGCGCGACGTGGCCTCCCCGTGCGTGAGCACTGCGCGGCGTCGCCACCTGAAAGCCGAGTTCGGCCAGTACGTCGTCCGCCATCGCCTCGAGAAATTCGGTCTGGCGCACCGAGCGCCGCCGCACGTCGTCCATGCCCACTTTGCGATAGATCTCAAGGCTCCCGAGCAGCGGCGCCGCCGCCAAGATCGGAGGCGTCCCCACCTGAAGCGCTCCGGCGCCGGCAGACGGCTCGAGCTCCGCGGACATGTCGAACTGCCTTGCCTTGTCGCTGCTGAACCAGCCTGCCATGCCTGGCCTGACGGGCAGGTGGCGGCGATGGACGAAGAGCCCGCCGATCGCACCCGGGCCGCCGCAAAGGTACTTGTAGGTGCAGAAGAAGCCGAAATCCGCCCCGTCCCGGTGCAGCGCGAGCGGCACGGCACCCACGGCGTGCGAAAGATCCCAGGCGACCAGCGCCCCGTGATCATGCGCCGCCGCCGTAAGCTCGCCAATCGGCAGCAGCTGCCCCGAGCGGTAAAGGACTCCTGGCAGCACCGCGAGTGCCACGTCGTCGCCGATCGCGTCCCGCACGTCGTCGGCCGCCAGCGTGCGGCCGTCGCGGCTGGCGATCAGGCGCAGGCTCCGCCGGACGTCAAGTCCGCGCTGCTTGAGATGGCCCGCAATGGCATAGAGATCGCTCGGGAACGCGAGCGCGTCGGTGACCACGACGTGCCGCTCGCCGGTCGGGCGATAGAAGGTCTGGAGGATCTGGTGGAGGTTCAGGGTGGTCTGCGCGGTGGCGATGACTTCCCCTGGTTCCGCGCCCACGATATCCGAAAGCATCGTCCCGATCGTCTCGGCGAGATGGAACCATGGTACCTCGGCTCCCTGCCAGCCCCCGACACCGAGGCGGCGCCAGTCGGCGATGGCCCGCTCGAGGTGCGCAAGGCCTCTTAGAGTCAGCGGCCCAAGCGAATTGCCGTCCAGATAGATCACGCCGTCCGGCAGCAGGAACTCCTGCCGCAGTCCCTGCAGGCCATCCTCGCGATCGATGCGTTCGGCCCTCTCCAGCCATTGCGCGCAGCGCACAGGTCCCCAACTCCCACCGCTCATGTCCAAGGCGGCTTCGCGCCTCTGGCCCCGCCCACCTGCATCGAAGACCCAGGTGACCGCGTCTGCCCGCAGGCGCCGGCGTGGGCTGCGCAGGAACGACGCAAAGCGGCCCCGAATCGCGTTACAGCTGCTCCATCGTCACGCGTCGCAGGAGGGATCGTGCTTGTCCCGCCGCGTCCCCGCCTGGCTCGCCAGCGTCGCGCTGCTTGCGGTCGCAGCCTGGCTCGTCATATCCACGTCGGCCGCCCCGGTCGCATCCCCGCTCATGCCGGTTCGCGGCCTGTGGCAGGCCATCGGTCCTGCGCCCGTCCTTCACGATCCCTTCGCAGGCAACGAGAGCGGACGCGTCACGGCGCTTGCGGCGGCGGACGGCAAGCTCTACGCGGGATCGGCGGGCGGCGGCGTCTGGGTGACCGCGAACGGCGGCAAGAGCTGGCGTCCGCTTTCGGATCACACGCCAGACATGGCGATCGGCGCCTTGGCCATCCAGGCGAAGCCCGAGGTGATCTACGCCGGCACCGGCGAGGACGACGACTGCGGCGATTGCTTCTTTTCGGACGGCATCCTGCGCAGTGCAGACGGCGGCCGCAGCTGGCAACTGCTCGGCCAGAAGGTCTTCTACGGCCATTACCTCTCGTCGATCCTGCTCGACCCGACCGATCCCAAGCGCATCTTCGCAGCCGGCGATCTCGGCATCGAGCGTTCCGACAACGGCGGGCGCACCTGGCGACGCGTGCTCGACGTGGCCACGGACGACCTCGCCTGGGCGCCGGGCAGCCCTCGACGCCTGCTCGCCGGCGTCGAGGGCATGGGCGTCGAGGTCTCGAGCGATCTCGGGGGCAAGTGGCGCACGCTGACGGACGGTCTGCCGCATCGCCAGGACCGGATCGGAAGGGTGGCGCTGGCCATCGCGCCCAGCGACCCGAGCACCATGTACGTCAGCATGGCGACCTTGAGCCGCCGCTGCACGGACTGCCTGCTCGGGCTCTACGTCAGCCGCGACGGGGGCAAGACCTTCGCGAAGCTCGCCCACACGCCGGACTTCCTACGCGAGCCTGGCACCTCGCCGCCGCAGGCGCAGGGCGACTACGACCAGGTTCTGGCCGTCGCGCCCGACCACCCGCAGGACCTCTTTGCGGGCGGAGTCGAGCTCCTGGTCACCACGGACGGCGGCGCCAGCTGGACAGACCTCACGCAGAACTTCTACCTGCACACGGACCAGCACGCCCTGCTCTTCAGCGCGCAGGGACTCTACATCGGCAACGACGGCGGCGTCTACCGCCTGACGCCCCAGAACACCGTCCAGGACCTCAACACCGACCTTTCCATCACGCAGGTCTACCCGGCCATGGCCGTCGCTCCCGGCGGCAACCGCGTACTCGCGGGCTTCCAGGACAACGGCACCGCCGTCTACGACCGGCGCACCGGCCGCTGGACCTCGCTGATCGGCGGCGATGGCGCCTGGAATGCCTTCGGCGCCGGCAAGCCGCCTCTCATGCTCGGTGAGGCCGACGGCTCGCTCGAGCGTTCGGGCAGCAGCGGTAGGCACTGGGGGTCGCCACAGCCGCCTGTCGGATCGCTGGGCGTCGGCGCTTTCGCGGTGGACCCCTTGCAGCGCAACGTCCTGCTTGCCGGCGGGCAGCAGGTCTGGCGTTCGACGCGCGACGGCGGGAACTGGCAGGAGGTGACGCACCTGCGCGGCGGCGGCCCGGTCACGGTGATCGCCTTCGCGCCGGGGAGCAGCCTGATCGTGTACGCGGGCTGGCAGAACGGTCAGGTCGCCGTGTCCGAGAATGCCGGACTCAACTGGACGGTCATATCGCCCGCCGTCTGGACCACGCCCTGCGCCTATGCCGGTCCGGGCAACGCGGATGCCTATGTCACGGACATCGCAGCGACACCGGGCGACCCCTACCGCGCCTTCGTCAGCGTCGCCTTCGGGATGCCGCAGTCCCTGCCGGACTGCCCGTTCGTCTTCGAAACCCCCGCCGCCGATGCGTCGTGGCCGTCCTGGACCGATGTCACAGGCGACCTGCCGAGCTTCTCGGTGCTGGGCCTCTACGTCGCGCCGAACGGTCTCGTGGCGGCCACCGGCGGCGGCGTCTTCTGGAGCCGCGCCCGCGACTCTGTCTGGCGTCCGCTCGGCGGGGGGCTGCCAAATGTCCAGACAACCACGGTGGCACAGCTACCCTCTGGCGAACTGCTGCTGGGCACCTACGGCCGCGGCGTCTGGGACCTCCCCGCAGCCGCGCAGCCGAAGAGAACCCGGCACGCGGGCCGATACGCCCGATCCACGGTGCGACGCTCCGCCGTGGCAAGGGGCGGCGAGCCGGCGCGGCGAACCTTAGTCGATCACGGTCATCCGACCTACTGAAGGAGCCATCTGCATGGACATCATCCTCTACACCGATGGGGCGTGCTCCGGCAACCCCGGCCCCGGCGGCTGGGCCGCCGTCCTCCTTTGGGGCGAGCGGCGCAAGGAAATCTCCGGCTTCGCCCCGAGCACCACCAACAACCGCATGGAACTGACGGCGCTCCTCGAGGGCCTGCGCGCGCTCAAGACGCCCTGCACCGTGCAGGTGCATTCGGACTCGACCTACGTCGTCAATGCGTTCCGTCAGGGCTGGCTGACGCGCTGGCAGAAGAACGGTTGGCGCACGTCGCAGGGCGGCAGCGTGGAGAACCAGGACCTCTGGCAAGCCATCATGCAGGCCAAAGAGCCGCACGATGTCCAGTTCCACTGGGTCAAGGGCCATGCCCGCAGCCAGGAGAACAACCGCTGCGACGAACTCGCCCGCGAGGCGATCCGAAGCCAGGGTTCCGTCGCGCCGTAGTCCTGCCGGGTTACGCCTGGAAGCACCTCACTTGATGGCGAAGGGCGGTCCTGCCTGCACGGCGGGGCCGCCCTTCACGCGTCGAGATGGAACCGTCCAAATCATCTGGTCTATCGCGCTGGACAAGCTCATATAGTTGACCAAATCACCCCGTCGGCTCCGGTGTGGCTTCACCCCACCGACCTCCGGAGGTCTTCCGCCGTAGCCAGACGGCGTTCTCCCGTCGGGACCGTCCCCTTGCCGACAACCCCGTCCGCGGCCTTGGCTGCAACCGCAGCTGCTTCGCACCACCGACGCCGTCTCGTGCTGACGCATTCCCAGGCGCCCGCGAGGAGGTCCCCTGATGGGAGTCTTCATCGTTCGTCGGCTAGCGCAGGCCATTCCGGTGATCTTTCTGATCTCGCTGCTGCTCTTCTTCATGATGCACGCCATGCCCGGCGGGCCGCTCGCGATGTACGTCCACCAGCCCGGCATCACGAAGGCCATGCTGGAGCAGATCCGCGTCGACTACGGCCTGAACCAAGGCATCTGGACGCAATACCTGGACTGGCTCGGGAAAGCCGTGCGGGGCGACTTCGGCTACTCCTACGTGTACGCCCAGCCAGCCATCAGCATGATGCTCCAGCGCCTTCCCGCGACCCTTGAGCTCATGCTATCGTCGTTCCTCATCACCATCGTGTTCTCGTTCCTGCTCGGCGTCTACAGCGCCGTCCGGCAGTATTCCTTCGGAGACTACCTGATCACCGTCGTCAGCTACTTCGGGTTTTCCATGCCGACATTCTGGCTGGGCCTGATGGTGCTGGTCCTCTTCTCCGTGCACCTGCACTGGTTCCCGGCCGGTGGGATGGCGACGGCGGGTGCCGCGTTCAGCCTGGGAGACCGGCTTTGGCACTTGATCCTGCCGATGCTGGTGCTGGCCTTCTATACGTTGGCGTCCGAAAGCCGCTACGTGCGCTCGTCGATGCTCGACGTCATCCACCAGGACTACATACGCACCGCCCGCGCCAAGGGGGTCGGCGAGCGCCGGGTGATCTGGCGCCATGCCCTGCGCAACGCGCTGCTCCCTGTCGTGACGGTGATGGTCATGGACGCCGCCTACCTGTTCGGCGGCGCGCTGATCACCGAGACGATCTTCTCCTGGCCAGGCATGGGACGCCTGTTCATCCAGGCCATCCTGCAAAGCGACTACCCTGTCCTGATGGCTGTCGTCTCCTTCCTCTCGGTCGTCATTGTCCTGGCCAACATCGTCGCGGATGTTCTTTACGGCCTGCTCGACCCTCGCATCCAGTACAGCTGAGGAGGCGCCGGGATGTCCCTCGTGCCGCGACGCGCAACTCCGCTGCCCACGTCCCAGGCGAACCCCAGGTTCGAAAGCTTCGCGCATCTGGTCTGGCGCCGCTTCCTGCGCCACAGGATTGCCGTCGCCGCGGCGGTGGTGCTCCTGCTGATCATGCTGGCTGCCATCCTTGCCCCTTGGGTGTCCCCCTACCAGCTCGGCCAGCCGGACCTTGCCGCCATGCTTGCTCCGCCGAGCCTGCACCATCCGATGGGCACCGACGACCTGGGCATCGACCTCTTTACGGAGGTGCTGTTCGGCGGGCGCGTCTCCCTGAGCATCGGCGTGTTTGCGGCACTCGTGGCGGTTCTGGTCGGGGGCGCGGTCGGCTCGATCTCAGGCTACTTCGGGAACCTCGTGGACGCTCTGCTGATGCGCGTGACCGACGTCGGACTGTCGGTGCCCCTGCTCTTCGTCGTCCTGCTGCTCTCGCTGCTCATCGGACCCACACCGGTGAGCATCGTCACGATCATCGGGCTGACCTCCTGGATGTACCCCGCGCGCATCGTGCGCAGCCAGTTCCTGACCCTGAAGAAACGCGACTTCGTCGAGGCGGCGCGCGCCGTGGGCATGCGCAGCGCGCGCATCATCGTGCGCGAGATCTTGCCGAACGCCATGGCGCCCCTGATCGTCAACGCGACCCTGCTCGTGGGTCAGGCGATCATCCTCGAGTCCGTGATGAGCTTTCTGGGCGCCGGTCTCACGCCGCCCAACATCTCATGGGGCTACCTCCTGAACCAGGCGCAGTCTTTCACCACGAGCGCCCCCTGGCTCGCCATCTTCCCGGGCTTGATGATCTTCCTCGTCGTCCTGGCGGTGAACCTGGTCGGAGACGGGCTGAGGGATGCCCTGGACCCGACTTCGAACCAACGCATGCATTGAAGGGAGGGCAGGCAGCCGGGACCCGGGAACGCGAAGGAATTGGAGGGCACGCCATGCGCGACAAGTGGTGGAAGTCTCTGCTCAGCCCCCTGGCCGCAGCCGGTCTGCTTCTTGCCGTCGCCGCACCCGCGGTGGGGCCCGCAGGGCAGGCGGCCGCCGCCAGCGGCAACGGGACGATCGTGGACGGGCTCTACGAGGAGCCAGGCAACCTGAACCCCATCCTCGGTCCCGACATGACCTATTCCCAGATCGTCGACACCGCGATCTTCCGCAACCTCTTCATGATCACGCCGAAGGGCGTCATGGAGCCCGACCTGGCAAGCGTGGTGCCGACCGTGGCCAATGGCGGCATCGCGAAGAACGGTCTCGTCTACACGTTCCACATCAAGCAGAACGCCAACTGGACGAACGGCCAGCCCGTGAGCTGCCAGGACATCTACGAGACGTGGAAGGTCGTGACGAACCCAGCGGTGCTCGCCGTGACCCGCCTGGGCTGGGACGACGTCGCCAACGTCAAGACGATCAGTCCGAAGGTCTGCGAGGTCGACCTCAAGAAGCCCTTCCCCGCCATCCTGATCGACGACTTCTCCGGAAATCTGCCAGGGATCATCCCCTACTCGGTCTTCCACGGCATGACCGCACAGCAGATCAACACGGCCTCCTTCAACCACGACCCGACCGTCACGGACGGCCCTTACAGGTTCCAGTCTTGGGCACCGGGGGCATCGATCACTGTGGTGGCCAACCCGAACTGGTACGGCCCGACCCCCAAGGAAGGAACCATCGTGTTCAAGATCATCCCGGACGAGAACTCGCTCCTCGCGAATGCGCAGGCCCACCAGATCAACACCTACTACTTCGCGCCCATCGAACAGGCGCAGCAGCTGAAGGCGATCTCCGGGGCGCACGTCTTCTTCACCCCGATGGCGGCCTGGGAGTCGGCGGACATCAACTTCCGCAACCCTGTCCTGCAGGACCGCAACGTGCGCGTCGCGCTCGAGATGGCGATCGACCGACAGGCCATTCTGAAGAAGGTCTGGCTGGGATACGGCGTGCTTTCGGCCGCAGACCAGCCGCCGATCATCTGGGCCAACAACCCCAAGCTCAAGCCATACTCCTACGACCCCAAGGAGTCGAAGATCCTGCTCGACAAGGCCGGCTGGAAGACGGGCTCGGACGGCTACCGCCACAAGAACGGCAAGACGCTGCAGCTCGTCTACGCCACCACATCCGGCAACCCCTGGCGCGAGGCCACAGAGCGCCTCGTCCAGTACTGGTTCAAGCAGATCGGCGTGAAGATGGTGATCCACGACTATCCCGCTAACGTGTACTTCGGCACCGTGTTGCCTTCCGGCAAGGGCTGGGACCTCGGCGAGTTCGAGTGGACGGAGGGATACGACCCCGCCGCGTCGGAGGAGCAGCTCTACGAGACCGGCGGAGCGCAGAACTACGGCAACTACTCGAACCCGCAGGTCGACAAGCTCCTGCGAGAGCAGGACACCATGCTGAACCAGTCGTCGAGGCAGACGGTGCTGCGCCAGGAGCAGGCCCTCCTGCACAAGGACCTGCCGGCGCTCTGGTACTACACCCCGGACGAGATCGACGCAGCCATCAACCTCACGGGCTACCAGCCGGACCCGTGGTACGTCGAGACCTGGAACTGCTACGATTGGCAGCTGACGCAGTGACCCGCGCCGGCTGAACGGGCGGAGGGCGCGCACCGGACCTTCCGGCGCGCGCCCTCCGCATGCCGTCGCCGGAACGGGACCGCTTTGCCGGCTCGCTCTCTAAGGTCGTGTCAGCCGCCCGGGGCCGAACTGCTTGACCGAAAGCGCTGGGCGCCAGGAGATCGGTGCAGAACGCCTCGCAGAGGGGAGCGGATCCGTGACGCAGAATCCCGGCAGCAGCCAATGAAGGCAGGATGGTGGAACGAATGGCAAGCGTGGAAGCGTACCTGGAAACCCATCGGCGGATGCTCACGGATCTGAGCGACCGCATCTGGTCCACGCCGGAGACCGGCCTGCTTGAGAAGGAGAGCAGTCAGGCGCTCAGGGATCTGCTCGCGTCGGAGGGATTCGCGCTCCAGGGCGTCGAGTCCATGCCCACAGCCTTCGTCGCGAGCTTCGGCCATGGTTCACCGGTGATCGCCCTCCTGGGCGAGTACGACGCCCTGCCGGGCCTCAGCCAGGCGCCAGGGATCGCCGAGGCCCGGCCCCTCATAGAGGGGGGAGCCGGACACGGCTGCGGCCACAACCTCCTCGGCACGGCCGCGGCAGCAGCGGCCGTCGCGGTGGCGCAAGCCATGCGGGAAGGCGGCCTGCGCGGCACGGTGCGCTTTTACGGCTGTCCCGCGGAGGAGACCCTGGTCGGCAAGGTGTTCATGGCCAAGGCGGGCCTCTTCGACGACGTCGACTGCGCCTTGACCTGGCATCCCGGCACCACCAACTCGGTCTGGGCCACCAGCACCCAGGCAATGAACTCGCTGCGCGTGCGCTTCCGGGGCACGGCCGCGCATGCCGCGGCGAACCCCGAGGACGGCCGCAGCGCGCTGGACGCGGTGGAGCTGATGGACGTCGGCGCGAACTTCCTGCGCGAGCACGTCCCCTCGAACGCGCGCATCCACTACGTGATCACGGATGGTGGCGACGCCCCGAACGTCGTGCCTGCCCACGCCGAGGTCTGGTACTACGTGCGGGCGCCGCGCCGCGTCGAAGTCGAGGCGATCTCGAGGCGCCTGCTGGACGTGGCGCAGGGCGCCGCGCTCATGGCCGGCGTCACGCACGAGGTGAAACTCGTCACGGGCTGCTACGACACCTTGCCCAACCGCACCCTGGGCGATCTCCTGCAGCAGCAGATGGAGACTCTGGGAGCGCCAAAGTACAGCGGCGCAGAACACGATCTGGCACGAGCCCTTCAGGCGACCGTCCCGGCGGACGCGGTGGAGCGCGAGCTGCGCCGGCTGCGACGCCACGGCCTCTCCCTGCCCCCCGAGGGCAGCCTGGTCGAGGCGGTGGCGCCCAGTTCCGGCTATGGCGAATGGGACAGCGGCTCGACCGACGTGGGGGACGTCTCCCACCTCGTGCCGACGGCCCAGATCACGACGGTCACGGCGCCGCTCGGCACCCCTGGCCACTCCTGGCAGAACGTCGTCGCCGCCGGCAGCGCCATCGGCCACCGCGGCATGCTCTACGCGGCACATGTGCTCGCGCAGGCGACCTGCACGCTCTGCGAGCACCCGGATCTGATCGAGAAGGCCAAGGAGGAATTCCGCCAGGAAGCCGAGCCGTACATCTCGCCGGTGCGCGACTTGCCAGGGCCGCCGCGCGGCTGAGCCCTCGGCGAAGACGCCTAGCCGCCGGTGCCGGTACCGATGTCGCCCGTCAGGTAGCGCTGCAGGGTTGGCCCTACCGACCGCGCGAGGTCCTCGCCCGGCATCGACGCGAGCGGCTCGAGCTTCAGCACGACCCGTGCGACCAGGAGTCCGAAAATCTGGCTCCCGACCAGTGCCGCGCGCAGGTCGGCGTCCTCGCTCGGCACGGCCGTCGCCAAGCGTCCGAGCACCGCGTGACCAAGGAATTCGCGCAGCATGGCCGCCCCCTGCTCGTTGGTCGCGGCTGTTCGCACGAGGCCCGCCAGGGTGCGTGGCAGCTCGGGATCCGCCCACAGCCGGGCGACGGCACGCACGAGGCCCTCGCCGATCTGTCCGGGATCCAGTCCCTCCGGCGGGGCCAGCACCTGGCCGAGCGCCGTGTCGAGATCGGGCATGCGCATCGTCGCAAGAAAGAGCCGCTCCTTGCGGCCGAAATAGTGGTGGATGAGCGCTGGGTCGACGCCGGCGAACGCGGCGATCTGGCGCATGCTCGCCCGATCGTACCCGCGTTCCGTGAAGCAGGTGCGCGCCGCCGCAAGGATGGCATCGCGCGTGCCGCTGACGCCGGGCCGACGCCCGCGCCTGGAGCGCCGCTCGCTCACCGCCGCCCGGTAGCGATCGCGACGAATCGCTCCTCGAGGCTGGCCGGGGCCCGGCGAAGGCGGAACTCCAGCGAGCCGAGGGCCTGGCGGGCCAGCGCCTCCTCGCTCGCGGCGAGACGCAGCGAGCGGCCGACGAGCGCGGGCTGGAGGTCCGCGGCCTCAAGCAGAGACATCGCCTGCGGCCAGTCGGGCGTCTCGATCACCAGCACCTCCTCACCCGCCAGGATCTCGTCGAGCCCCCCCTCGGCGACCACCTGGCCGTCTGCCATCACGACGAGCCTGTCGCACTGCTCGGCTTCTTCCATGTGATGCGTCGTGATCAGCACCCCCGCGCCGTCGTCGGCCGCGGCACGCACCTGCTGCCAGAGGCGGGCGCGCATCAGGGGATCGACACCGGAGGTGGGCTCGTCGAGCACCAGGAGCTGCGGGCCGTGCTGCAGCACCTGGGTGAAGGCGACCCGGCGCTGCACGCCCAGCGGCAGCCAGCCGACCGCTCGGTCGGAGAACTTCGTCTCGCTCTGCGGGTGGCCGATGCCGAAGACCGCCCGCGCAAAACGCAGGTTTTCCTCCGGCGTGAGATCATCATAGAGGCCGAGTCCCTGCGGCATATAGCCGATGCGCCGCCTACCGGTCAATGAGGGAGGGGCCCCGAAGAGGAGCACCTCGCCTTGCGTTGGCGGCAGGAGGCCCAGCAGCATGCGCAGGAGGGTCGTCTTCCCGGCGCCGTTGGCTCCGAGGAGTCCCAGTACCTCGCCAGGATGCACGGCGACGCTGACGTCCCGCACCGCGACATGTCCGCCGAATCTGCGCACGACGCCCCTGGCCTCGGCCAGCGTGTCGGCCATCAGGCAACGCCCCCCTCGCCATCGTCCAGTCCCTCTTGCAGCAGGGCGACCGTGACCGCGTCCTGGAGGTCCGGGCTGGCCGCCTGCCAGGCCGAGCCGACATCCGCATCGCCGTCCGGGCACCAGAGGCGCCACCGCCGGCCGCGTCGCCATGCCCGCCTGGCGTCCTCGGCGGCGGGTGCCCCGTCCCCGGCGAAGAGCCGGCCGGGCATGCCGCGGACGACCTCATCCGCACGACCCGACGCCAGCACCCGGCCGCGGTCCAGCAGCAACAGTTCGGCCGCCCGCTCCGCCTCGTCGAGGTAGGTGGTGGCCACCAGGACGGCGCTGCCTTCCGCCGCGGCGTGGGCGATCAGCCACCACAGGCCCCGGCGGCTGATCGGATCGACCCCTGTGGTGGGCTCGTCGAGCACCAGGAGCTCCGGGCGGTGCAGCATCGCGCGGATGACGCCGAGCTTCTGCCGCATGCCGCCGGAGAGTTCTCCGCCCAGCCGCCGCTCCACCCCGTCAAGCCCAGCGCGGGTGAGGAGCAGGCGTCTGCGCTCTCGCGCAGGTTGCCCGCTGACCCCGTACGCGGCCGCCGCAAAGTCCAGGTTCTCCCCGACCGTCAGGTCCGGGTAGATGCCGGACGATGCGGGCAGGTAGCCGATGCGGGCCGCCGGCGGCTTCGCCGCCTCCCCGGACTGCGGGCGCAGGCTGCCCGCCACGACCTGCAGCAGAGTCGTCTTGCCGGCACCGTCTCCGCCCACCACCACCCGTACCTCGCCTGGCGGCAGCGCGAGATCGACGTCCCGCAGAGCCGTGACTTTGCCGAAGTGCACCTCGACGCCCTGCACGCCCCAGCTCACGGTCTGGCCTCGGCGCTTTGGACCCGCCGCGGGGCACCCAGCCCTTGCGAGGGATTCAGCAGGCGGTGGAAGCGCAGGATGGCGAACGTCACCGCGACGAGCCCCAGGACCGCCAGGTAGAGGAACGGCTGCCAGAGGTCCCGCAGCGGCTGTCCCAGCAGCATCTCACCGCGGCTGATCTGGACGAAGTAGGTCAGCGGCAGGAGGTAGGAGATCCAGCGCACCCCCGCCGCCATCGAGGAGAGCGGGAAGATGAGCCCGGAGAGCAGGATCTGCGGCAAGACGGTAAGCATGGCGAGCTGCATCGCCTGCCCCTGGTTTTGCGAGACGCTCGAGATCAGCACGCCGATGCTCAGGGTGACGAAGAGGAAAAGCAGGGCGCCGAGGATCAGGAGGACCCAAGAACCGCGCATCGGTACGCCGAAAAGCCACATGCCCACCGCAAGCACCAAGGCCAGGTCGATGGCCGCGACCGCGAAGTACGGCGCTATCTTGCCGATCAGCACGTCCCAGGGCGAGAGCGGCATGACCGCCAGCTGCTCAAGGGTGCCGGCCTGGCGCTCCCGCACCACGCCCAGGCTCGCGATCAAGGTGCCGACAAAGACCAGGATCACCCCCGCGATGCCGGGGACCATGACGAGCGTGGTCTTGAGGCCGGGATTGTAAAGAATCTTGACGCGCGGCGGTACCGGCGCCACCAGTTTGATCTCTGCGCCTGGGGGCAGTACCTTCTTGAGTTCGGCCTGCAGCCTGGGCATATCGGCGCCCGGGGCGGATAGCCGGGCGACGGCCGTCTCCGCCGCACGTGCGCTGAAGAGGTCGGCGCCGTTGATGAAGACAAGCGTGCTGCCGCCACCCGTGACGAAGGCGACGTCAGCCTTGCCGTCGCGCAGGTCGCGCCGCGCCGCGGCAGCCCCCTGCCCGGGGTAGGTGCCCACCAGGGAGAACGGAGCCTTCAGCCGCTGGCTGAAGTTCTTGGCCTGGGCTCCAACCACCACCGCGGAAATCCTCGAGACGTCGAAGCTCGCAGCGTAGCCGAAGATCACGAGCAGCATGATGGGCAGCACAATCATCATGGCAAGGGTGCGTCGATCCCGTCTCAGCTGAAGGAACTCCTTCACGATCATCGCCCGCAACGTGCAGCCTCCCCTTCTTCAGAGGCAATTCATCGTTAGATGAATTGTATGCCCGGCGTCGCGTTCCTGCCACCGGTGGAAACGGGCTTCGCACGCCATGCTGACCTTGTCCCCCCGCTCGGCTACAATAAGTCCCAGACAGTGGGCGGAGGGGGCCGAACGATGCGTGTGCTGGTGGTGGAGGACGACCCTTCCCTCGGCGCGACCTTGCGCCTCGGGCTGACGTCTGAAGGCTTCGAACCCACCGTGACCCCATCGGTCGCCGACACGCTGGCGCTCCTGGAGCACGGCACCTTCCAGCTCGCGCTGGTCGACGTCAACCTGCCCGACGGTTCCGGATTTGCCCTGGTGCCTCGCCTCAAGGACCGAGGCATCATGGTGATCATGCTGACGGCCAGGGGCAGCGTCCCCGACCGCGTGCACGGCTTCGAGCTCGGCGCGGACGACTATGTCGCAAAGCCTTTCGCCTTCGAGGAACTCGTGATGCGCATGCGCGCCGTGGGGCGGCGGCCGGTGCCTGAGGACAGGCTGCCGGTCCTGAGCTTCGCCGATGTCGAGGTGCACCTCGAACGCCAGCAGGCGCTGCGCGCCGGCCAGCCGCTGGACCTCACCCGGCGCGAATATGACCTGCTCTGCTTCTTTTTGCGCAACCAGCGTCGCGTACTCACCCGCGAACAGATCCTCGAGCGCGTCTGGGGCTTCGACGCGGAGGTGGGTGAAGGTGTGCTCGACGTCTACATCAGCTACCTGAGGCGAAAGCTGGAAGCCCTTGGACCGCGGCTCATCCATACGGTGCGCGGCTTCGGCTACCGCCTGGACGAGCATGGCGAAGCGTGAACGTCGCCCGCACAGCCTGAGCCGCCGCCTGCTGGTGGCCATGGTGGCGCTCGTAGGCGCCTCCCTGCTGCTCGCCGCCTTCGGCGCCGTCTACTTCCTGCGCAGCGTCCTCGTGCACAACCTGAGATCGCAGCTGGTGGCATCGGCCCACTCCACGGTGGGCTTCTATCTGCACACAGGGGCTGTTCCCGCCCGTCTGCCCCTCGGAGAGTCCATCGCGATCTATGGCGCGAACGGCCGCCGGGCGTTCGCGATCGGAAGCGTGCCGTCGGCGGCGCCGCCGCTCGGGCTGAGCCAGCAGGCGCGCAGCCTGCGCTACACCGTTCCGGTGCCCGGCGGCCTCTTCCTGGAAGAGGTCAACATGACGAGCGTCAACCGGCCGGTGCACGTCCTCGAGGGCGTCCTCGCCCTGGTGACGCTCGCCGCTGTGCTGCTGGCGGGCATCGTGGCCCAAGGCGTCGCCCGCGGCCTGACCGCCCCGCTCTCCTCGCTCTCCGCGGAGGCGACGCGCATCAGCGAGACCGGCGATCTGGAGACCAGCCTGCCCACAGATCACAGCGTGCGGGAGATCCGCGACCTCGCGGAGGCTCTGCAGCAGATGCTGGACCGCCTGGGCCAGATGTTCGGCGCCCTGGAGGCGTCGGAGCAGCGCGAGCGGGCCCTGCGGGAGATGACCTTGCACGACCTGCGCACGCCCCTGTCGACCGTGCTTGGCACCCTGGAGCTGCTCGCCGGGGGCCGGCTCCAGGGCAGCGCAGCCGTGGAAGCGGCCTCCCTGGCCCAGCGCGAGGCCGGACGCCTCGCGGCGCGCATCCGTGACCTCGACACCAAGGAGGGCGAGCCCGTCTCGAACCTCGGGCAGGTCATCGGTCGCGCGGCACGCGGTCACCGCCTGTCGGGAGGGCCCCAGGACACCTGGATCGCGGCCCCCGCTGCGGAGGTGGGGCAGGTCATCGATCTGCTGGTCGACAACGCAGTGCGGCACAACCCTCCCGACACCGACATCGAACTCGGCTGGCGTCGCGCTACGGACATGGCGGTCGCCTGGGTCCGGGACAACGGCGTCGGCATGACGCAGGAGACGGCGGAACACGCCTTCGAACGCTTTTACCGCGGCGACAGCGCAGGTGGCCTCGGGCTGGGCCTCGCGCTGGCCCGCGTGCTGGTGGAGTCCCGCGGCGGCACGGTGGAACTTGAGACGAGTCCAGGTCAGGGCACACGGGTCACGGTGCGCTGGCCGGCGGCACCTCCCCCTGAGGCTCAGGCCTAGGTCCTTTGCACGGCGTTTCCTTCCTGCAGGGCGAACGGCGGATGCGGGCATGCTTTGCTCGTGCCCCAGTTCCAGACCAAGGGAGGAGACGAATTGAAGCATGGCAGGCGCTGGCTCGGCCTGCTGCTCGCCCTGCCGCTCGTCATGAGCGGTGCGGCGATGGCAGCTGCGGCCCCAGCCCAAAGCAGCGGAGCCCACAGTTTCATCTCCGACGTCGCGCGGCACCTGGGCGTTTCCGAGCGCAAGCTGAAGGACGCCATCACGCAGGCGCGGCTGGACAGAGTCCGCGGTCTCTTGCGCGAAGGAAAGATTACGAGTAGCCAGGCTTCGGAGATGGAGCGCCGGATCAAGACTGGCCAGGCAGGCATGCGTGGCATGCACCGGGGCGGCCGCATGCTGGGCCAGACGATGGTGGTCGAAGCCGCCACCTACGTCGGTCTCAGCCCGGACGACTTCGTCGCGCGGCTCCGCCAGGGGCAGACGCCGGCCGCCGTTGCCACGGCGCAGGGCAAGACGCCCGCAGGTCTTGAAGCGGCACTGCTCGCGGGAGCGCAGCAGCGCGTTGCGCAGGCGGTCAAGGCGGGCCACCTGACGCAGCAGCAGGCCCAGTCGCTGCAGCCCCGTCTGGCGCAGCACATCCACCGCTTCGTCGTGGGCGGCTGGCAGAAGTCGCCGGAAGTCAAGCCCGCCGTACCGCCGGCCAACCCAGCCGCACCGCCGACCAACCCGGCCTGAACGGAACCCTCGCATGCCAGGCGGCAGGTCCACCGGACCTGCCGCCTGCTCCATGTCCTGCAGGACAAGGGACTTGGCCGCAGAACTTCGGGCGGCAGTGGCGGTTCCGGGAGGTGGCAGCATGGCCGGGCAGAGCCTGGCCGGGCGGCGTGCCCTCATCAGCGGCGGCGCCGGTGGCATCGGCTACGCGGTGGCGAAAACCCTGGCCCTGCAGGGTGCGCGGGTGATGCTCGCGGATCTGCGGGGGCAGGCCGCGCAGACGGCGGCGCAAGAAATGCATCTGGCCACAGGTGCCGAGGGCGGGCGATCCGGGCGGACGCCGCACAGGAGGGCGACGTGCGCCGGGCCATCGAAGAGACGCAGGACCTCTTCGGAGGCCTCGACATCCTGGTCTCCAACGCCGGGCGGCAGCACGTCGCCATGATCGAGGACTTCCCCGTCGACAGCTTCCGCTCCATCGTGGATCTGATGCTGATCGGACCCTTCCTCGCACTCAAGTACGCTCTGCCTCTGATGCGGGCGCAGCACTACGGCCGCATCCTGCACATGGCATCGATCAACGGACTGGTCGGATTCGCAGGCAAGGCGGCCTACAACTCCGCCAAGCACGGTCTCATCGGCTTGACCAAGGTGGCCGCGCTGGAATGCGCCACCGATGGCATCACCGTCAACGCGATCTGCCCGGGCTACGTCGACACGCCGCTCGTGCGCGGCCAGCTCGAGGATCTGGCTGCGACGCGCGGCGTGCCGTTCGAACGCGTGCTCGAGGAGGTCATCTATCCGCTGGTGCCGCAGCGGCGCCTGCTGCAGCCGTCCGAGGTGCGGCCTACGCAGCCTTCCTCTGCTCGGATGCCGCAGCGGGCGTTACGGGGCAGGCGGTGGTCATCGACGGCGGGTACCTGGCGCAGTAGGCAGGCGCCCCTTCAGGACCTGTCGCTCCAGGCGGGCTGGCGCTTTTCGAGGAACGCGGCGATGCCTTCCGCCGCGTCGGGCAATCCGGCTTCGCCCACCATGACCTGCGACGCATAGGCGAGGGCCGCCGAGTCGTCCATGCCCAGTTGGCGATAGAACGCCTGCTTGCCCTGGCCAAGCGTTGCGAGGCTGTAGGCGGCCACCTGCCGTGCAAGCCGGAGCGTCTCCTCGTTGAGCGCGTCCGGCGCGACCACCCGATTGACGAGACCGAAGCGCTCCGCGTCCTCGGCCGACATGTATTCGCCCGTGAACAGCATCTCCGCCGCCTTCTTGCGCGGCACGGCGCGTCCCAGAAAGACGGAGGGCGTCGTGCAGAAGAAGCCGATTCTGACGCCAGGTGTCGCGAACTTGGCCGCCGTGGACGCGACCGCAAGGTCGGCCGCGGCGACCAGCTGACAGCCCGCGGCGGTGGCGATGCCGTGCACCTCCGCGATCACCACCTGCGGCATCGCGCGGATCGTCCCGAAGGCGTCCTCGCAGACCTTGAAGAGCTCGAGGATCTCCGGCGTACCGCCTTCGCGGACCTCCTTGAGGTCATGGCCTGAGCTGAACACCGTGCCCGCCCCGCGCAGCACCACGGCATTCACCTTGCCCTCGGCCGCGACGGTCTTCAGCACCTGATCGAGGTCCCGCAGCATCTCGGTCGAAAGGGCGTTGCGCTTTTCCGGATGGTTCAAGGTGACAATGCCGATCCGCTCATGCTCTCTGGCGGCGTCATAGATGACCTTCTCCACAAGCGTCCCTCCCACGCGTCCTCTAGGGTCGTCACCCCTGACGCTACGCCATCGCGGCATGATGCGGAAGGTCTCTCAGGTCTCGTTCGCAATCTCCTCGAGGGTCAGACCGCGCGTCTCCCGCCCCACCAGGGCCGAGGCGACCAGCGCGACGATCTGTGCCCCGGCGAAGATCGCGAAGATGGTCAAGGTCCCGGCATGGCCAGCCAGGAGGTAGCCGACGAGGACCGGTCCAACCACGCCGCCGATCCGCCCGACGCCCATGGCGAAGCCGTTGCCGCGGGCGCGCAGCAGCGTGGGATACTGCTCGCTTGTGTAGGCGTAGGTGGCTCCCCAGGCGCCGAGGTTCGTGAAGCCGAGCAGGCAGCCGAAGAGCAGCACCTGACCAGGCGTGGCGGCGAAGCCGAAGGCGGTCGCCGCGCCAGCCGCAAGGAACAGGTACGTCAGGAGGACGGGTCGCCGGCCCCAGCGCTCGACGAGCCACGCGGCGGAGAGATAGCCCGGAATCTCGCAGAGCGTGACCAGCAGGACGTAGAGGAAGCTGTGCACGAGGCTCATGCCACGCAGCGCCAGAACCGACGGTAGCCAGAGGAACATGCCGTAGTAGGCGAAGTTCATCATCAGCCAGAGCAGCCAGAGCGAGATGGTCGTCCGGCGGTGCTCTGGCGCCAGGAGCTTGCCGAGTGGAACCCTCTCGGAGGCCGGCGACCGGCTGGCGGACGCCGGACGCTCACCGCTCGCCATGCGGGCGACCAGGACCGCCTCCTCGCGGGCCCCGACCTGCCAGAGGTAGCGCGGCGACTCGGGGATGCCACGCCGCAGATAAATGGTGTAGAGCGCCGGCAGGGCACCGATGAAGAAGCCGATGCGCCAGCCGAACACGGGAATGAGAAAGTAGGCGAGGATCGCCGCCACCAGCGAGCCGACCGCCCAGAAGCTCTCCAGCCAGACAACGCCGCGGCCGCGCACGCCTGATGGCAGAAACTCGGCCACCAGCGTCGTCGTCACCGGCAGCTCTCCGCCGAGGCCGAGACCGACGATGAAGCGCATGACGATCAAGAACACAGCCGAGGTGGCCAGACCGGCAACGCCCGTGGCGATGCTGTAGAGCGCCAGTGTCCAGAGGAAGACGGCACGGCGCCCGAAGCGGTCCGCAAAGGTGCCTGCCAGGGCTGCGCCCACCGCCATGCCGACGAGGTTGATGCTGCCCATGACGCCGATCGTCACCGGTCCCAGTCGCCAGGCCAGAATCAGGGCGGCCATGACGAACGAGAGAATGCCCACGTCCATGGCATCGAACAGGATCCCGAGCCCCCCTACGACGATCAGCCGACGATGAAACGGTCCGAGCTGCATCGCATCGAGACGCCTGCGCACGTCAACGCTCATGGCCTCTCTCCTTTCCAGAGCCATGGCTATGCCCAACGGCGGATTTGGTCACAGGCAGGACGGCAATTTGCAGGAAAAGGCAGACGAGCGGCCAATGTCTTGTGCCACACCGGGAAAGGCCCGAGTGGGGGGAGGCATGGGCCGAGTGGACGACCAGGAAAGGCTGCACAGGAGTCTCCTGATGGGTGAGGTGCTCGCCCGAACCAGCCGGCAGTATCCGGAGAGGATCGCCTTGATCGAGGGCGATCGCAAGGTGACCTACTCCGAGTACAACCGTCTTGTCAACCGCTATGCCAACGGACTCCAAAACCTCGGCGTGAAGCCCGGGGACCACGTCGCCGTCTGGATGTACAACAGCATCGAGCTGACGGCGCTCATGTTCGCCATCACGAAGGCCGGCGCCACCGCCGTGCCGCTCAACTTCCGCTACACGGCGCAAGATGCCGCCTACGTGATCGACCAATCGGATGCGGTCGCCGTTGCGGCAGGGCCGGAATTTACCGATCTGCTCGCAAAGATCCGTCAGGAACTGCCGAAGGTGCGTTCCTACATCCTGTCCGCCGGGTCACTGGGCGAGGGCTCGCTCTCGCTCGAGGCGCTTCAACAGGCCTCGGACCGGGAACCCATCCATCCCGTCGACATGCTCGATCCGGCGATCATCCTCTACACCAGCGGAACCACGGGCCAGCCGAAGGGCGCGGTCCTGAGCCATCTCGCCGTGGTCACCAACGCGCTGACCATGCCCATGGTCGCGGGTTTTCGCAGCGGCGACGTCTATCTGAACGCGGTGCCGCTGTTCCATGTCGGGTTCATCTGCTTCTTCCTGGCGCACATCCTGGTTGGTGGCAGCGTCGTGATCATGCGGGCGTTCGATCCCGCTGGCGCGGCCCGGGCCATCGAAAGCCACAAGGTGACGACGGTTTGGTTCGTGCCGACCATGGCGATCAGTTTCCTGTCCCAGGAAGGCTTCGCGGACTATGACTTCTCCTCGCTGCGCATCTGGAACTCGGGCGGCGCCATCCTGCCGACGGAGCTCAGGGCGCGCATCATGCGCAGCTTCCCCAAGGCACGGATCAACGACGTCTTCGGCATGACGGAGACCGCCTCCGTGACGACGCTCCTGCCGCCTGAGGACGGCCTGCGCAAGACGGCCTGCGTCGGTCTGCCCATCCCCACCGTCGAGGTGCGGGTGGTGGACGAGGAGGATCGCGACGTGCCTGAGGGTACTCCCGGCGAGATCGCGTACCGTGGGCCCACCATCATGACCGAGTACTACAAGATGCCCGAGGCGACGGCTCGGGCCATGCGCAACGGCTGGTTCCACGCCGGCGACGTCGTGCGCCAGGACGAGGAGGGCTTCGTCTACGTCCTCGACCGCAAGACGGACATGATCATCAGCGGCGGCGAGAACATCTACCCGCGCGAGGTGGAGGAGGTGCTCTTCCAGCACCCGGCCGTGCTCGAGGTGGCCGTCATCGGGGTGGCGGACGAGCACTGGGGCGAGGCGGTCAAAGCCGTCGTCGCCCTGAAGCCGGGCCAGGAGGCGTCGGCGGAAGAACTCATCAGCTTCTGCGCCGATCGCCTGGCGCGCTACAAGAAGCCGCGCTCCGTGGAGTTCGTCCCCGCCCTGCCGCGCAACGCCTCGGGCAAGGTGCTGAAGACCTCCCTGCGGCAGGCGTTCGGCGCGAAGGCAGGTTACTGACGTCGGTTCCTGCGGTCCCGCAAGGAGCGAGAGGAGAGGTTCGCTTGACGAGAACCGTCGTGATCGCTGCAGGTGCCCGCACGCCGATCGGCCGGTTCGGCGGCAGCCTCAGGCGCGTGCCGCTCAGGGAGTTCACCGCCGTCGCGCTGCGCGAGGCGATGGCTCGCGCAGCGGTCCGTCCGGATGAGGTGCAGCAGGTGGTCATGGGCCAGGTCTACCAAGGCGGTTTCCGGGCCAATCCCGCCCGTCAGGCGGCCCTCCTCGCCGGCCTGCCGGTGGAGGTGCCCGCGGCGCTCGTGAACCAGCAATGCTCGTCTGGATCGCGCGCGCTGGAGATCGCCGCGGACCTCATCCGCCTGGGACGCGCGGAGATTGTCCTGGCCGGGGGCATGGACGCGATGAGCCAGGTGCCCTACGTCCTGCCACGCCAGAGGTGGGGTAGCCGCCTCGGCGACGAGACGGCCCACGACGGCCTGCTCTGGGACGCGCTCGTCGATCCCACGTTCGACGAGCACATGGGCGTCACGGCGGACCTGCTCGCAAAGGAATACGGGATCTCCCGCGCGGAGGCGGACCGCTTCGCGCTCCGGTCGCAGCAGCGAGCCGCCGCTGCGCAGGCAGGCGGGCAGCTGTCCGAGGAGATCGTGGCGGTCCCCCTGTCCGCCGGCACGTCCAGCCGCTTCGCGCAGGACGAGCACCCCCGCCCCGACACGACGTACGAGGCACTCGCGGCGCTCGGTCCCGCCTTCTCGCCGGACGGCATCACCACAGCCGGCAACGCGTCGGGTCTCAACGACGGCGCGACGGCCCTCGTGCTGATGGCAGAGGAGACGGCCAGGCGGCGCGGCCTCGCGCCGCTCGCCGTCCTCGTCGATTCGGTCTCCGTGGCGGTGGAACCTCGCCGGATGGGGATCGGGCCCGTGCCTGCCATCAGGGCTCTGCTCGGGCGGACGGGGCTAGGACTCGACGACATCGACCGCGTGGAACTCAACGAGGCGTTCGCGGCACAGGTACTCGCCTGCCAGCGGGAACTCGAGATCCCGGAGGAACACCTCAATGTCCATGGCGGCGCCATCGCACTCGGCCACCCGCCGGGCTCGACCGGCGCACGGCTTGTTTTGGCGCTGGCCTACGAACTGCGGCGTTCAGGCGGGCGCTATGGCATCGCCACGCAATGCGCCGGCGGCGGCCCCGCCATGGCGACGCTGGTCGAACGACCGCTCTGAGGCCCCGGCGCGTCTACCCGCCGGCCCCGAGATCAAGCCATGTCCCCATGCCCGCGACGCAATGCTGCGCCGCGGCGAGGTCCTCGATGGCAAGCCCGACCACTTGAAGAGCGTGCTGTCGCCTGGCACTATGCGCCCCGCCAGCTGCCCCTGGCACCGGTCACCTCGCGATAACGGAGACAATCCGCACCGTTCCCCGCCCCCTCCTCCCTAGAGGCGGTGACCGCGTCTGTAATCGAGCACGCCTTCGAGCACCCGGCCCACATCGGTGAGGTCATTGTAATAGTGCAGGCTGATGCGGATCGCCCTTCCTCGTGGCGCGACGAGCACACCCCGGCCGGCGAGGAAGGCCGCCAGGTCCTCCGCGTCCTCGGCCAGCACGGCTACCTGCGGCCCGCGCAGGCTGCGGTCAGCCGGCGAGTGGAGCGCAATGCCCGCCGCCAGGAATGCTTCCTGCAGAGAGTCGCCCAGCGCCAGCACGTGCCGAAGGCTCTCCTGCGGGTCGATCTCCCGGATCAGGCGGAGGCCGGCGGCGGCCGCAAACGCCGCGGGAATCGCTGGGGTACCGGTCTGGAAGCGCCGCGCTCCCGGCGCGTAGTCGAGCAGGTGCGGGTCAAAGGCGAAGGGCTCTTGGCGTGCGAACCAGCCGGTCAGGGGCGGCTCGTGCGCCAGGTCCAGGCCCGGGCGCACATAGAGGAAGGCGATGCCCGGCGCGCCGAGCAGGTATTTGAGCGTGCCCGACGCGAGGTAGTCGCAGTCGAGGTCTCGCACGTCGACGGGCATCACGCCCGCGCCCTGGTAGGCGTCCACGAAGACCCTGGCCCCGCGGCTGTGCGCCAGCTTCGCGATCTCCCGCACCGGCGGCCGCATGCCGTTCCGATAGGAGACGAGCGGCACCGACACGAGGCCCGTCCCCTCCCCCATGACCTGGGCGACGTCGTCTGCCGTCATGCCGGTATCGCCCGCAGGGACGAACTCCACGCGCGCACCGCGCGGCTGCTGCCCGAGCCAGACATGCGCGACCGACGGAAACTCGAATTCGCTTGTCAGGATCACGGGACGCTCCGCATAGTCGAGCGTCGCGGCCACATGGTACGCCGCCTCCGACGCGCAGGAGACGACGGCAACGTCCTCGGGCGCGGCGTGAATGAGATCCGCGAACAGCGTCCGGGCCGCATCCACCTCGTCCATCCACGCATGCCACGGTGCCCCGTGCACACGCCAACTCGTCATGAACTCCGACATCGCGACCATGACGCGATCGGAGAGTGCACCTTCGCTGCAGCTGCAGAGGTGGGCCTTGTCCTGGAAGATGGGGAAATGGGATCTGAACGCCTCAGCCGTAAGGCTCATGGGCCGACCTCCTTCAAGCTTCCGCGCCCGGCGCGCGACTACCCAGTTACGGGCCGGTCGCTCTCCATGATGCTTCTCAAGGGGGAGTCGGAACTCCTGGCGGCGTCTTTGCACGACGCGACCGGCATTGGTAGGATCCCGCGGCACCCTGGAGAATCCCATGTCCCAGATTGCGGTCTCCAGTCGTGAAGAAGGAGAGAAGCCCTATCTTCGATCTCGTGCTGAGAAACGCCCGTCTCGACGGACAAGCCGTCGACGTGGCGGTGCAGGACGGACGCATTGCCGCCATCGGTCAGAGCGTCGGCCAGGGCCGCCAGGAGATCGACGCCCAAGGACGCATGGTCTCGCCGCCGCTCATCGAGTCGCACGTGCACCTCGACACCACGCTCACGGCGGGCGAGCCGAAGTGGAACGAGAGCGGCACGCTGTTCGAGGGCATCGCCACCTGGGCGCTGCGCAAGGAGTCCCTCACCGAGGACGACGTCATCCGGCGGGCGACGGAACTCCTGCGCTGGCAGGCAGCCCAGGGCGTTCTCTACGTGCGCTCGCACGTCGACACCACCGATCCCGACCTGACCGCCGTCAAGGCCATGCTGAAGGTCAAGGAGAATGTAAAGGGCCTTGTCGACCTGCAGCTCGTCGCCTTTCCGCAGGAGGGCATCCTCTCCTACCCGCGCGGCGCGGAACTCCTGGAGGAGGCCCTGCGGCTCGGCGTCGACGTGGTCGGCGGCATCCCCCACTACGAGCTGACGCGTGACATGGGCGCGGAGTCGGTCAAGATTGCCTTCACCCTTGCCGAGAAGTACGACCGCCCGATCGACATCCACTGCGACGAGACGGACGACCCCCAGTCGCGCTTTCTCGAGGTGGTGGCCGCCGAGACGATCCGCAGCGGCATGGGCCGCCGCGTCACCGCCAGCCACACCACCGCCTTCGGCAGCTACGACGACGCCTACGCCTTCAAGCTGATGGGCTTCCTGCAACGCGCCGACTTGAACTTCGTCGCCAACCCGCTTGTCAACATCACCCTGCAGGGCCGCATGGACACCTACCCCAAGCGCCGCGGCATGACGCGCGTGAAGGAGCTCTGGCAGAACGGTCTCAACGTCAGCCTGGGCTACGACGACGTCATGGACCCCTGGTACTCGCTGGGCACGGGCAACATGCTGCAGCCCGCGCACATGGCCGTCCATGTCGCGCAGATGACCGGCCGCAAGGAGGTCATGGCCTGTTACGACATGGTGACCCGCAACGCGGCCCGCACGCTGGGCGTGCAGGATCGCTACGGGCTCGCGGTCGGCAGGCCCGCGGACTTCATCGTGCTGGACGCGCAGGATGCCTGGGACGTCCTGCGCAGGCTGGCCACCGTGACGACGGTCGTCAAAGGGGGACGGCCGATCGCCGAGGCAACGCCGCCCGAGGTACGCCTGCTGGGCGAGAGGGTCACCTTCCAGCGCTGACGGAAGATCTCCCTTTCCTGGACATGCGCAAGACGGCTCGAGACCATCCAGGTCTCGAGCCGTCTTGCCTTCTCTGCCTAGGCGAGCGGCAGGCCGAACTCCGTCTGGATCTTCTTTCGCAGGTCGTGCGACAGATCGCCGTCTGCGGCTGCGAGGTTCTCCTCCAGTTGCTCGAGGTTCGACGCCCCCACCAGGGCCGACGACACCTCCGGCAGGCGCAGCACCCAGCGGATGGCCAGCTGGGCAAGGCTGATGCCAGCTTGGCGGGCCACGCCCGCGAGCCACTCCACCTTGCCGTCACTGCCCTCGAGGTAGCGCTGGACCATCGAGGCGGTGCGCGGATCCGCACCGCGGCTGCCTTCGGGAACCTGCCCGCCGAGGTACTTGCCCGTGAGCACGCCCTGGGCGAGCGGCGAGAAGGCGACAATGCCCATGCCCCCTGCCTTGGCCCGCGGCAGGACGTCGATCTCGATCTTCGGGTCGAGCAGGTTGTACTGCACCTGGTCTGCGATCATGCGGCGCAGGCCCAGCCTCGTCGTCTCCTTGGCGGCGCGGCTTACCTCCTCCGCGGGCCACTCCGAGATCGCGCCGTACAGCACCTTACCCTGCGCAACGAGATCGTCGATGGCCCGCAGGGTCTCGTCGAGCGGCGTCTCCGGGTCGGCGCGATGGCAGTAGAAGATGTCGACGTAGTCGGTGCCGAGGCGCCCCAGCGAGCGCTCGACCGACTCGATGATGTGCTTGCGGGACAGCCCGCGGTCGTTCGGGTTGTCGCTCTGCGGCCAGAACGCCTTCGTGGCGATCACGAGGTGATGGCGCGGGAACGGCTCAAGCGCCTTGCGCAGGACTTTCTCGGCCTCGCCGCGCGCATAGGCGTCCGCCGTGTCGAAGTAGTTGACGCCAAGCTCGAAGGCCCGCCTGACGCATGTGATGGCCGACTCCTCCGCGACGCTGCCGCCGTAGGTGAGCCAGCTGCCGAGCGCGACCTCGGATACCTTGAGGCCACTCTTGCCAACATTCCTGTAGCGCAATGGACCAGCTTCCTTTCGCATGGCTCCGCTTCCAAGGATGCCACGGACAGGCGGCCGTGGCAAAGCAGCCGCCGCCTGACGGGCCTCAGGCCCGGTGCCCGCTCCCGTATGGCAATAATCTCTGGCAGGAAGCGCAGTGCCGCATCCGAAGGAGTCAGGAATCTGCCGCAGTTCTGTAGTCGCGGTCGGCTGGCAGGCATGGAAGTCGCACTCCCTGCCGGCAGCGACGATCGCGGAGCGAAAGGGGGAGAAGACGTGTCCACAGACGCACAGCACACGTTTCGCAGGGAACTCGGGCTCACCGACCTCACCATGGCGACGCTCGGCGGCATCATCGGCTCAGGCTGGCTCTTCGCGGCGCAGGGCGCGTCGGTCTACGCCGGGCCGGCCGCCATCGTGTCTTGGCTGATCGGGGCCGTCGCGGTCATCATCCTGGGGCTGACGTTCGCCGAACTTTCGGGCATGCTGCCGGAAGCCGGCGGCGTCATCCGCTATCCCCACTACTCGCACGGCAGCTTTGTCAGCTTCATGATCGGCTGGGCCGCGCTCATCTCCTGGGCGGGGCTGCCCTCGATCGAAGCCGAGGCGGTCATCCAGTACGCCTCGAGCTACATCCCCGGCATCTACAGCGCGAACCAGGGTGCCCTGACCGCGCTGGGCCTTCTCGTGGCGTTCCTCCTGGTAACGCTCTTCTTCCTGATCAACTCGGTCGGCATCAAGGTCTACGCCAGGGTCAACACGCCTCTCACCTTTCTCAAGATCGCGGCCCCGGTGACGACGGCGGTCGCCCTCCTGGCGACAAGCTTCCACCCGGCCAACTTCAGCCTGCATGGCGGCTTCATGCCGTTCGGTTGGGCCGGCGTCTTCTCGGCCGTGTCCACGGGCGGCATCATCTTCACCTTCACAGGCTTCAGACCGATGTTCGATCTTGCCGGCGAGGCCAAGCGTCCTCAACACGACATCCCGCGCGCATTCATGCTGGCCATGCTCGCCGCCGGTATCCTCTACCTCGCCCTGCAGCTGGCGTTCACCGGTGCGATCCCCTCCGCCGACCTCGCGCACGGCTGGGCCAAGCTCGCCTTCTCGTCGCCCTTTGCCAACCTGGCGGTGGCGCTCAACCTGCCCTGGCTGGCCATCGTCCTGTACGGCGACGCCATCATTTCGCCGAGCGGAACGTCGCTCACGTACGCGGCTGCGGTGCCGCGCGCCTTCTACGCCTACAGCGGCACCCGCCATTTCCCCGCCGTCTTCCGGCGGCTGAACGCTCGCGGCCTCCCGGCGGCGGCCATGATCCTCAGCTACGTGGTGGCGCTTGTCTTCCTGCTGCCCTTCCCCTCGTGGCAGAAGATGGTCGGCATCCTCTCGGGCGCCACCATCCTGACCTACATGATCGCCCCCGTCACGCTGGCCGTACTGCGCAGGTCGGCACCGGAATTCCGCCGACCGTTCCGCC
>JAJYSZ010000201.1 GCA_021793315.1 Bacillota bacterium | reverse complement strand
CCATAGCTATCCGACCTCAACAAGGGCGCGCAGGGATCTTCTACCTGACCCCTTCGTTTTCATGCTCGGTGGTGGCCGCCAGGGCATGGGTAACTAACTAAGCGGCCCCAGTTTGGTCCCGATGGCTCTCCGGCGGCAGGATCCAGCCAGACCTTCTGGAATACTTTGGTGGCGGCGCCCATAGTGTCGTCCGGGCATGACGCCGGCGTTGGATCTGCGTGCACGCTGACGGCCCTTCGTCGTCTCCGCACCGCGGTCGGCAGCGTCGACCGGTCGGCCCCGATCGTCCCGCGCGGCGCCGGTCATAGGAGGAATGATCTGCATGCGTACGGCACTGATCTACCCCTCGGTGGTGGCGTTGGTCCTCGCACTCCTGCCAGGGTCCGTGGCGGCGGCGTCTCCCGCCGTCGTTGCATCGAGCGCCTCCAATGCAGAGGCAATCGGTTCGGCAGCCGCTCAGCCGACCCCGACGATCTCCCAGGCGCAGGCCGTGGCAGCTGTCGAGGCGCTCTTCCCCCAGGTTCGGAACCTTCCGGCGCCCCAAGCCCAGTCCGAGACGGACTTCCTCTCGGGTGACCCGCTCTGGATGCTCAACTGGCCCTTCGCTGGACGGCCATACGCCGCCGGCCCAGGGGCGTTCGCAACCGTCGACGGGCGGACGGGACAAGTGGTCTCCGCCTACTTCACGCCGACCGGTCGTGCCCGATCCTCCCCCATGGCCCTCGCGGCGGCCCAGAACATTGCCGATGCGTTCCTCGCCAAGGCCTTGCCAGGCGGTCCGGCGGGGCTCCTCGCGCAGGGCCCCAGCATGAGCCTGAGCGCCTGGAGCGCTCCAGCGCAGATGGCCTACTCCTTCAGCTGGCTCGAGACGGTGGGTGGAGTGCCGGTGTCCAACGCCGCCGTGTCGCTTCAGGTAAACGCGCTCACGGGATCAGTGACGAACTACAACCGCCAGTTGCTGCCTCAGGTCACCTTCCCACCGGCTTCGTCCGCCGTGCCCATCGGCCAGGCCGCGTCTACCGCGTTCCGAGGCGCAGGTCTCGTGCTGGTCTACGATGCGCCGGGGGCTGGCCCGTATTCCGTCGCCGCCACCGCCCCATCGACCTTGCGGCCCATGTGGACACTCGCGTCCAGCGACGGCCTCTGGGACGCCACGAGCGGACAGGCGGCGGGCTCCAGCGGGCTGCCGTCTGTGGCGCAACCCGGCGGCCCAGTGCCTGCCTCGCTGGCCCTGACATCTCCACAGACGCAGGGGGCACCGGCGACCCAGGCGCAGGCCGCGACCTTAGCCGCGAAGGTCGCGCTGCTTGCCGGCTACGGCAACTGGACTCCCTCATCCCCGAACCAGGGCGCGGAACAGCACGATGGTGTTATGACGACACTCTGGGACGTGCAGTTCTCACCACCTGGCCAGTCGCCGTCCGTCATCAACCCAGACCAGATGGTAGACGTGCAGATCTCCGTGAGCAGTGGAGCGGTGGAGGCCTTCTTCGCGAACTCACCGCCCGCCACCACCGACACGGGACCCGCTAATGTTACAAACGCCCAACAGGCCTTGAACGTCGCCAAGGCCTTCGTGCAGGCCATGGACCCGGCGGACGCCGCCGAGACGGTCGCCGCTGCTGTGTATTCCCCCCAGCAGGGAGCACAACCGACCTGGTCCACACAGTTCACGCGCCTCTACGACGGGATCCCCGTCGCCACGGACATGCTGGACGTCACGGTCAACGCCCAGGGGCAGGTGACAGACTACACGCGCGTCTGGCATGACCTGACGCCGTCTACCGACACGGTCCGGGTGATGGCTCGCTCCGCGGCCGAGAATGTTCTCGCCTCGCTGCCGGCTGAGCTAACCTACCTCCTCCAGACATCGCCGCAAACCGCTCCCAACGCGCCGCCGCAGCCACTACCGCCGACGCTCGCCTACGGGTTCCGCGACGGGCGCAATGTCCTCGGGCCGGTCTACCTTGACGCGTCGTCCGGGACAGTCTACAGCGCGGACGGCCTCCCGTTCAGTGCACCCGCAGGACCGCCCAAGGCGTTCGCGGGGAGCTGGGCGGTGACCCCGCTTTGGGCCCTGGACCAGGCTGGGCTGCTGCCGACGGGCGCGGAGCCAAACGATCCCGTGACGCTTGGCCCGGCCATCCGCGCAGTACTACAGACGCTTGGGACCCAGCCCCTCACGGTTTCGGCGGGCGGTGCACCGGTGCCATCAGGACCCTACGGCGCTTACATCGCACGCGCGATCGGCGAAGGCATACTGACGGCGCAGACCGCGGCGGATCCGCAGCAGCCAGTGACGCGCCAGGAGTTCGTCGCCTGGGTCGTCCGCGCGCTGGGCTATGGGCCCCTGCTCAGCATGCCGAACCGCATCAGTGTGCGGTTCGCCGACGCCAAAGCGCTGTCGGAGACCGACGCGAACGCGGTGGGCATAGCTCAGGGGCTCGGAATCGTGACAGGCGACGCGGCCGGACGCTTCCGACCCACGAGTCCCACCACGTGGGCAGATCTAGCGACGATCCTGATGCGGGCCGCGCAGCACGAGACGTCAACGCTTTAGGGCGCGCGACGAGAGCACGTCCTGTCGGCCGATGGAGCCGGCAGGACGTGCCGCAAGATCCGTACCAGGACCGCGATACCTACGGCTCGTCAGTCACTGAGCGCTAGGAGCGCAAGCACCACCGCATGGTTTGCGCTACATGGGCTGGGAGTGCTCCGCCATGGTGGGCGCACTCTGGCTGCCGCATCCCGCGGTGAAGAGCAGCAACAAGGCAGCAGGCCGACGACCGTCCGCCTGCTGTTGCTCATCCGCTCGGCTCCAAGTGATCCTGCGGGTCTCTACGGCGCATCCCGGTTTGCCGCGGAGAGTTGCACTAAGTCGCGGACATTACTTGACACAGCCCGACGTAGACCGCCAAACTAGAAAAATGAACCACGAACAAATGCTCTCTACTGGGCAAGTTGCAGATCGTCTCGGCATGACCGTGCGA
>JAJYSZ010000200.1 GCA_021793315.1 Bacillota bacterium | reverse complement strand
TGCTCGTTGATCGAGGCGTCCTTCTCTATATAGGTATCCGACGAAGGAACGTAGGCCTCCGGTTGATAGTAATCGTAATACGAAACGAAGTACTCGACGGCATTGTGCGGGAAGAAGCCGCGAAATTCGCCGTACAGCTGCGCCGCCAGCGTTTTGTTGTGCGCAAGCACCAGCGTAGGGCGCTGTACGTGTGCAATGACTTGGCTGACGACGTATGTCTTGCCACTGCCCGTGACTCCGAGAAGCGTCTGTGCGCTCAAGCCGTCTTCCAGGCCCTCGACGAGCTTGGCAATCGCCTGGGGTTGATCGCCCGAGGGCTCGAACTCCGACTCGAGTCTGAATGGATTTTGATCCATGCTCTCTCTATTGTCGCGCGGATGCGTCATCAGCCGGATGGTGGCGATGCGCGTGATGTCTTACTATAGCGGCGCCACTTTCTTTGGCACACACCCAAGGATCCCTAGTGACCGTTACCGTTTCCCGACGCGTCCAGCGCGTCAAGCCCTCGCCGACGCTCACCGTCACCGCCCGCGCCGCCCGTCTGAAGGCAGAGGGCAAGGACGTGATCGGACTCGGAGCGGGCGAGCCGGACTTCGACACGCCGGCGCACATCGGCCAGAGCGGGATCGATGCCATTGGCAGCGGCTTCACCCGCTACACCAATGTCGAGGGCATCAACGACCTCAAGGATGCCATCATCGCGAAGTTCGCGCGCGACAACGGCATCCAGTACGAGCGCTCGCAAATCCTGGTGTCCTCGGGCGCCAAGCAGACGATTTACAACCTGTGCATGGCGGTGCTCGACAAAGACGACGAGGCGATCATCCCAGCGCCCTACTGGGTATCGTACCCGGACATGGTACTGCTCGCCGACGGGCAGCCGGTCATCCTCACCGCCGGCGCCGCCCAGGGCTACAAGATCACGCCGCGCCAGCTTGCGGCCGCCATCACACCGAAGACGCGCCTGGTGCTGCTCAACAGCCCCTGCAACCCCTCGGGCGCCGCCTATACCCGCGCGGAGCTGCGCGCCCTGGGGGAGGTGCTGATCGATCAGCCGCGCATCATCATCGGCACCGACGACATGTACGAGAAGATCTATTGGGGGGAAGAGCCCTTCTGCAGCCTGCTCACCGCGGTGCCGGAGCTTTATCCGCGCACCGTGACCATCAATGGCGTATCGAAGTCCTACTCCATGACCGGCTGGCGTATCGGGTACTGCGGGGCGCCGAAGGAGCTGGTCGCGGCCATGGCCACCATCCAGGGCCAATCGACCTCCAATGCCAGCAGCATCTCGCAGAAGGCCGCCGTAGCGGCGCTCAACGGCGACCAGAGTTGCGTGGCGCGCATGAATGAGGCGTTCAAGGCCCGGCATGATTTCGTGGTGAGCGCACTGAACGCCCTCCCGGGGGTGAGCTGCCTGCCGGGCGCGGGAACCTTCTACGCCTTCGCGGACGTCTCCCAAGCCATGGCGGCTGTGGACTGCGCCTCGGACACCGACTTTGCGGAGCTGCTGCTCACCGAGGCCGGCGTCGCGGTAGTGCCGGGCTCTGCCTTCGGCACCCCGGGGCGCATCCGACTCTCCTTCGCCTGCAGCCTGGAGACGCTGAAGGAAGCGCTCGACCGCATTGCCAAGACGCTCGCCAGGGTAGGCGCCCGGGGCGGCTGAGCCATGGGCTGGAGGGCGCTGGCGGACCTGCTGGTCGTCTTCCACCTCGCGTTCGTGGGGTTCGTGATTTTCGGTGGCTTCCTCGCCTGGAAGTGGCCGAGAGCCGTCTTTGCACATCTGCCGGCGCTCGCCTGGGGGTTTTGGGTCGAACTCACCGGACAGATCTGTCCCCTCACTGCGTTCGAGAAGCACTTTCGCCACCTTGCCGGCGAAGCCGGCTACCACGGCGGTTTCCTGCACCATTACGTGCTGCCCATCCTCTACCCCCCGGGACTCACGCGGCCCAATCAATGGCTGCTGGCGGCGGCCCTGCTCGTGATCAATGTGGTCGCCTACCGGCGGATCCTGACCCAGCGGAAAAAACACCGGTCGGCAATCCAGCCCCCGAAAGGCCTCTGATCCGCTTCCGGCCCCGCGAGGACTTGCGGCCGGCGACTCGATGAGGCTGCCTCGGCACGCGGGAGCTTCCTGAACGGGAATTCCTTGACGAGGGCGGGGCGTGCGCCTCAAAATTCGCGCCCTTTCGCGTGCCTCGCACGGTTCCCCGGTAGCTCAGTCGGTAGAGCGTCGGACTGTTAATCCGTTGGTCGTTGGTTCGAGTCCAACCCGGGGAGCCAATACAATCATGGGCTTATAGGCGGCGCTTTCCAGTCCGTTGGCCCAAGATTCCCGCCTCGCAGTAGCTCGGTAGCAGTACGGTAAAACCACCCCTGCGCCGTCACTGCTTCATTCGCTTGCTGCCCATGGCGATGCGTCGCCCGGCCCGGTCCACTCCGAGCCGAGCGGCATGAGCACGACCACCTGAATTGGAGGCAGCCATGCCCAAGTCCCAATAGGCGCCAATGGCAAGAGATTTACGCTGCGGCTGTGGACCACGCTGCTGGACCCGAAGCGCTATCCGGGCGCCTCGCTGGCCGAGCAATATGCCCAGCGCTGGGAACACGAGCTGTACTATCGGGAGTTGAAGCCCGACGTGCGCAATACGGCGCTTCTTTCCAGCCATACCGTTGAGACGGCGCTGCAGGAGGTCGCCGCCGTAGTTCTGGCCAGCGCAGTCATCGCTCGCGTGCGTGTGCAGACGGCTGACGGACTGAAAATGCCCGCGCGGCGGCTGAGCTTCTATAAGTTGCTGCTGGCTACGCGACAACTGTGGGTAGCGTTTGAGCTCGCCGGAGGCACTCTGCCGCCGGCAGCTCGCCGCCGTATCTGGCCGCCGAGCTCCTCATGACCGCTGCTCAGCGCGAGATCACCACCCTCGACGAGAAGCTCTACCTGCAGGTCTTCTCCGCCCCCGAGCGCAGCACCGCCCGGCGGGCCGCAGCGGCACGATAACC
>JAJYSZ010000074.1 GCA_021793315.1 Bacillota bacterium | reverse complement strand
GAAGCGGGCCGTGACGAGGCTGGCGCGGGAAGACCTGCGGTAGGGGCTACCACCGGGCCGCCGCAACACTTGTGCGGCGGCCCCTTGCCGGTGCCCCTTGGCATTGGTCCTGACTTGTTCGGCGAGCCGCGCAGAGAGGCTCGGTGTCACCCTGCGATCGCTACTTGGCAACTTCCGTCCAGGAGTGTCCGCCGTCGGTGGTTAGGTAGAGGGTCTGGGGACCGTGAGCATTCGATCCCGAAATCGTCACGGCCCAACCTACGTTTGGGGTACTGAAGCTTAGGTACCCGATGGCGCCCTGTTGCACAAGTCGCTTCGACGCACGCCCAACCGAGATCGTCTGCCAGGAGAGGCCTCCGTTCGTGGTGCGGTGGATGTTTCCCTCAACGTCGGTGGCCAGGGCGGTTTCAGCGTTTAGTACGTCGCCGTTGCCGGTCACATAGGACGGCGGAGGCACCGTCGGGAACACGACGCTCCACGTGCTGCCGCCGTCGGTGGTGCGCAGGAAGTCCGCCATGTTGTTCAGGGGGTCGGGAATATTGGCGTGGGCGAGGCCGTTCTGGCCCGCGAACTGAGGTGGGTCGATCTGTAACCACTGGCCGGAGAGTGCGACAAGCGCCCAGTTGGCGCCTCCGTCCTGCGTCCGTTAGAGACCGGTAAGCCCGGCGCCGTTGCCTAGCCCGGCGCTTGCGAACCCATCCTGAGCACTTGTGAAGACCAGCCAACCGAAGCCTGGCAGGGTGCCCGAGCCGCTTCGAGCGTGTGCCGACACGAGCCGCCACGTCATACCGCCATCGCGCGACGCGAACAACTGGGCAGCTGACCAGCGCTCGTTGGGGCCGCCACCGCTCCCGACCTCCAACCAAACATGTTTGCCCCGCGCGGAGAGATATGCGCCGCCAGAACCGTAGCGCACAGCAACCCGATTGCTGCGCAGCCATGTTTGCCGCCGTCTGTTGTCACGTATATGACCGCGGATTTCCCCGGACGCACCGCGACCAAGAATGCCTGTCGCGCGCCGACTGGCTGCAACGACAGATTCATGCCGACAAGGTCCGTGCGCGGGGTGACGTTGATCCACGTGCGGACGCGGCAACGTTGCGAGCCACAGCGAAAAGCCATCCCGGACGAAAGGCTCTGCCCGGGTACTGCCGGCGCCAGACGAGGAGCCGGGCGAAGGTCTCCTGCGCCACATCCTGCGCCAGATCCGGATTGCCTGTGTACATTTGGGCAAAACGCACGATGGGGTCGCCCCAATGGGTGATTAGCTCTGACATCCAATCGTCGTCGCGGCTGTCCTTCGGGCGAGACACTGCGTTTCACCCCCTTCGGCGCTCTGTACTTTAATCGTGGGGAGAGGCACGAAAGTAACGAGACATTCGGGAGGGGGATTCTGGAGCCTACTCGCTCGTGGCCCAGCGTGGAGTGCCGCATGCGTGCCCCAGGAGCATTCTGGACGGGCTGCACCCTCCGTCGGGTGCCGTCAGCAGAACTGCAATCAGATCCCACCACGGCAACTCAGGCTATACTGCAAGCAAGAGGTGAGAAGTGTGCGGCTGGACGGCCAGGTGCGTGTGCCCGTTCCGACGGAGGCAGTGGCGGAATTCTGCCGGCGCCATGAACTTCGGGAGTTTGCGCTCTTTGGTTCCGTCCTGCGCAATGACTTCACCGAAGGCAGCGACATCGACGTGCTGATAGAGCCAGGTCCGAAGCACCGACACCGGCTTGCAGAGATTATTGCGATGCAGGAAGAACTGGAAACGGTGTTTGGACGCAAGGTGGATATCGTGTACAAGCACCTGCTCAAGCCGTACATCCGTGACGATGTCCTCAAGCGGAGGCGCGTGCTGTATGTCTCTCCACAGTGACATCCTCTACCTTTCCGACATGCGGGATGCAGCCCGCAAAGTCCTACGGTTCGCCCAGGGCAGTACGTATCAAGACTTCCTCGCGAACGAGGAGAAGCAGTGGGCGGTCATTCGCGGGATCGAGATTATCGGCGAGGCGTCGACAAAAGTCGGCGCCGAGTCTGTGGCTGCCCATCCTGAATTGCCATGGAAGCAGTTGCGGGGTATGCGGAACATCCTGATCCACGGGTACGCCGATGTCGATCTCACGGTGGTCTGGGGCGTCATCGAAGAGGACCTCCAAGGACTAATCGATCAACTTGATCAGGTGCTGGGCTGACATTGGCTTGCTAGCCGCCCGGACGCGCGCAGGAGCACGTCGAGCCGGCGCCCCACCTAGGATGGCGGACGGGGAGATACTCAGAGCGAGATCGGCGTGGGCAATGAGCTTGTAGATTCGCGGCAGGAAGCGTCCACGTCAGCCTTCCTTGGTGACGTCGATGGCACGGGCACGGGTTACAAAGATGGTCGCTTATTATCACATCGCCAAGAAGTTCGACAACATTGGCGAGGACACGGACGACCTGATCTCGATCGGCACCGTGGGGCTGATCAAGGGCATCGACACGTTCAATCCGGACCGGGGGACGCGCCTAGCTACCTATGCGGCCAGGTTTATCGAAAACGAAATCCTTATGCACCTTCGGGTGATCAAGCGGCGCAGGAGCGAAGTGTCTACCCCATCGGCTACGACCCCATCGGCTACGACCGCGAAGGCAACGAGATCACGCTGATGGCCGTCCTCGGGAGCGAGCCGAACGTCATCCCGGACCAGGTGGTGGCGAGGGAAGAGGTGGAGATCCTGCACAAGGAGTTCCGCGTGCTGCCACCCAAGGAGCGCAAGGTGCTAGAGCTCAGGTTCGGGCTCAGGCAGGAAAGGAAGACCCAGCGGGGAGATCGCGAGGATGCTCGGCATCTCCCGGAGCTACGTCTCGCGCATCGAGAAGCGCGCGGTAACTAGGCTCGCGCGGGAGGATCTGCGGTAGGGGATGCCACTCGGCCGCCACGCCCTAGGCGTGACGGCCCTCTTTACTTGTCGGGAGGTCGTCAAATGCCCGGTTTACCGCCTCCGTGGAAGCTGAGGGTTTGGCGAAGGCGTACTTCCCGTAACGCGCGCAGTTGACGCGAAAGGGGCCTGCCGCCGAGTGAATCGGGGCGGCAGGCCCTGTGCTGGGCATTACGTCAGGCTCAAGCGCGCGTCCGCGTCGGTACCGTGAAGATCTGCCACAGCCCCGCAATGCCCACAAGCGCATAGATGATCCGGCTCAAGGCGGTGTACGTACCGCCGAAAGCCGACGCCACCAGGTCATAGTGAAAGAACCCCACCAGACCCCAGTTTAGCGCGCCGATGATGACGAGCACCCAGGCCACCCAACCGACAGTTCCCCATCGCAAGGCCGATCCCCCCAGACGTCGTTCGACCGACGGAGCGGAACATATCGTATCCCGTGTGCTTGGCGCCTATCCGGCTTACAAGCGGGGACCTCTTGCCTTAGCTGTACTAACCTGGACGGACGGCATCTGTGCAACTTTCCCCTCCGGGTCGGAACCGTCAACTTGGCGCCGAGGGCCGCGTCGGATTTGCTCCTTGCGTGCTGTTCGAAGATGCGAAGTAACGCTTGCCTCCGGACCGCACAACACGATCACCGTAAGGCGAGCGAGTCGGTGGTGCACGGCCAGCCTTCGCGCTGATGAGAAGATCTTCTGCGCCACATCCCAGTGCGGCGGTCCCCTCTGTGTCCGTGGTCGCGAGCATGTGCTTGCGCACTTGGACGCGTTGCAGCCGCTAAGAGAACAAAGCTGGCTCCCGCGCCTGTCCGTTGGCGAGCCCGTCATCGGCGGAGACGAGCCCACCCGGCTGAGGCCGCATGGACTGCCTAGCCCGGCAATGCGACTCCTGGGCCAGTTTCACACGGTCCCCCCGTGTGCTATGCTCACCGTTGTGCCCACGCTAGGGACGGATCAGGACGCACAGGCAGCGCTATTGCCGTGCCGCCTAATCCGGGACGTCCGAGCATAAATGTGGATTGGTGAGACTTCGTGCTTGGCCCACCATGAACGGATGGCCCCATGTCTGTCCAGCAAGCGGTTGGGCTGCTGACAGGTTGAACTTGGCGAACTACTCTCGCTAGAATCCAGTCCTATTGGGTGCAACCTTGCAGCGAGGTGTCAGACGTGAAGACCATTCTTGTGACAGGGGCGCTCGGTCAGATCGGTTCGGAGCTCGTGGTGAAACTTCGCGATCTGTACGGAGATCGCCATGTCGTGGGTACGGACGTTCGTTCGGACCCAAACAGTCCAGTTGTGTCGGGGGGACCCTTCGAAACGCTGGATGTCACAGACGGGGAGCGGTTTCTGGAGCTCGGCAAGAAGTATCAGGTGGACGCGGTCATTCATTTGGCAGCGGTGCTGTCGGCGACGGCCGAAGCGAAACCGCAGTTTGCGTGGCACCTGAACATGACAGGACTCGTCAACGGCCTAGAAACGGCGAGACAACTGGAAGGCCAGTTGTTCACCCCGAGTTCGATTGCCGCATTCGGACCGTCTACACCGAAAGACGGAACCCCACAGGACACGATACAGAGGCCGAACACCATTTACGGCGTTACGAAGGTCGCCGGAGAACTGCTTTGCGACTACTACCACCAGCGGTTCGGGGTGGACACCAGGGGCGTGCGCTTCCCTGGCCTGATCTCCTACGTCACGCCGCCCGGCGGCGGCACGACAGACTACGCCGTGGACATCTACTACCAGGCGGTGAAGGAGAAGAAGTACACCTCCTACATCGCGGCTGGAACCAAGATGGACATGATGTACATGCCGGATGCCCTTGACGCGATCGTCCAACTTATGGAAGCCGATCCGGCCAGGCTGGTTCACCGCAACGCATTCAACATCGCCGCCATGAGTTTTGCTCCAGAGGACGTCGCGGCGGCGATCAAGGCTCGGATACCCGAGTTTGAGCTGACGTACGATGTGGACCCAGTTAGACAAAGGATCGCGGAGAGTTGGCCTAACTCGATTGACTCGAGCTGCGCCGTGGAGGAATGGGGATTCCGGCCGCGCTTCGACCTGGAATCAATGACGGAGGACATGCTTCAAAAGCTTGCCGGCAGACTCGTGCGCTAGGCCTCTCGAGCCATCTCGCGGCTTTGGGGACCTGAAACTTGCCCTCGGTTCGTGGGAAGGTCCCGGTCTCGATCCATCTTGCATGAAGCTGTAGGGAAGGCCGCTGCACCACAGGTGCGACGGCCTTCTTGCTGCGCCCGACGGGGGCGGGCTTGGATGTCGGTAACGGTTCACCCCGGACCGACCTCGCCAAGCGTGCGGTCCTGGCACACGCCCACCTTGCGCCGAGGTGCCGGTCTGGCAGGGACTGGTGGAGCGATGCGGAACCTTGCAGCCGAAGGAACTCCACGCGGGAGGCGTCCCAAGGCCGATACCCCGGCCGATGGCACCTCGTGCGCCTCGGACCTTGCGAGGGGGGACATACCGGTGCGGTTGCGGCTGGTCACGTTCCTGATAGCCGTGGCGATTGCGAGTTCGTCCTGTGGCGCCGCGGCAAGCGGGCAGACGGTGCCCCGCGTGGTATCCACCGTTACGGCCCGCCTGTCGAGCGATCTCCTGACCAGCGGTCCCGGAGCGATGCAGTTCGTCTCTTCGCGGGTCGGGTACATCCTGCGGCTGGCCGCCGACGATCAAGTTGGCGGCGGCATGCTCGAGCGCACCGATGATGCGGGACGGTCGTGGCACGACATCTTCCTGCCCACAGACCTTGACTATACGGGGCTGAGCTTCTTCAGCCGGGACGTAGGAATCCTCACGGCGACGACGCCCGCCTGCGACACCGTCCAACCGGGATGCGCAGGCGTCGTTCTTCGCACCGAGGATGGAGGGCGCACGTTCCACACGGTATTGCACGTCAAGGATACGACCTTCGGCGTGAGCGCGGCCTGGAACGAAACCTCGGCCTGGCTCGCCGCCTCCACCATGTGCTACGCGCCCGGATGCAACACCGACAGCCTCTACGCGACATCCGACGGGGGAGAGACCTGGTCGAGCGTATGGCGGGGCAAGGCCACCACGCCGATCGGCGTGCTGTCGACGGCCGACGGGCGGAGTGCCTATGCCGTGCTGGGGGGACACATTCTCAGGACCTCAGATGGCGGACACGCCTTCGAGACCTTGGCGCCGCTTCTAAGCCATAACCGATCGCCGATCTACGTCGCGGGCGGGTCGCTGCAGAAGTTAACCGACGGAACCCTCTACGTCAGCGCCTGCGATGGGGCCGCCGCGGGCAACGGGGGGTGCGAGAACTACCTCTACCGCTCAAGCGACGGTGGCGCCTCCTTCCAAACCGTCTGGAACCAGTACTGTACCGACTCCACGGCCGTGCACATGCAGACCGCCCAGGCCGGCGTGCTCATCCTGATGGGTTCAACCGCCTGCCAGGATCCGACACAGGCGACGAACGTCGTGCTCGCCACGACCAATGGCTTTCACACAACCCATGTCGCTTATGCGTTCCGCGGCGTCGACATCCGATCGGTCCAGTTCAGCGATGCCCAAGTCGGGTGGGCGGATGGAACCGGTCTCTTCTGCGGCGACGGTGCGAGCTGCCCGACCGTGGTCTATCGCACGGACGACGGCGGCTATCACTGGAAGCTGATGTCCAAGACCATACCGCCGAACGGCACCCTTGCGGGGGTCCCCGGCGGCGGCTACTACGCCATCGGCACACCCTTGGATCCGACCGCGGTGCTCGCGAGCGCGAATGGACGCCTTTGGCGGACCGTCGGCCACCTGCCAGCCCAGGCTTCGCCGTTTGACCCGCCGCTTGGCAGCCTCCAGATGGTCTCCCAATCGTCTGGCTATCTGCTCCTGAACGGAAGCGCCTGGCGGATGACGGACGGCGGCAGGAAGTTCGTGCCGCTTCCCTTGCCGCGCGGCCAGACCGCCCTGGCACTTTCCTTCTTCACCCCGACGTACGGGTACCTTGAAACGCAAGCGGGCACCGACTGCCCACAAGCGGCGCAGTGCCGTGACGCCCTTTGGCTGACCAGCAACGGTGGCCGGACGTTCTCCCCTGTAGGGCGCGGACTGCACGGACTCCACCTTGGCTCCATCGCGTTCGTGGGCAGGGAGGTCGGCTATGGCGTCGCTGTCTGCCCTCTGGGGAAGAAATGCGGCCCTGGGATCGACCTCTACCGAACCGTCGACGGGGGAGCGATGTGGGAGCGCGTCTCCGCGCGACTGGGTCTCATGGGTCTTGGCCCGATCTTCTCCGCCCCTGGTGGATACACGATGATCGCCAGTCCCTTCGGCTTCGCGGTGCTGGTTCCCGGCACCGGGTGGAAGGTCGTCCGCCTCGCTCTCCAAGGGGCGTCGCCTGGGTATCAGTTGTCGCTGACCGGCCCCACGGGCATTGTTCCTGGACGTACGCAGGCGCTCGTCCTGATACCGGGCATCGGCATCCTTGACGCTCCGTACAACGGAACCAGGTGGCATGCGCCTTGAGCTTCCTCGATGCGTTGGGAACTCGGGCAACAGATCACTTGGACTGCAAGAGGGGGCTGGACGATGCGCCGAAGGCTGATCCTGGCGCTTCTACCTCTTCTCGCGTTTTCGTGGATCGCCGCTGAAGTCTCCGCCAGGGCGCTCGCGTTCGAGCCACCGCAGGACATCGTTGGCATCGCCATCTCGTCCGACACCCCCTCCGGGCAGTGGTACTACCCATCCGATCCCGCGGTCGCGATCTCCAGGGTGTTCCATTGGCTCAAGAAGGCGACGCCCGTCTTCGTGCGGATTCCGAGGTCCCTTGTTCTACTGGATTATATGGGACCGGCCCAGCTTTCGCTGAACGACGCGCAAGGCAGCTGGTACATGGTCTATCCCGTGCACTACCTCGCTCTTTCGGCGCCAAGTAGCGGTCCTCTCGTGACCCGCTACCCCTATCCCGGAGACGTCGTCTGCGTCGAGAACCAACGGGTCTTCTACCTGCGCGCGCCCGCGCTTTACGAGTGGCTGCGCCGGGACGCCTGGAAGCGCCAATTTCAGCCCTGGGAGTACACGCCAGCGCAGCAGAGGGCGGTGAGAGTCGTTCTCCGGTCGCGGCGGGGCAGGCCTCTTGCCGGGCTTTTCCCGTCCGCGCCAGGCGCGCGGCCTTGCCGCATCCCGCATGGCGGTCCGTCCGCCGACGCGGCCATGGAAGGGACTTGCGCCACTTACGCGCGCCCAAAGGGTTCGACCACGGTCGTCGAGTTCACGGAGACGTGGAACAACGGAGCGGGCCAGCACCGTTGGTCGTTCACGGTCGGCAAGGGCGGGAGGATCGTACGGATTGCCCAGTCGGGCGATACGGCTCCGCAATACTGGAGATAGTCTTCCGCGACCATCGCGCGGGAGTTCGCCTGGAGTGGTCCCGCCGGTGCGAGCGGGATCTCCAATCCGCACCACCGGGTCCGGCGGCGAGTTCCCGCAGACCCCGTTCCTCTGCCGATAAGACTCCAGGGCGCCGCCGGGCGACACCCTGGAGTTTCCTTTAGAGAACGATGTGGGCGCAATCCTTCTACCAGGTCAGCGTGGTCATGCCGCTAGTCGCAAAGGCGTCCACGGAAGCCGTCAGGGTGCAGGCACTGCCTGTATCGCCCGTGGGCACGCTCTTGAAGAACGGCTGCACGGTGCCTTGCGGACCCGTCAGACCCGTGGTGACGAGCAGCGGGCAGGCGGCGCTTTGGGACCCCGCTACAGTCGCGGGCCCGGAGGTGAACGTCACGGGGGCGTCGGCTACAGGGTTGCCGTTGCCGTCCAGGACGGTGTAGACGACACTGCCGAAGTCCGCCCGTTTGATGCTCTTGCCGTCCGCACTTCCGGAGATGCTCAAGGGCCCGGCGGCGATGGTCGTGACCGTGTCCGGCCCCGAGCCGGCCGCAAGCCAGGTGGAGGCGTTGGTGGCCCCCGGTGGCAGAACGATCGACGTGATCGGGTGACCGCCCTGCTGGAACGTGGCGTTCCGCGTCAGCAGGTCGATGGTCTGTGGACCCGCGCCGGAAGCTGTTGTGGGCATGCCCAGGGCATCCACAGGTTGGACGAGTGCCTGACCGGTGTACGGCAGATAGACGGGCGCGTCCAGCGGCGTGAAGAGGCGGACGCCAGCCTGCGGGCCCGGGGAGGGTTCATCGACGTACAGCATTTGCACGGGGGCGCTGGGAACCGACGGGTCGCTTGCGTCCGTGACGGATGACATGAACGTGCCTGGACTCGTCAGGCCCGGCATGTCGGTGAACGTCGCCTGACCGTTCTGGAGCGCAATCGAAGCGTCGTCGAACTGAACGACGTCCTGGCCCTTCGCCGGCTGGCCGTCAGCGGCGAGGGCCGTCACCTCAACCGTGAGGCGATCGCCGGGCAACGCGATCCGTCGGGTGGGATTGGTCGCGTCGGAGACCTTGACCTCCAGCTTGCGGACATCGGACGTGATGGTGACCTGCTCACTTGCCACGCTCAGGCCATAGCCTGAACCATAGGTGGCCGTGACGAAGCCCTGTCCGGGCTCCTCCCCCGCCTGGAACGCCACCGACGCGGGATTGGATCCATGCACGAGCGTGCCCCATGCCAGCTGGCTTCCCCCGTTGACGTACCCAGGGGGCGACGTCCCCCAGGTGGGGTCGATATCGATCCGCCTGCCCGTCTTGTCCGTGGCCGACGCGGTGAGGGTGAGCGTGCCCCCTGGCGCGACATCAGGCGTCTTGGGCGTGATGGTCAGGGTGAGTGGCGGCGTGTAGACCTCCTCGGTGCGGGTGACCGTGAGAGTTCCCGCCGTCACGCGGATCAGCCCTGTTCCGGCCGTCCCCGTATCCACCCCGATCGTCTGATCGCCGTTCGGCACCTGCACCGTTGTGCTGCTCCCCGCGGGGCTGTTCGAGGCCGCAAGAGAGGTCAGGACCTTGGGCGTGAGGATGGACACCGTGATCGTGCCGGTCGCAGGCAGCCCATGACGGTCGAATGCTTCCGCAGAGAGCCCGGTGCAGAACTGCTGAGAGGAGCATTCCGCGGGAGCCGGACCGGGCTGACCGACGCTGAGGTACACCGGCGGGCCCGCCGTCATGGCCCCTTCGGCGTGCCGCAGCGAGAGCCTCTGGATGGCCGCGAGGAGCGTGGCGCTCTCGGAAGGCGCAAGCGGGGCGTCGGCATGCAACGCCTCGCGCGACGACGGAAGGATGCCCGCAAGTACGGCCTCCGCGACGTAGCCCCGTTCCTGGCCGGTCAGCGTGGCCTGATCCGAGAACGGAAGAGCGGCTTTGGTCAGCAGAGCCGCGAGTGTGGCCGCGCTGGCCCCACTGCCCTCAAGGGACTGGTAGGCGCCGTCGGCGATCTCCAGGGCCTGGGCGAGCGTGATGGGCGTCGATGGCGAGAAGTTGCCGTCGGGTGTGATCAGCCCGTCGAGCCAGCCCTCGTGGTACGCGGCCTCCACCAAATAGAAGTCCGGCGAGCTCATCGGGACGTCGGGGATGTCCTGGTTGATCGTGACGTTGTCGCGCATGTAGGGCTGAAGGCCGTCCGCAAGCCCGAGCCCGTCGACGAACCGTGCCCGCGTGACCGCTCCCTGCTGCGCTGACGGCGCCTCGAGCGCCAGCATGCGCGCGATGATCTGGTCGGCCTGGTAGACGGTCGTGTCGGCGGTAGGGGCGAAGACGTCGTTGGGCCCGGCCGTGATGAGACCCAGCACGGCGGCCTCGTCGACGGCGCCGCGCAGATCTTCTGGGATCCTCGCGTCGTCACGGAACGGCGAGGGCTGGTTTGCGAGGGCGGTCGCCTGACTGTCGTCGCCGAGGGCGGCTACGGCGAGGGACGCGAACATCGCATGGCTGACCGGCTCCTGCGCGCCGAACGAGCTGGAGGTGGCGGCGGGAATCCATCTTCCCTGATTCACTGCGTACCAGACGTACGGGTAGGCCCCCATCCACGTGCTGACGTCCGAATACGGCGAGGTGGTGGGGGGCGGATCTTCGACACCTACGCGAACGCCGACGCCCATCGTGGTTCCGACGGCGTACACGGCCTGCAGGCGAGTCTCGATGGGCACGTGAACGGGTGTCACGTACGTCGTCGATGCCTGCTTGCCGTTCTTATACGCGACGAGCTGGCGCACGGCGTCGTTTGCCTGGGCTGGCGTGAAGGTGGCCGCCGGTCCGAAGTCGCCATTCAAGAAACCGTTGAGAATGCCGATCTTGTAGGCCTCATCGACATCGCCCCACGCCCACCGGCCGATCCGACCCGCGTCCGCGAATGCGGGGCGGTAGGCGCCGAGTCCGTTTGCGGCAGTGCCGAGGGCCAACGCGAGTACTTCCATCTTGGCCACCTGCTCGCGCGTCAGGGAAGCCTGTGGCGAGAAGGTGTGGGGCCCGGTTCCCGAGACCCAGCCTCCCACGTAGGCCGCGGCGATCTCACTCCGGCAAGACGGCGCCGTGGCGCCGAGATCCGTGAATGGCGTCCTGGCCACGGACGCGGGGGCCAGATGCAACGAGTTCGCGAGGGCGCAGGTGAACGCGGCGCGAGTCTCGGCGGCCGGAGTTGCGGCAGACGCAGGCTGGACGCAGAGTGCCGAAAGCGAGGATGACGCCAGCAGGATGGCGCTGAGGCTCGTGGTAATGACCCATCGGTGCGGGGGCGGCAGCATGTTGCGACCTCCATCCAAAGGCTGGCGTTCGGCATACATGTTCCCGGATTTCCCGCCCATCGTCTTTATGGAACTGCTGGAAGGCCGATAGCTGGTGGTGCGGTACGTCACAAGACCAATCATGGACGAAAGATCTGCTCGGGACGAACGGTGACGCGGCTCCTACAGTGATCGCCCGACCGGGCGGGTCGTCCCCTGCTTGAATGGCCTTCTGGCCCAGGGTGCCGGCCGCCGGGCATGGCATCGGTGGCCGGTCCGGGGACGGTGCCGCATGCCGGCCTTCGGCGTGAAGAAGGCCCTTGTTCTGCGCAGCATCCCACAAACATCCGAATCGGAGGTAAAGTCTAAGCGTTACCGTCGCGTCCTCGCATGGACGGGAGGTAGGGGCTTGAAGAGGCGGTTGCCGAGCCAGGTCCGTATGGCTTCTGGTCATCGTCCTCGTCCTGATCGGGGCCGGTGCCTACGTGAAGAGCTGGTTCACCGCCGCATCGAGCCCTGGCAGCCATGCCACGGCGGTCGCGACGAACGTCCCCTTCAATATCCTGCTCATCGGCAACAACGCGCGTAAGGCTACGGGTCCCCTCTCGCTGGGTCAGGCGGACATCCTCATGCTTGCGCACGTCGACCCAGCGCAGCACAAGGTCACGCTGATCTCTGTCCCGCGAGACCTTCTGATCGCCCTGCCGTAGTGGCACGATCCCGTGCCGAAGATCAAGGAGACCCTGTTCCTTGGCCTAACCGAGGGCCCCGCCCAGGGTCCCGAGCTCGCGATGCAGGTCGTGAGCCACTTCACCGGCCTCCTGGTCAACGCTTACATCGCGACCGACTTCCAGGGCTTCATCGACGCCGTGGACGCCGTCGGGTGCGTCAACATCGACATCCCAGCCCGCATCTACGACCCGCTGCACAGTAAGGCGGACTTTGAGCCCGGCGTGCATTGCCTCTCTGGCCCCTGGGTACTCGCGTTCATCCGCGTCCGCCAGAACACCGCCAACAGCTACCGCACCACCGACTTCCAGCGCATGGACGCGGAGTCGCAGGTGCTCTGCGCGCTCAAGGGAAAGCTCCTCAAGTGCAGGCGGCGCTGCACCTTCCGGCGCTGGTCACCACCTGGCGCAAGGACGTGGCGACGAACCTCTCGAACAGCCAGCTTCTGTCGCTCGGCCTGATCCTCGTCCACAGCCGCGTACGGCACATCACGCTCGGCAAAGCCGGCGATTCGATGGATCTTGCGCCGATGCCCTTTCCTGGCATCGACGCGGAGAACCGGATCGACGGCGCGTATTACGACGTGCTCAACACGGCGAGCGTTACCGACGTCCTGAAGCCCTACGGTAGTACGGGCGCCTGGACCGGTCTGCCGCCATTTCCGTCGCCGAAGAGCGTGCCGATCGCGGTGGAGGGCTCTTCAGCCTACGTCAGTCTTCTGGAGCAGGCCGGCTTTCCGGCCACCCGGACCGCGGACGCCAATCCCAGCTTGAGGCTGACGGTGGTCTTCCCGAACGGTCAACCCGTGGACGGCTTGGTCGTTGCGCGTGCGCTCGGGGTGGGCAACGAGCTGGTCACGCCCGGCGCCGTCTCCGAGGTCACCGTCTACGCTCCATGAGGCACGGACCTGCCCGGGGCCGGAGCCAGCTGAGGGGCTAGGAACCGCGGGCCACCCCTTCGGGCAGACCCGCGGCCACACTCGAAAACAACGGCAGAATCGTGCCGTGGATGATGGTCCAGAGCATCTCGAGGGCAAAGCAAGCCGTCGCCAGCGAGGATACGGTGTAGATGCCCCGCAAGAGCCCTGCGCCGACGATCTTCCGCGTCCAGGAGACGAGCACCGAGATACCGACGCACCAAGCGAACGCGCCGACGGCGAAACCAAGGAACAGCACGGTGAGCTTGTCGAGTGTCCATTCCGGGGGTGCCAGGGTCGACGGCCGCGGGCGTGAACCGGAAGACGACTGCTTGAGGGCTTGGCGGCCCCGCAAAGCGAGAGGAATTGCGCTCGAGCAGCGTCGAAGAGGTAAGGTGGATCACCCGCCGCAAGGAGTCTGGTCGCGTTGCGCAAGAAAGACGACGCCCATGTTGGAATTGAGGACCGTGACATCCGGCGCATGCTCGAGGGCAAGTCGTCCTCCGACCTCGCTCGGTTTCTGCTCAAGGGAGTAAAGGAAAACAAAGCGTTCCGCCGCAAGGTGTTGGCATGGCTCATCCAGGCCGGTGCGGAGGCGCTGCCCAAGGAGACTGTGCTAGGCGAGATCGGCGCATGGATCGAGGATGTGTTCAGCCAGAGGGGCCTCAAGCCACGCATGCCGAACCTCAGAGAGCTCAACCCTGTCAAGAGTGCCGTGAGGGACCACCCAGATCTCGCCGTACCGACTTACCTTGAGATTGTGAGCCAGATCGCTGAATTTCTTGACACCTACGGCGGGGGGCCGACCTCATTCTACGACGCGCTCGGCAGCAGCTTCAGGGCGGCGGCGGCGAACCTGTCCCAGATGGCCGACGCCGCGCAAGGGGAGACGTACCTGCGTTGGATGGAGGAATTCTCGCGCAGATGCAGTGACTTCGGGTATGGGCTCGACAGCGAGACCGCCGAGGTCCTATACGAGCTTGGTGAGCGGTTGGGTAGTGGGCCCGCAGGACGGCGCTGAGCAGCCACACTCGGCGTCAGCCCAGGGGCTCCCGCATCCTCGCTTCAGGCGGTTGTAGGGACTGTGCTCTCTCCAAGCATCCAGGGGTGCCCTAGCCGTCGAGCGGGTCGATGTCCAGTTCCCGAAGCCACTCCCGGACACGCTCCGCGGAGAACTCGTCCCGCATCCGAAACCAGCGCTCCCTCTCCTTCGGGTGTCCTCGAGGATGCGCTTGAAGCGCCCGAAGGCACCCCTTCCGTCTAGCGCCACGGCGAGCAGGTCGCGCAGCCGCGGATCGGAGACCGATCCCGCGAACTCCACCATGAGGTCGTACTCCTCATAGGAGGGCGCCGTCGGGATGGCGGCGTAGCGATCCGAGCCCTGGAGTATCTCCCTGGCCTGGGGAACGAGATCCTGCTCCCATTCTGGGAGGCCCCCCACGTACCCGTCGTCGAAGACGTCCTCTCCCCGCAGTTCATACGGGAAGACTACGAGTTCTCCGGTTTCAGCGTCCAGGTAGGACTCGTTCTCGGACATCTGAGTCTCCATGGCCATGGCGATCTCTTCGAGGTCCACATGCAGCCGGCGCACGATCGCCCCTCCTTCGTCTCGACGTCAAAGTGAGCAAGGCGGCGCGAGCTCATCCCCAGAAGATGCCCGTGGGGTCAGCGTCGACCTCTTCGATGAGATCTTCGAGCCGTTCAGACGGATCGACCTCGGCGTACTTGTGCCAGCGGCTGCTCCGGTCGGCGCAGAAGAGCGTCCAGAGGCGCGTCTCGGCGTCATAGCGGAATTGGGCAATCGCCAGGCGCGTCCACTCGTCGCCCTCGCGGGCCGGAAGGAAGCTGGACACGTAGGGCGGGCGATGCTCGAAGATGGTCGCGATGTCGCCGCGGAAAGCGGCCTCGAGCCGAACTTCCCGGCGGACGGACTCGGGCACTCTCCGATCGCAGAACGCCTGAAGCAGTGCCTCAGCGTGGGCGCGCACGCTGCTTGGAAGCGACAGGATGATCACCTCGTTGGCGCGTTCGGCGGAACATCCGCCGTCTCCTCCTGGCCTCGCGGGTGTGAGGGGGGTGCGCAGGAACGCCACCGGTGCAAGGGGAACACCCTGGCATGACACCTGAAGCTGCTGGGAGCCGTCCACACATCATCCTCGTCGGGGTGGCCGCCGTAGGGAAGACGACCTTGGGAGCGGAGGTTGCGCCTAGGGTCGGACTGCCGTTCCGCGATAACGAACTGGTCATGGAGCGGCGGCATGGAGTGACCATCGAAGACCTGAGCCGCAAGCCGGAGAACGACGAGGTCATCGACCGCCTGCTGTGGGAGACCTATCAGGAGTTGACGGCGGCAGCCGAAAGGACGCTCATCGTTGCATCGCCACGGCTTTTGGGACGGCGCGACTTCTGGGAACTGACTCGTGCGCACGCCGTCACGATCCACCTGAGGAGCACGCCTTTGAAGGTGCTACGCCGCGATATGGCCGCACAGACAGGTGTCCCGCTCTCTGAGGTGCGCCTGACCGAGGTCGACAAGGAAGCGTACTACTACTATTACTGGTGGAGGATTCGCCACTGCCAGAAGGCGGAGCACGAGTTGCGGCTGCAAGGCGATCTTATAACTGACGCCGCGAGGCTGGCCGAAGTTGTGCGATCCGTACTTGCGGGCATGCCGGGGCAGCCTATAGGGCCGAACTTGGTCTAGAGATCATGGGTGAGCGCACTGCGAACCTCGTGGACCAGCCGTGCGCGCGAGAAGCGGTCCATGGCACGTTGGCCACTGAGCATGCTGGCCAAGAACACCGGGATTTCGCGTGCCTCGTCCCGCAGCACGCCCTTGCCGGTGTGCTCGGCAGGCCAGAGCCGCCCAGACTCACTCCAGCGCTTTGAGAGAAGCGTGGACCCCAGGGCGCTGACAACGACTATGCCGGTCGGTCGGAGGGAGGCCAGAAGCTCCTCGCAGACCTCAAACTGCTGCTCTGCAAAGGGCGACCACTGATCTTCGTGCAGGCGCAACGCCTTCCGCACCGCGTCCTAATCCCGCTCCCGAACGGCGAAGACGTCGATGTGCTCCCAAGGCAAGCCGAACTCGGCAAACGGAACGAAGTAGGGGTAGAGGGAATCGGGCTCTCGCCAGTGCGCGTCGGCCGCGATCCTTTGCTGAACCTGATTGCCGTCCTCGAGGTCGTCGACGTCGATGAGAGTTGCGTCATCACCTGTGCGCAGCGCGCGGACGCTGAACGACGGGTTGAAGCCAACGAAGAGGAGCCGGTCTGCGTGTAGGGAGGGATATTGCATCGGCCACCGGCGCGGGATGTCTGGCGGCCACAGCCCGGCACTAATTGTGTCAACCCAGATGTGGCGAAGGGCTTTGTTGGCGGACTCGGTAGCGTCTTTATAATGTCAGCGTTGACCATATGGCGGCCCCTTTGGCAGAGGAGCGTTAGGAG
>JAJYSZ010000073.1 GCA_021793315.1 Bacillota bacterium | reverse complement strand
GGAATCCTCAGACCCTCATCCTCATGGCCTACCTCATCGCTGGGAAGCTCTCATTCAACCTCCCGAACCCCGTCTGACCACTCAAAACAGCGAGGAGCCTGATTTCTCCTCAGCTTCGGGTTACGTTTCGGGGAGCGTCTTGCGTCAGATCAGAGAAGAGATGGAACGGCGATATCCGTTGCTTGCTTTCCGCCTTGACTTGTCTCACTTCGGTGAATTATCTTACGGCTAGCTGTTTGACCTGACTTTGTTGGGTCGGTGCACGATTGAGACGGAAGAGTCACCCCGCAAGGTGACTCTTCGCTGTGCTGTGGGGCCTTCACCATTGCCACATCGTTCATCCGGGATCGACCCCCCCGCAGGCAGACGTCTTCGACGATTCCGGTGCTGTAGACTAGGGTAAGAGCATTCGTACGGGATTTGCGGGGCCGCCGCCGTCCGTGCGCCGAAGCTCGACGTTGACCATGCCGATATTGAATTTACGACGTTGGCAGTCGAACACAACAGGCCAGGATGAGATTTGCTGCCCATCCAGGTAGACCATGCTGCCATGTTGGGCTCAAGGGAGTCGAGCATGCATCCAAGCATTCCTTGGTCAGTAGTGTTTTCTGAGGCTTGGGCGGCCTATCAAGACGACACGATTCCGGTAGGTGCTGCGTTCGTCGACGGCGCGGGGCAAGTGCGTTACCGAGGCCGCAATCAAGTATTTTCGCCGAAGTCCGGGTCTATGCCATTACAGCATACGCGACTCGCGCATGCGGAGATCAACGTGCTGGCGCAGGCCAGCCCTGCCGACCGGCTCTATAAGGGAATCTTGTATACCACCTTGGAACCGTGCGCCATGTGCGTCGGAGCAGCTGTAGTCTGTGGTATCCGCCACATCCGGTACGCGGCAGCGGATGGTCCGGCCGGTGCCTCCGGGCTTCTCACCGCCCACCCGTTCTTAGCATCGAAGAACGTGAAGCTAGAAGGCCCAGAAGCGGTTCTCGGCGCCGCATCCCTGGTACTGATGACCGACTGGATGCTGCGCGAGGACTCGGAGACAGCCGGTCGGACGCTCGACGCCTACCGCGCGCAAGACGCACGGGCCTTCGATCTGGCGCAGGAATGGTTCGGCGCGGGCCGTCTGCAAGCCATGGCGCAGGCCGGCGTGTCCTCAGACGCGCTGCTGGCAGCGATAGAGTTGGCGCTACGCTGACCAATGGCGTTTGAGCCCTACTTGCCGACTGCACGGATCACGCCCATCGGCGTCCGCTGATCCCTCCGACCCATCGGATTGCCCTGGAGCGCCCGCCGCACGAACTCGGCGTCCACCCCTTCGCTGGCGCCCAGCACCTCGGAGCCTAGGTCGTTGCAGTCCACGACCGCCACGCCGACACCGAGCAGGCGGCTGAGATACGGCGCCACCTCGTCCGGCCGATCTGGCACCAGGATGACATAGTACCCGAATGGCTTCACCGTATAGCGGTTCGGCCCGTCGATCGCCGCTACCTTACGGCCTGCGATGCGGTAGAAGTCGCCATTGCGACCAAACGCGCGCGTCAGCCCTACGTGATGCACGGTGCACCCACCTACGGAAGGCCATCTCCATCACGACGGACCAGCGGCATATACGGCTAGGCACCTCAGCCCTCCCCCAGAGCGGGCTGGGCTGTACTCTTGCCCTCCCCAAGGCGACTACGCGTTGTAGTCCGCCGGCAGGCGAGTGCAGCGTCCTGCCAACCGGCAGGATCTGGCTGTGCCCTCAAGAAGCTTGCACTGTGACTTTGGGAGTTGGATCCATCCAAAAGGGAGTTCTGAGCGTGAGCTCCAACAGGAAGCTGGCCCTGGCAGCAACGGTCTACTTGTTGGACGCAGGGCTATGGACCGTGTTCTCCTTCGACTGGCTGCAACCCATTGGGATTGCACTGATGATCCACCTGGGGACTGGCCCCCTCCATGCCTTCATGCAGCAGATTGGAACCAAGGCGTGGTCAGCGCTTTGGAGCATGATGCTTACGGGCGTGGGTGAAGGCTTCCTGCCACTCGCACTGTACGTTCTCGTTGCTCGGCCCAGCCGCTTCTCCAGCTTGCTGGGAAGGCGGGCCAATCCCTGGCTCGCAGTATTGTTGGCTGGCGCAACGATCGTGGGCATCGTGGTCTGGGCCAGCTTGCGTCATTCCCCCTTTGATCTCACCAGCGCGGTGTTCCTCGTTGGGTTCCTTGGCATCGTCGGCACCAGCGAGGAGTGGAGCTACCGGGGCGTCCTTATGCGCATACTCACCGACCGGATAGGTCTCATCGGTGCAGCCGTCGCGGTCAATGTGGCGTTTGGATTGGCTCACATACAGGAGGTGCTCGCCTCTGGCACCCCTTTCGGGAGTGCCCCATTCTGGACAGTCCTTACGGTTGACACCTTCCTAGGATTCCTGTTGACCTGGGTTGCCTGGCGCAGCGGTTCAATCCTCTGGGCAGCAACGATACACGGACTCTGGGATTGGCTCCCCTTCGCCGTGAGCACATCGAACATGCTGTTCGTGCTCGTTCTTGTTCTCGTGGCCTTGGTCGGCAGTGAATTGCTCCGTCGCAGTCACACTAGTGTCCACCCTGCAACTGCCCGATCACAGTTCGTGCAGTGACGCACGTATATAGTGTTGGCCGATCTCGAATCTCTACTGAGCGGCTCTGAGCACGCCCATGGGCGTCCGCTGGGCGCCCTGTCCCATCGGGTTGTCGCGCAGGGCCTCCCTGACAAACTCGCGATCCACCCCGTCGCTCGCGCCGAGAACCTCGGAGCCAAGGTCGTTGCAGTCCACGATCGCGACGCCGACACCGAGCAGCCGGCTCAGATCTGCCGCGACCTGGTCCGGCCGTTCAGGGGCCAGGATGACGTAGTAGCCGAAGGGTTTCACCGTGTAGCGGTTCGGCCCATCGATCGCCGCCACCCTGCGACCCGCGATGCGGTAGAAGTCGCCGCCCCGCCCCACGGTGCGCGTGAGTCCGCCGATCAGCGCCGCCAGCACGATGCGGGGCGCCCCCACCTCACGCATGGCCATCTCCATCACGACAGACTGGCGCAATATGCTGCTAGGCAGCTTAGACCGCTCCCAGAGCGGGTTTCAGGCGTTTTCAGGCTTGATGGATTCTGGCCGTAGCACTGCTTGTACTTCTTCCGACTAACACAAACGCGAGGTTTCGAAGTAAAGGATCATCCACGGAACGAGAGGTGAAATGGTCAGGGCCTTCCAATTGACCCTTGGCACCCATAGAGAAACGGATTACCATTCCCGCTGTTAGGAAGGGGTGAGACCTTCTGGCAGTCGCTGTAGGTCTTGTGCGGCAAGTGCCCGTCCGTAAGGTTGGCCTGGCTGCAACCGGTATCGCGGCATATCTCACCGCCGTGTTTCTGGTGAACATGAACTTTCAGTTATCCCCGCTCCTGGCACCTGTGTGGCAGGAAGAGCTCTGGAACTACGGCACCGCCGCAGCCATGCTGGTGCTGGTCTATTTCCTATCCAAGAAGGCAACTGCAAGACAACGTCCCGAGTTGCCCACAGACCGAGCCTCCGTCCTCTGGTTCTTCGTCGTCTTTGCGGTGGCCGCCGGCTTCACTGTTGCCTTTTGGTTGATCTACAACCTGACCGATCCCTCATCGCGCGTGATCCCCGTCCTCTTGGCATACGTCGCGATGCCTCTGCTCTACGTCGGTCTTGCATGCTGGCGCGTGAAGGGACATGGAATCCTCGGCTTCCATTTCAGTGCTGTGGATTGGCAACTTGCGGTGACAATGATCCTCTTCGCCACAGGGGCATCCGTACTTCGGGACCGCGTCTTTGGCATCATGAATCCTCTATCAAGCTATCTCCCACTTTCGCTGGCCGCGATTCCGATGTTCCTCATACAGTCGCTCAACAACGGAATCCCCGAGGAGGCACTGTTCCGGGGCTATCTACTCCCGCAATTGTTTGCTTTCTTCCGCCGTCCATGGCTGGCTATGCTGGTGATGATCACAGTCTTCGGGCTGTACCATCTACCGCTGCTTCTCCTCGGCCACAACCTTGGCCCCTGGTGGTTGGTCGCGTTGCAGCTTGCTTTTCCCCTGCAGCCCACCGGACTCGTATTCGGTTACGCTTATTGGCGCAGCCGCAGCCTCGTGCCCGGCATCATCTTCCACACCTACACGACACTGTGGGCATCCTGGTATTTCTGACGTCAAGGCGACTCCTTGTCCCTCGCTTACCCCGCCCCCCGGATTACCCCCATGGGCGTCCGCTGATCCCTCTGTCCCATCGGATTGTCGCGCAGCGCTGCGCGCACGAACTGCCCATCCACGCCTTCGCTCGCGCCGAGTACTTCCGAGCCAAGGTCATTGCAGTCCACGATCGCCACGCCGATACCGAGCAGGCGGCTGAGGTCCCGCGCCACCTCGTCTGGACGTTCCGGCGCCAGGATGACATAGTAGCCGAAGGGCTTCACGGTGTAACGGTTCGGCCCGTCGATCGCCGCCACCCTGCGACCGGCGATGCGGTAGAAGTCGCCGCTGCGGCCGAACGCACGCATCAGGCCGCCGACGAGTGCGGCAAGCACGATGCGCGGCGCGCCCACCTCACGGAAGGCCATTTCCATCACGACAGGCTGGCCGATGCCGCGTCCGTGCACGGTCGTATGGACGAAGCGCGACAGCAGCCGCGCAAGCGTCCTCGGTCTGACCTGCCACATGCCGACCGCCCGTCCCTGGGTGATCGACACCACCTTCTCCGAAATGAAAGCGGTGTCGCCCTGCCGTACGCCTGGCAGGAGGTATTCTCTTACCAGCGAGTGCAGATCCTGTCCCGGGCGTACCAGCGGGACCTGTACCAGCAGCCGCTCCACGGCGGCCCCCGCTACCTCCTTCGTGCCACGAGAGACCCATGGACTCTCCAGGCCGGCGTTCGTCAACGCGCCACCTCCTCGCAACCGCTACCCTATGGCGGCGGGATACGGGAGGTTACCGGTCCGCAGGCGGGGTCTAGCGCCCGAACGGTCGCCGGCTCCGGCGCCAGAGGTACGGCAGGAACTCGCGCGCGGCGACGTCCGCGAGCAGCGCGTTCGAGGCGATCGTGCGGCCGTGCTGCAATGCCGCCTGCATGTCCCCTTTGCGGCCCTGACGCCAGAAGGCGTAAGCGAAGCGCACGTCATGCCAGGCGATCAGGCGGCGAAATTCCCCACGCGGGATGGGTCCATCCGGGGGGCCGAGTTCCGCGAGCATGCGATGCATGGCATCGTAGACGCGGCGCGAATTCTTGCTGTAGCTCGTCCCCTCGTCGCGGTAGACCACAAGCGGCCATGCCAGATGCAGGTCGTCGGTAAGGCGGGCAACGCGCATCCAGAAGTCCCAGTCCTCGGTCCCGTCGATGGCGGTGCGAAATCCCCCGACCGCCCGCCAGAGATCTTTGCGCACCAGCACCGTCGAGGTCTGGAAGCGGTTGAGGCGCACGATGTCGCCGAAGGTGATGTGGCGCTGGGGCAGTTCGGCGAGAGGCGGAACCGGTGGGGCCTTGACCTCGTGGCGCACCCAGTCGCTCGAGCACATACCGATCTCCGGCTGATGCTCCAGGGCGGCGAGCTGCGCCTCGAGCTTTTGCGGCAACCACAGATCATCCGCATCCAGAAAGGCGAGCCAGTCGCCCTGGGCGGCCTCGGCGGCCGTGTTGCGCGCGGCGCTGGGGCCGGCGTTCGCCTGACGGACGACCTTGACCTCAGGCATCTCCCGTTCCACAAGCTCCGCGGTGCCATCCTGCGACCCGTCATCCACCACGACGACCTCGTCGACCGGTCGCGTCTGCGTCAGAGTGCTGCGCAGGGCCGCGAGGATCGTATCCTTGGCATTGTAGGCTGGTACGATCACGCTGATCCGCGGCATTCGGCGGAATCCTCCTCACATGTGCCAGTCTCGCCCGCGGCAGGAGGCCGCCATGCGGTTCCAGAAGGAAATCTCAGCGTCAGGTGCAAGGAAGGACGTCGACCTATGCCGGCCTCCCAGTCGCTGCAGCTTATTCTCGGTCTTGGCGCCATGCTGCTCGGCGGCGCCGGCCTCGCCGTACTGGCCGAACGCTGGCACGTTCCCGACATCGTACTATTCCTCCTGCTCGGCATCCTTCTTGGCCCCGCGGTGCTGGCCATCGTGCGTCCGACCACCCTCCCCGGCCTCGCCGAGGGATCTGTCATGCTTGGGGCCGCCTATCTCCTCTTCGAGGGTGGCCGCAGCCTCGATGCCAAGGAACTGCGAGCAGGTTGGCGCGGCACGGTGATCCTGGCGACGCTGGGGGTCCTGGTCACGGCGGCGGTGGTGGCAGCCACCGCGCATCTGGTGTTCGGACTTGATCTCACGCAGGCGCTCCTGATCGGTGCTGTTCTCGCACCGACCGATCCCGCCGCCATCGTGCCGATTCTTGCCGCTCTGCCGGTCGCGCAGCGGCTCAAAGCCCTGCTTGTGTCGGAGTCGGCGGCCAACGACGCGACAGGCGCGGCGCTCGCCGTTGTCCTTGCCGGCAGCGGCCTGAGCATCGGCACGGGTCTGCTTACGCTCGCCTGGAACCTGGTGCTCGGCCTGGCGGTCGGCGGCGTGGTCGGCCTCGCGTTGCACGCACTCGAGGGCCGGCTGAAGGCGCCACACCAGAGCCTGCGCACCTTGCTCGCCCTGGCCGCGCTCATCACGGCCTATGCCGCGGCGACGCTGCTCTCGGCCTCCGGTTTCCTGGCGGCCTTCATCGCAGGTCTGCTTGCGGGACGCAGCCATCGCCGCCTGCGCAGGCAGGACCCCGTGGCGGCCAGCTTCTATGAATACTCCGCCGGCATCTTCAGCCGCCTGGTGCGCCTCGTTGTGTTCACGCTGCTCGGCGCCAGCCTGGTGCCCTCGGTGCTGTGGCGCCTGGCCCTGCCGGCGTTGCTTGTGACGCTTGCGCTCGTGGTGGTGGCGCGGCCTCTCACAGTACTCCTTCTGCCACTGGACCGCAGGGGTCGCTACCGCTGGCCGGAGCTGGCCTTCGCGGCCTGGGTGCGGGAGACCGGCGTGGTGCCGGCGGCACTTGCCGCGCTGTTGCTTGCCCAACATTCGCCGCTGGCGCCAACGGTCGCTGCCTGCGTCTTCGCAGCCGTCATCGTCACGCTGCTCATCCAGGCGCCGACGACGCAGTACCTGGCCAAGCGCCTGGGCCTCCTGCACGGCGCCAGAACCTGAGCCCCGTGGCGCAGGCTTCTGGCGGGGGCACGGCGAATCGCGCCCGCAAAGCCGCCTGAAGGAGGGTGCCCATGGTCAGGGCCATAGCCGCAAGATGACGTCTTTGGAAAACTCCCCCTACCTCGGCTGGCCGGGCAGACCGCACCTTACGCTGGGCAACCAGCTATCGCTCGGCCTCTTCTGGTTCCCGAACAACGTGATGTGGACAGGCCTCCTCCTCATCGTGCTGCCCGAGCGCGTGCTATCGCTCGTCGGCGCCCACGCCGCCACGGGTGTCCTGTCCTGGGCCTCCTTTCTCGGCACCTTGGTCGCCATTCTCGTCACGCCCGTCTTCGGACTTATCTCTGACCACTTCCGCTCGCGACTCGGACGGCGCCGACCGCTGATGGTCTGGGGGACCCTGCTCTCCCTCGCGTTCCTCCTCGCCATCGCCTACGCTCCATCGGTGCCACTGTTCGTGGTGGGCCTCGTCGGCGTGCAGTTCTTCAACAACGTTGCGCAGAGCGCGTACCAGGGCCTGATCCCGGACCTCGTGCCGCCGGCGCAGCGCGGCGAGGCGAGCGGCTACATGGCCCTCTACAACCAGGCAGGCGTGATCGTCGGCGGCATCCTCGGCGCGTTCTTCTCCGCCGCCACCTTCGTCTGGTCCACGATGGCCCTGCTCCTGCTGGCGCTCGGCGCCACGCTCGGGCTCGTGCGCGAACCGGACTCCCGCCCCCTCGCGCCGGCACCGCTCTGGGCGCAACTGCGCAACCTCTTTCGCCTTGGCCCCGGCTACCGCAACTTCTGGATCGTCTTCTGGACGCGTTTCATGGTGCTGATCGGCCTGTATGTGCTCGAGCAGTACCTGCTCTACTACCTGCAGTTCGTACTCGGAATCCGCTCGCCCGAAACGGACGTCTTCCTGATCCTGATGGTGCTGTCGGTCACGGCCCTGGTCGCGTCGCTGGGCGCCGGCTACCTATCCGACCGCATCGGCGACCGTCGCCGCCTTGTCATGTTCTCCGGCGTCCTCCAGGGCATCTGCGCCCTGCTCTTCGTCTTCACGCACAGCCTGACGACCGTCTACATCGCGGCAGCCGTGTTCGGACTCGGCTACGGGGCATACCAGTCGACCGATTGGGCGCTGGTGGTCGACGTGCTGCCCGGGCGCACGGCGGCACGGGACATGGGCATCTGGAGCATCTCGACCAACGGCCCGCAGATGACCGGACTCCTCTTCGGCTGGCTCCTCTCCGTACTGGTTATCCCGCATCTCGGCGTGTCGCTCGGCTACCGCGCCCTGTTCGCTCTGACGGCCGTATTCTTCATCGTCGGTTCCCTGCTCGTCTGGCGGGTGCGGAAGACGGCCTGATGGACCTGTCCTCGCGGCCATATGGCCACATATGATACCCTGATACCAAGAATCCACGATCCTCGGACGTGTCCGGCGGGTTCCGGACGAGGTGGAATTATGCTGCGTCTGTTTCCTGACCTGAGCGATGACCTGCTCAAGCGTCTCTACCACAAGGGCGCCCATGTGCATTGGACATCGGAGGACATCGACTGGGATGCCCCCGTGGCTCTCGACGGCCGCGGCAGCCTGGCGCTTGCCCGCGTCCTGAGCCCGGTCTATCTCGGCGAGCAGTCGGCCATGCTGGGCGCCGCGAACGTCCTGCCGCAGCTCGCCATGGCAGGCGAGTCCACGGCCCAGCTCTACCTGACCACCTTCATCGGCGACGAGGCACGCCACTTCGAGGTGCTCACCCGTCTCTACCACCGCCTGGGCCATCAGCCGGTCTCGATCCGGGCCCTGCCTGCCATGCTGCGCTACCACCATCGCCTGCGCCAGGGCGACCGCGTCGACTGGGTCTGGGGCATCCTGATCTCCGACCTGTTCGCCAAGAACTTCTACCAGATGTTCGCCCACCAGCAGGAGAACCTGCTCTTCGGTGCGATGTCCCAGCGCATCCTGGTGGACGAGTCCCGCCACCAGGCCTTCTGCGACCACTACCTGACGAATCTGATGCCGCATCTCGGGCCAGAGCGCCGCAAGGCCCTGCGGACCATGCGCGATGAGCTGCTCGCCATCATGGAGGACATGCAGGCCGTGCTGGGCGACGACGCCGAGGCTCTGGGCTTCTCCGGTCAGGAGATGCTGGACCGCGTCATGGCCGACGTGACCGTGCACGCGCGGCGCATCGGCCTCGACGACGATCCTCCCCCTACCGGTGGCCGCGCTCACCCTGACGGCGAGACCGTGGACCTCGCCGCCCGCCGCCGGCAGAGGGCTCAGGAGGCGGCTGAGCGGCCGTCGCAGAGCGCCACGGTGCGGGACTGCGATTGCACCGTCTGCCCGATCGCGGCGATCTGCCAGAGCCGTATCGTGCGGCGTGCCGCGGCTCGCTGAGCCAAAGCTGCCAGCCGAGCCGCAGAACGGTGTCATAGGGAGGGTGATCGCCGCGACGGCGATCACCCTCCCTGTTTCCCTGCTAACCCTGGGGTCCGAGATCTCGTGGCGAAAAGGCGTGGGGAAGAAGCTCCCCGAGGCTTGTGCGCAGCGTGCCATCCCGGCCGACCAGCCAGATGGGGGCCGCGGGATCCGTGAACTCGAGCAACACCTGCCGGCAGGCCCCGCAAGGCGCGATCGGCCCGGTGGTCTCCCCCACCACAAGCACTTCGCTGAAGGAGGTGGCACCCGCGGTGACCGCGGCGAAGGCCGCGTTGCGCTCCGCGCAGATGCTGAGGCCATAGGACGCGTTCTCCACGTTGCAGCCCTGGACGATGCCACCGTCCGCCAGCCGCACGGCCGCCCCGACCGGGAAGTGCGAATACGGGACATAGGCCTTCGCCTGCGCCTCCCTGGCAGCTTCGAGCAGATCCGCTGGCGGTGTGACCACCATCACCGTTCCTCCCGTCGGCCGTGCTTGTCGAAGGCGCAGATGACCGCATCTTTGGCGCGAGGAGGCTCATCGGAGATCTCCACGGACGCATCGAGGCGCCTTAGCGCAGCCGCGAGCTGCTCCGGACTCGCTGCGTGCACGCGCAGGAGGTCCTGACCGGACCTGACCGGGGTACCGAGCGGCGCCAGGATCTCGACGCCTGCCGCGGCGTCGACGGAGTCCTCCTTGCGCAATCGGCCCGCGCCGGCGAGCCTCGCAGCCTCGCCGACGGCCCGGGCGCCAATCCGGCTTACATAGCCGTCGGTCCCGGCCGTGAACGTCCCCACAGCCGCCGCTTCAGGCCAGCGATCGGGCTGCTCGAGGTAGGTGATGTCCCCGCCCTGCGACGGGATCCAGCGCCGGAAGATCTCGTAGGCGCCGCCGCTCTCGAGCGCCTCCGCGGCGCGCCGGCCGGCTTCGTCGCGCGCCAGGCCGTAAACGGCGTGCAGGGCCTCCACCGCAAGTGCCACCGCCACCTCGCGCAGGTCCTGCGGCCCCTTCCCGCGCAGGCAGGCGACCGCCTCCCGCACCTCGAGCGCGTTGCCCACCGCCTGGCCGAGCGGCGCGTCCATGCGGGTCAGTAGCGCGCGCGTATCGCGCCCGAACGTCTCACCGATGCGGATCGCCAGTCGGGCGAATTCCGCGGCGGATGCCTCGTCCGGGAAGAAGGCGCCACTCCCCACCTTGACGTCCAGAAGGATGAGCCGCGAGGAGACCGCGAGCTTCTTCGACATGATCGACGAGGCGATCAGGGGCAGCGAGGCAACGGTGCCCGTGGCATCGCGCAAAGCGTAGAGCAGGCGGTCTGCCGGAACGATGTCCTCGCTCTGGGCCGCGATCGCCAGCCCATAGCGGCTCACGAGCGTCGCAAACTCCGCCGCGTCCAGGGACGTGCGCAGACCCGGGATCGACTCCAGCTTGTCGAGCGTGCCTCCCGTATGGCCCAGGCCACGGCCGGAGAGCTTCGGCACGCAGAAGCCGAGGGCCGCGAGCAGCGGCACCGCCACGAGGCTCGTCTTGTCGCCGACACCGCCCGTGGAGTGCTTGTCCACAAGCGGCCTGCGGGCCGAGATCTCGACGGTCCGACCAGAGTGCAGCATGGCACCCGTCAGGGCCGCGGTCTCGTCGAAGCTCATGCCGCGTATGGTCACCGCCATCAGGAATGCGGCCATCTGGTAGTCGGGCACGTCGCCGGCCACGTAGGCCGCGACGAGATCGTCGATTTCCTGCGCAGCGAGCGCCTCGCCGTCGCGCTTGCGCTCGACGAGGGGAAGAGACTGAAACTTCAAGGCTGATCACCCCATGCCCCGAGCACTTCGGACGTGTGGCTCAGGCCGAGGCGCGTCGCTCCCGCGGCCAGCATGGCCCTTGCCTCGTCAAGCGTGCGAATGCCGCCCGACGCCTTGATGCCGGCGAGCCCGCCGACGGCTGCCCGCAAAAGCGCCACCGCCTCAGGCGTAGCCCCGCCACCCTGGAAGCCGGTGGAGGTCTTGACGAAGTCGGCCCCGGACGCCACGGCAAGCAGCGCTGCGCGCACAATCTCCGGCGGGCTCAGGACGCCGGTCTCGAGGATGACCTTGAGCGTCCGGTTCGGCATGGCGGCGCGCACGAAGCGGATCTCGCCGGAAATCGCCTCATCGTCCGTCGCCCGCACCGCGCCGAGCGAGATCACCATGTCGATCTCCTCCGCGCCCTGCGCCACCGCCTGCGCCGCGGCGAACGCCTTCACGGCGCCCGCGTCCGTCCCGTGTGGGAACCCGATCACCGTGCAGACCTTGACGCCGCTGCCCTGCAGCTCTTCGGCGGCCAGGGCCACATAGCGGGGCGAGAGGCAGACGGCGGCGCAATGCTCGGCCGCCGCGAGGCGGCAGGCCGCCTGTGCCTCCTGCCATGTGGCGTCGGGGCGCAGCAGCGTGTGATCGATGCGTTCGGCGAGTTCCCGCCGGGTGGCGGGTGTCACGGCAGGCAGGTTCCTGGCTGGCGGCAGGTCGGGAATGCGCCCCCCGAGGGCGTGGCGAACCTCGTCGATCAGTTCGTCCGTGGCGACTCCTCCTCACTCCCCGCTTGCGAAAGCGTCTGGGCGACCTCCTCGGCCGCCTGGTTCGCTTGGCGTACCACGTCGGGCATGCCGACGCCGCGATAGGCCGCGCCGGCGAGCGCGAGCCCCGGAAGTTCCCGCAGAAGCCCGAAAATCTCCGCCGTCCGCGCGACATGCCCGACCGTATACTGCGGCATGCCTTCCGGCCAGCGGTAGACGCGCTGCAGCCAGGGCTGCGCCCGGATGCCGAGCACGGTCTCGAGGTCCTGGCGCACCGCGGCCAGAAGGCTCTCGTCATCGCTGCCCAGGGGATCGGCGCCGGCGCGTCCGAGGTAGCAGCGCAGCAGCACGGCGCCGGAGCTCTCGTGCGGCCACTTGTTCACGACATACGTGCAAGCGGTGATCGTCAGTCCTGCGGCCCGGTCGACGAGAAAACCCGACCCCTTGAGACTCGGCACGTCCTCGGGCCGGTAGGCGAACTGGGTTACCGCCAGCGATGCATAGGGCACGGCAAACAGGTGCGCCGCAGCCTGCGGCGCGAGGTCCCGCAGCAGATGTCCCGCAGCGGGCGCGGGCAAGGTCAGGATGACGCCGCTCGCGTCGATCTCCTCGCCGTCGCCCAGCGTCAGGCGATAGCCCCGGCTGGTCAGGGCGAGGTCGGTGACGGCGCTTTGCGGTCTCAGGCACGCGGCAGGCAGTGCGGCGATCAGAGCCTCAATGATTTGTCCAAGCCCCAGGCGCATCGTCATGAACATTGGACCCGGCGGCGCCGTCGGCTTGGGCGCCTTGCGCCTCAGGCGCCGCGCGCCCAGCACGAGGCTGCCGTCGCTGCGCTCGAGCTCGAGCAGCTGCGGGAAGGTGGCTTCCGTGCTCATCGACCAGGGGTCGCCCGCGTAGATGCCGGTGAGGAGCGGCGCCACGAGGCGGTCAAGGACCTGGCCGCCAAGTCGTCGCGCCACCAGCTGACCGAGCGGCTGATCGCCCTCGCCACGGTCGCGCGGCAGGACGAAGTCGCCCGCAGCCCGCAGCTTGCCGAGTGGCGACAGCAGACCGGAGCGCACGATCGGCCAGACCTCCGTCGGCAGTCCCAGCATCAAACCCGGCGGAATCGGGTGCAGCCTCCCCCGGGCGTAGATCGCGCTGCCCGAGCCTCCTGGCTGCAGGGCCACAAGCTCGTCCGCCAGGCCGAGCTCGCGCACCAGTTGGACAACCTCCGGCTTGCGCACCAGAAAGGAGTCTGGCCCCTGCTCGAGAACGAGGCCGTCGATGTACTCCGTCTGTACCTTGCCGCCGAAGTCCGACCCTGCCTCGAACACGACCGGCTCAAGGCCGATCTGCCGCAGACGGTAGGCGGCGGCCAGGCCTGCGAGGCCGCCGCCTATGACCGCGACCCGACTCACGACGGCTCGCCGAACCGCCTGCGCACGACGTCCGCAAGCAAAGCGGTGAAGCGCTCGTCATCATTCGGAGACTCCGTGCGCGCCAGGCGCACGTCGAGATCGCGCGCCAGGGCCTGCGCCTCGATGTCCAAGTCGTAAAGCACCTCCAGATGGTCGGCGACGAAGCCCGCCGGACAGACAAGGATGTTTTCTTGCCCTTCGCGGCGCAGTTCCTTGATCACATCGCGGATGTCGGGGCCGATCCACTCCGCGTCGGTGCGGCCTGCGCTCTGCCACGCGAACAGCCAATGGCGAAGCCCCGCCTCCTTCGCGATCAGATCGCCGGAGTGGTGGAGCTGTTCCGGGTAGGGATCGCCCTGCAGCGCTTTGACGGGAAGGCTGTGGGCCGAGAAGACGACCCGCACCTCGTCCCGGTCTTCCGCGGGAAACCCCTTGAGGGCGTCCTTGACGCGCTCCGCCAGGAAATGCACGAAGTCAGGCTCCTGATACCAGCTCTCGATGTAGCGCACCTCGGGACCGTCAGGCCTGAGCCGACCGCGGACCCGCGCAAAATAGTCCCCGACCGACATGCGCGCGTAGTGCGGCGCAAGCACCAGCGCCACCGCCTGCTCAACACCGTCGTCCTGCATGCGCTCGACGGCGTCCTCGATGAACGGGGAAGCGTGCTTGTGGCCCAGATAGACCTTGACCGGACCTTCGCCACCCCCGTTCAAGGCCCTGCCGATGCCCTCGGCCTGCCTGTCGGTGATGTCGTTGAGCGGCGAGCGTCCGCCAATCGCCTGGTAACGCCCGACCAGTTCGTCGAGCTGCTCCTGGGTCGGCGGGTGGCCGTGCCGGATGTGGGTGTAGTAGGCGGGAACCTCGTCGAGCGTCTTCGGCGTGCCGTAATCCATCACGAGCACACCTTGCTTCCTTGCGGCCATCGGCCAGGACCTCCTTAGGCGTGCAGCGACTCCTGCCGCACGATCTCGACGAGCCTGCGCAGGGCGTCCGGCGGCGTCTCCGGGAGAACGCCGTGGCCGAGGTTGAATATGTGTCCCCTGCGGCCGCCCATCGCCCCCACGATCGCCTTGGCGGCCTGCGCAATCTCGTCCTCGGGCGCCAGCAGCAGCGCCGGATCTAGATTGCCCTGGATGGCCAACTCCGGTCCGATGCGGTCAGCGGCGGTACGGATCTCGACCCGCCAGTCGACGCCGATCACATCGGCGCCTGACTCCGCCATGGCTTCGAGCAGCCCGGCCGTCTCGACGCCGAAATAGATTCTCGGCACGTGCAGGGCCTCGAGGCGACGGAAGAGCCCTTGCATCACCGGCAGCACATGTCGGCGGTAGTCGGCCGGCGAGAGGCATCCGATCCAGCTGTCGAAGATCTGCAGAGCGGCCGCGCCGGCCTCGGCCTGCGCAACGAGATGGCGCAGCGTCATATCCGCCAGGCGCTCCATAAGCGCGCGAAACAGCTGCGGGTCCTGCCACATCAGCCCCTTCAGGCGCCTGTAGCTGCGCGAGGGACCGCCCTCGACAAGGTAGCTGGCAAGGGTGAAGGGTCCGCCGGCAAACCCGATCAGCGGCACGTCCCCGAGTTCGGCCACGATCTGGCGGACCGCCGCAGCGACGTAGGGCTCGTCCTCTTCGGGCACGAGCGTGCGCAGGCGCTCGAGATCGCTCGCGGAGCGCAGCGGCTCCGCGACGACGGGGCCGACGTTCTCGACGATGTCGAGGCCGATGCCTACGGCGCGCAGGGGTACTGTGATATCCGAAAACAGGATCGCCGCGTCGACTTGGAGCTGGCGCACAGGCAGCAGGGTGACTTCCGTGCAGACATCGGGCCGTTCACAGATGTCGAGCAGGCGCAAGCGCTCGCGCACACGGCGGTACTCCGGCTGGTAGCGTCCTGCCTGGCGCATGAACCAGACCGGCGTACGCTCGACTTCCCCACGTTCGCAGGCCCGGACAAAAAGCGAGGTCAATGGCAAGGCACCTCTTTGTGCGATCACCCTCGCATTATATAGCATCCCAGCCGCTCGTCCCCAGGTCCCGCGCACCCCTCTCGTCCCTTCGGTCTCCCGGCCTAAAGGACAGGGCAGCGGCCGGAGCCCTGGCTCCGCCGCTGCCCTGGAACACTTGGCCTAGTTGCCGAGGACGTACACCTTGATCGGCTGGATGCCAAAGCTCGACACGTTGGACTCGCTCTGGTTCATGTAGAGGTCGATCCGCATGCCCTTGATCGCGTCGCCCTCGTCCACCGCGTGGGCGAGGAACCCGCCCGCGGGCAGGAAGGGCGAGGAGTAGCCCGTGACCCAGAGCCACGTGTTGAGCGGGATCACGTGCGGATCGACGGCGACGTCTCCTGCGGCCAGCGGCCGACCGAAGTAGTCGACAGGGCCGTACGGGTAGTTGTCCTGGAGGGACGGGCCGTATGCGGTCGCCGTCAGTTTCAGGACGTTCAGGACAGGCCGCCCGTCAATCGTGTTGCCTTGGACCTGGCCGGAGCCGGCAGCGCTCTGGCTCGAGGAACCGGACGGCTTCTTGGCGGGCGGCGTAGGCTGCACGGCGGCCGAACCGCTGCCGAGCGCCTTCACCATGGCGCTCGCAACCTTGGTCGTGCGACGAAGGCCGTGCGCGGACTCGAACGCGTACACCGCCTGGCGCGTCTCCGGGTCGTAGACGCCGTTCACGGGCCCCGGATCCTCGCTGGCGGCAATCAGGTCGCGCTGCAGTTCGACTACGGGGCTGCCGACATCGCCGTAGTCCGCCCCCGTAGAGGCCAAGCTGCCGCTGGTCGGGTTGAAGTCTTCGTTGAGGTAGTTATCGATCTTGTCCCAAGTCGCGGCGCCAACCACGCCCGTGACCGGAAGGCCGGTGTAGCTTTGGAATTCCCGGACGGCCGCCTTGGTGAGCGGTCCGAAGATTCCGTCGACCGGGCCGGCCGGATCTTGCAGCAACCGCAGATCCGACTGCAGGATGCGGACCTGGGCGCCGCGGGACCCCGTGGCGAGGTATGCGTTCCCAGGCAGGCTGCCGGGTGCGCTTGCGCCCGCAAGTTGTGGCGCCGCAAGCAGACCCCCGGTGACGACTGCGGCAAGTAGCGCACGTCTCAGCATCGAATACCTCCACCTTGGATTCGGAACAGGTTTG
>JAJYSZ010000072.1 GCA_021793315.1 Bacillota bacterium | reverse complement strand
GGGCACGGCGTCCCGGAAGATCGAGCGATCCAGGGCACGGATGCCGTAGGTGGCATGCGTGAAGTTCGGATTGCCTGAGAGGACTGTCAGGTCGACAGGCGGCCTAGCCGAGCCCAGCAGGGCCAGCAGGCCCGAGAGCACGGCCTCGTCACCCATGTTGTAGCCGCCGTAGAAGCCTGAGGCGAGAAGGCGCAACGCGCGGTCGCTCATGAAGGCTATGGTATAATACTTTCCGCTTGTCTGCACCGCCAAGACGGAGGTGTGCCCGTGCGTCGCAAGTTCAATGGGTTCGACATCCTGGTTGCGGTCGTCATTGTGGCTGGTCTGGTCCTGCTGGGCTACAAGGCGCTGCATCACACCGGCACCCTCGTGCCTCAGCGCACGGTCGTGTTCACCGTAACGTCGGTGCCCACCGTGAACTCCGCCGTTGTGGCAGGCGAGCTGATCCGGCATGGCACGGTCGATGTGTCGGCTGCCGGAACCTTTATTCCGCTCGGTACGCTCAAGACGGTGACGATCCAGCCTTACCGCTCGTCCGTCCCCAATGGGCAGGGCAAGCTGGTCGTTGCGACCGACCCCCTCGAGAAGCAACTCGTGCTCACGATTGCGGCCAAGGCAGCCCTTAGCGGCAAGAAGGTCACCATCAACGGCAACCCGTTCCTCGTTGGGCAGAGCCTGCTGATGCAGGAGGGCGGTGCCCAGATCAGCGGCTACATCACCACCGTGCAGGTTCCCTAGGCCGTGGACCGCTACATCTCCACCATCGAAGGAAGCGCCATCTATCGCTTCCTGCGCGACGCAAACCTCGCGCTATGGCAGACTTGGCAGGGTTCCTGGCTGGGGTCGGCATTCGAGCACCTGGCCGCCTGGATGCGGCGCAGCTTCTTCGCATCGCTGTTTGTCGAGCGCGGCGACCCCGCGCCGTCGGCCATCGCGGCTTTTCTGCGTGGCCGGCTCGGCGCGGAGCAGGCCCTGTCGCCAGCGAGTCAGCTCGAGAGATTCGGCCTCTACTTTTTCGTGTTCTTCGTTCCGATCGAGCTTTTCCTGGAGACGCACCTGCCGCATACGATCACGTATCTCGGCGATCTGACACTCGTCCTGCTGGCGATCTCGACCTTCATCCGCCTGAACCGCGCCAGCTGGCCGCTGCGCCTTACCCAGGCGGACCTGCCGGCACTGATGCTGTTCGGCGCGGCGATCCTTGCGGCGCTCTGGAACTCCGTGCCGCTGACCATCGCGTTCTTCGGCACGCGCGCGTACCTCGAGTACTACGCGCTCTACCTCGTGCTCGTCTATCTGCCCTTTACCGGTGGTCAGCGGCGAGAACTGATCATCTGGTTCCTGGTGCTCGCGGCGGCAATCGCCCTGCTCGGCGACGCGCAGAAGTTCCTCCATGTCGCCACACCGCGGCAGTGGCTGTCGGCGGCGGAAGCCGCCACCACGCGCGCTTACGGCACCATGGCCAACCCGAACACGTTCGGCGGCTTCCTTGTCTGGAGCCTGGCGATCTTCCTGTCGCTACTGTTCGGCAAAGTGCGGGGAGGCCTGCGCACCCTCGCCCTGATCGGGGTCGCGGTTTCCGTCCCGGCGCTGGTTTTCACTCTCTCGCGCGAGGCGCTGATCGCCTTCGCGGTCGCGGCCCTGCTCATCGCGATCCTGGCCGACCGGCGCTTCCTGCTGCTCCTGCTGCTGGGTGCCGCACTGCTTCCAATCGTGGACCCGCACCTGATCCAGCGCTTCACCTACGCGCTCAGTTCCAGCTACGTCAGCACCAGCACATCGTATGGACGGCTCCTCTTCTGGAGCCGCGGTCTGCAGGCCTTTGCGGCCCAGCCGATCCTGGGCTGGGGACCCGGCCGCTTCGGCGGCAGCGTTGCCCACCTCTACGGGTCACCCGTTTACGGGCTCTACGGCCTTGGCTTCAATCCGATCATCGACTCCCAGCACGTGCAGACGCTCGTGGAGCTCGGCATTGTGGGCTATATCGCGTACATCTGGCTTGGCGTGGCTGCGGTGCGCGCGGGCCTTCGCCTATACCGCGAGGACGCGGAGCCCTTCTGGCGCGCCATCGGCCTGGCGCTCGCGGCGGGCACGATCGGACTCTACATCCAGTCGTTCTTCGCCTCGCTTCTTGAGACGCATCCCGTGATCATCGTGTTCTGGCTGATGTTCGGTATGGTGGCTTGGCGCATCAAGACGAACCGCGCGGCGCGCCCCGCCCTGAAACGGAGCGCGTGATCGCCGCCTGGCTCATCTCATGACCCGCCGCGTCGTTGTGGCGGGCCTTTGCTTTTGCTGCGCGCCTAGTTTCCCAGCAACGGCTAGTGTCCGACGGTTGGTCCGTCGCTCGCGGCAGGGGCAGCCTGTCGCGACGGGGAAGTGCACACCCGTTCCACGTCTTGTCTTGCGCCTGTGAAAGGATGGGTCAGTTGTCATCATCCCGCAAGCTCTCCCTGCATGACATCTACGGCCTGAAAACGCCGACGGTACCCGTACTCAGCCCGGACGGACGCTTCGCGGCCGTGTCGGTGGTCTCGTACCTCGAAAAGGAGAACGAGCGCGTCGAGAGCCTCTACCTTGTCCCGCTGGCGGGCGGTTTGGCGCACCGCCTGACGCGGGCGAAGGAGGGCGGCCGGGCTCCTGCGTTCTCCGCCGACGGAACCATGCTCGCGTTCCTCTCCGCTCGCCCGGACGAACTGGAGGTCGGCGCCCTCAGGGGGAAGGAGAAGGACACCGCTGCGGAGCGCAAGGATGCGGTGGAGAAGGACAAGGCGCAAGTCTGGGTCCTGAACCTCCAACTCGGTGGCGAACCGCGCCAGATCACGTATGCGGATGAAGGCGTCGAATCGTTCTGCTGGTCGGCGGACGCCAGCCAGATCGTCTACGCTGCCCGAGCCCCGCAAGCAGGTGAGAAGGAGTATCTCAAGGCGGTCCGGGACAATGAGGGTCCGATCGTGCTGCGCCGCGTGCAGCACAAGATGGACGGACAGGGCTACCTCGACGAGGTGCGGACGCAGATCTTCGCGGCGGACGTCGCGACGCGCGACGTGCAGCAACTGACCGACGCCCCGTTCAGCTGCCGGTTGCCGTCGTGCTCGCCGGACGGCGGCACGATCGCGTTTGTGGCCAACTGCACAGGCGACGAGGACCAGAACATGCGGCGCGATGTCTTTCTCTTGTGCCGCAGCACGGGCGGCGTTGTCCGCCTGACCCGCGGCGACGTCGACGCGGCCAGCTCGTCCGAACCGCCGGCATTCTCCCCCGACGGCCGCAGGCTCGCCTTCGTGTCGCCGCGCGGGCCCGAGAACGCCTACCTCGTGCCGCAGATCATGGTGGCAGACGTCGCGAACGCACGGTCCGTCGCCAGCCTCGCGCAGGCGCTCGGGCAGGGCTTCTCGTCGATCGGCGGCGTCGTGCCGGACGCCATGCCGGACGACGCGGTTCGGCACGGCCGCGTGTACCCCGTCGCGGTCGAACAGACGCCGCTCCAGCTCCCGACGGCAAATCTCGACCGCCCGGTGCTTGGCAATCTTCGCTGGCTGGACGACGAGAGTCTTCTGGCCCTGGTGGCCGACAGGGCTCAGACGAAGATCGCCCGCGTCTCCTTGTCGGGAGAGGTGGAGTACATGGGGCCGCAAGGAGAGCTTGGCAGCGCGCACGGCGTGGACGGGCGGCGCGACCGCATCGTGGCCACGATCTCCTACCCCGACGCGGGACATGAGGTCTACCGGATCGACGCCGAAGGCCCGACGCGCCTGACGTCATTCCAGGCGGATATCGTCGAGGACATCGCCCAGCCGCGGATGGAGCGCCTCACGGTGCCGGCGCCGGACGGGGTGCCCATCGACGCGCTCGCGCTCCTGCCGCCAGGACATCCGGCGGGCACACCCGTGCCGATGATCGTGGAGATCCATGGCGGGCCGATGTGGTACGACAGCCCGCAGTTCGACTTCGGCTCCGTCTACCTCGCCCAGCGCGGCTACGCCGTGCTGAAGGTCAACTACCGCGGTTCGATCTCCTTCGGCGAGGACTTCTGCAGGCAGATCCAGGGATCGTGGGGACCTCGTGAGCATGCCGACGTAATGGCCTGCGTCGACCACATGATGGAGCGGGGCGACGCCGACCCTGGGCGCCTCTACGTCATGGGCTTCTCGCAGGGCGGCATCATGACGAACTGGGCGGTGGGACACACCGATCGCTTCCGTGCCGCCGTCAGCGAGCACGGCGAATGGGAGTACATCTCGGCGTTCGGCACGGACGACTGCCACCTCTGGTGGCAGGACGACCTGGGCGTGCCGTGGCAGAATCCTGAGGGCTATCGTCGGATGTCGCCGGCCTCGGCCGCGGCGAACATCCGCACGCCGTTGCTGATCACGGCTGGCCAGGAGGATTGGCGCTGTCCGCTCGATCAGGCGGAGCAGCTCTACCTGACGCTGCGCAAGCGGGGCGTGCCGACGGAGCTGGTGATCTATCAGGGCGAGCACCACGCGATCACGCGGCCGAAGCGGGCCATCGATCGCCTGCGCCGGATCGCCGCATGGTTCGCACGCTACGGCGGCATGGCGCTCGACGACGATTCGGCGGAGGGCTATCCCGGACCGCAGGGCGAGAAGGACTAGTCGAGCGAAACTCAGCGAGCACCCCGGGGGAGTTCCTTTACGGCGGGGTCACAGAGTGGGGACAGCTGCTGGAACGCCTCGACGTCGAGGCCGGCCGGCTTGCCGGCGTCGCAGCCGACTTCCCGAACCGTGCGGCGGTCTTGCGCCGCATCGCCGCCCACCCCTGGAACAGGAAGACGATGGGCCCCCGCCCGCCGCTACCGCTCCCGGAACAGCCAGGACTTCTGAAACGCCGAATTCGGCGCCGCGGGGCGTGAAAACGGAGGGCCATGGGCCGGCCCTCCGTTCTTTCAGGATACCTCGGTGACCGGACGCTGCGTCAGCGTTCGGCCTCGGTGCGGTTCGGCCGATGGAGATACGCCCGAACGAGGAAGACCGGCAGCACCAGCATGCGGCGCAGGCGCCAGGGCTCGCGGTAGAGGCGATAGAGCCACTCGAGCCCGGCGCGGCGCATGGCGGCGGGAGCGCGTGGCACCCGGCCGGCCAGGACATCGAAGGAGCCGCCGACACCCATGCGCACCTTCGTCCCGGTCCGCTCTCCCCACTGCAGGAGGAAGCGCTCCTGCGCAGGCGAACCGAGTGCGACGAAGAGGAGGTCCGCACCCGTCGCCGCGATCTCGTCGGCGATCTTGGCGCCGTCTTCCGGGCGGAAATAGCCGTCGCGGCGGCCCGAGATGACCAGCGAGGGGAAGCGGCGCCGCAATTCCTCGGCCGCCGCCTCATTCACCTCCGGCCGCGCTCCCAGCAAGAAGACGCGCCAACTCCGCCTGGCTGCTTCCTCGATCAGCAGCAGCATCAGGTCGACGCCGGTGACGCGGCTGCGAACCCGCCCGCCGCGAAGGCGGCTGGCCAGCACGATGCCGACCCCATCCGCGATGCGCAACCCGGCGCGCTCGATGAAGTCGCGCAGCTCGGCGTCGCGCTGGGCCTTCATGACCTTCTCCGGATTTATCGCGATCACGAGAAGCGGCGGACGATCGCCAGCGACTGCCTGACGGGCCGCCGCAATCGCGCCTGCGTTGTCCACGGGATCGACGGGGATGTCCAGGAAGCGCTCCGCCATCGGATCAGATCCGCCAGTAGGCGAGGCCGAGTTCCTGCAGGTCCGCCGCATTGCGCAGCCAGTTGCGCGCGTCCGCGATGAGCGCGCCCCTGTGCAGCGCCAGCAGGTGCGCGGGATCGGAGAGCCAGGCCTCAAGCTCGTGCTGTCGACTGAGGAGCATCAGCGCGTGCGCCCCCTCGACGGCCCACTGGGGATCGTCACCCTTGAACGGGAAGGTCTGCGGCACCGCTGGATCGACCGCCCGCACCTCGGCGCCGGCTTCGATCAGAAGCTGGCAAACCTCGAGCGGAGGCGAGAGGCGGGCATCGTTGGAGTAGTCCTTCATGGCGAGGCCAAACACGGCGACGCGGGGCGTCTCGCCAGGGGCCAGCGCTCGCGCGTGCGCAAGGACCCGCTCCGCCAACACCTTTGGCACGGCCGCGTTCGTACGTCGCGCCGCGAGCAGCGTCGGCGTCTCGATGCGGTGGGCTTCGGCGAAGGGCAGGAAATAGGAGAGCGCAAGCGGCAGGCAGAAGCCGCCGACGCCTGGACCCGGCTCGAGCAGGTGGACGCGCTCGTGCGTGTTGGCCAGCCGGATGACCTCGAAGACGTCGACCCCGGCGGCCTCGCAGGCGCGGGCCAGCTCCTGGGCGATGGCGATGTTCACGTCGCGTTGGACATTTTCGATGACCTTCGACAGTTCGGCAGCCTCCACCGACTCCGTGGTGGCGATGCCGGCCTGGGTTACGAACGAGACGACCGCGCGCGCGCGCTCGAGCGATGCCTCGTCGAACGCGCCGAGGATCACGGGCATGGCGCGGAACTCGTGGAACGCCCGGCCTTCCGCGATGCGCTCCGGGCAGTACGCCGCGTAGACGTCCACGCCGGGCCGCTTGCCGAGGTCCTCGAGGACGCCAAGCAGGTCCCGGCGCGTGGTCCCGGGCGGCACCGTGCTGCGGAGCAGGATGAGGTGGCCCCGGCCGGCGGCCTGGGCCACTTGGCGAAGGGCGCCCTGCAGCGCGGACAGGTCGAGCGAGTCGCCGCGATGCGGGATCCCTACGGTGACGATGGTCGCTTCCGAGCTCTTGGTCGCTTCGGCGGCGTCTGCGAGCAGATGGTAGCGTCCGGACTCGAGCGCGTCGCGCAGGATGGCCGAAATCGGCTTGCCAGCGTCGGACTCCAGATGATGGGTGATGCCTTGCGACAGTTCATGGCGGAGATTGGGATCGATCTCGGCGCCGAAGACCTCCGCGCCGGACTGCCAGTATGCCAGGGAGAGCGGCAGGCCGACAAAGCCGAGGCCCACGACGGCGACCTTGAGAGGTGCGGCTTGAGACAAGAGGTGTCACTCCCATTCAGCGAACTCTGGACGCGCTCGCTGAATGCCAGTGTAGCCAATCGGGCCGGATCGGTCGAGAATTCTCACTCGCTGGTCTGCCCCGAGCCCGTGGCCGCCTCCTTTGCTGCATCCTGCAGCAACTGGTCGACGGTGACGAGCTTGTAGCCCTGCTTGCGCAATCCTGAGATGATGGCCGGCAGGGCGATATCGGTCTGCTTGCAGGTGTCTGAGGCGTGCAGCAACACGATGTCGCCCGGGTGAGCAAGGCGCAGGACGCGGCCTGTGATGACGCCGACGCCGGGATTCATCCAGTCGTGGGAGTCGGTGCCCCAGAGCACGATCGTGTAGCCGAGCTGCTGTGCGACCGCGAGCGTGCGCTTGTCGTAGTCGCCGTTGGGCGGGCGCACCATGTCCGGCTTCTTGCCGACGAGCGGCTCGAGGATGGCCTGAGCCGCCAGGATGTTCTGGGCGACGCCGTCGCTCGACAGTCCCGAGTAGTTGACGTGGGCCTGACCGTGGCTTTCAAGCTGGAACCCGTCGTGCCGCAACTCGGCGACGATCTCCGGATGCTGGCCGCTCCATGGTCCGGAGAGGAAGAAGGTGGCGGGGACCTTTTCCCGCACCAGGATGGCGATCACCTTCGGCGGCATCACGGTTCCCCAGGAGATGTCGAACGTGAGGGCAAGCTCCTTCTGCGTCATGGCGACGGTGCTCAGGGGCGGCGGCGGAGCGGCGGTGGCGGCGGACTGGGGCGGCGTGCGTCCGACGAAATACAGACTTGAGGCTACAAGGACGAGGCCGAGTGCGACGGCAAATCGGCGCACGGCGAGGCCCTCGCCCGTCCAGAACCCCATGGCGCATCCCTCCGGCTGATGCCTATGGCGCCTAGGGCCGTTCCTAGAAGACCGTCACGCGGGATCGTCGTGGTCCAGCCACGGCAAGGTTCTGAGATCCTGTGCAGGCGGCGGGCTCGGATGTGTCAGGTAGTCGAGGCGCATTTCGGCGCTGCGAATGCGCAGGATGGCCTCGTCGATCAGGCGAGGATCGTCGGTGGCGTTGAACAGGCGATAGGCGTTGGCGAGCTCGTCCTGTGCCCGCTCCAACTCGTTGTCGTCTGGCATCGAACTACCTCCTTCGCCAGCAACTGGTATCCCGGCTGTCGGTCTGCGCGGTCGCCGAGCGCCTAGCCACGGTGGCTTGTCGGTCCATGTGTATGCGTGCACCCATGGCAGGCACGCCATGGCTTGCCCTACGTCAACCTGTCATCGCGTGCTATAGTTTGTAGTGTTTCAGCACATGAGGAGGCTGCCGTCATGCGGTTTCAAGTGCGCCGCATCGCGGCCGCCGCGGTGGCGCTGGTGGCCACGCTTGCCGTTCTATTCGGGATGCAGCGCTGGCTCTTTCAGACCCAGACTTCGGTACCTTTACAACAGCAGCTGGAACGTGTGCCTGGTGTTCGCAAGGTGACGCTCGACTTCTCCACGTCGCCTGGCGTCGTGCATGTCACGCTCGGGCGGGTAAGCGATATCGAGACGACGTATGCGGATCTTGCGACGCATGTGCAGGCGCTTGCCTCCGGGGCGAGCATGGACGTCGCCGGCACACCCGACCGCCTGATTGCGGCGGCCGCTCAGGACCTTAGCTTTTCCATCGCCCAGGGACTTGCCACCGGCCAATTCGTGGCTATGCGCTCCCAGGTCCTGAGCGAGGCAAAGCGCGACCACGTGGTCGCGCGCATCTACATCAACCAGCAGAATGTCTACCTTGCGCTGTACGATCAGGCGCACGCCGCCTATTTCATCTACCCCCGGGAGGCGAAGTAAGCGATGTGGAAGTGGCTGGTCGGCGGCGTCGCGCTCGGGACCATGGTCTTCCTGATCGTCATTGGCGTCGACGTGCTGCCGGTGCTGCTCATGCTGGGCCTTGCGGCCCTGCTCTTCAACGTGCCGGCGCTCAAGGGCATGACGCGCAGCTTTGCCCAGCCCGTGCGGGCGTCGGCCGGGGGCGCGATCAGCTTCCAGGACATCGGCGGGCAGGCGTCGGCCAAACAGGAACTCGTCGAGGCCCTGGACTTCCTGCAGGATCCGGAAGCGGTGCAGGAACTCGGCATCCGACCGCTCAAGGGCATCCTGCTCACCGGCCCGCCGGGCACGGGGAAAACCCTTCTGGCACGTGCGGCCGCGCAGTACACGGGTTCCGCCTTCCTTACCGCGGCCGGCTCGGAGTTCATTGAGATGTACGCCGGTGTCGGCGCTCAGCGGGTGCGCGACCTCTTCAGCCGGGCGCGCCAACTCGCGCGTGAGCAGTCCCGGCAGGCGGCGATCATCTTTATCGACGAGATCGAGGTGCTTGGCGGCAAGCGAGGCCAGAACCAGGGACACCTTGAATATGATCAGACGATCAACCAGCTGCTTGTGGAGATGGACGGTCTGCGCAGCGCCAAGGACGACGTGCAGGTGCTGGTGATGGCAGCGACCAACCGCGCCGACCTGCTGGACGACGCTCTGACCCGCCCCGGCCGCTTCGACCGCATCGTGCGCGTCGAACTGCCCGATCGGGCCGCGCGCCGAGAGATCCTGGAACTACACACGCGCCAGAAGCCACTCGCGGAGGATGTCGATCTTGACCGCGTGGCGCGCGAGACGTTCGGATTCTCCGGGGCGCACCTCGAGTCGCTGACCAACGAGGCCGCGATCATCGCCATGCGCCACGGGCTGCGCAAGCTGAACCAGGAGCATTTCATCGAAGCCGTCGACAAGGTGATGCTAGGCGAGAAGCTGGACCGGCGCCCGTCCCGCGACGAACTCGAGCGAGTGGCCCTGCATGAGTCCGGGCACGCCCTCGTCGCCGAGACGCTGCGTCCGGGTTCGGTGGCCTCGATCACCATCACCTCGCGCGGCGGGGCACTGGGCTACGTGCGTCAGGCTCCGCAGGACGACCGCTACCTGCACACGCGGCAGGAGATCGAGAACGACATCGCCGTGGCGCTTGCGGGCATGGTGTCCGAGGAACTCACCTTGGGCGGCCGCAGCACGGGCGCCCTGCAGGACTTCGAGCAGGCCTTCGAGCGCGGGCGCCTGCTCATCTTCTCCGGCATGTCGCCGCTCGGGGTGGTGAGCGAGGACACGTTGCCCGAGTCGGACCTGCACCTTGCCTTGACGCAGGTGGTGCGCGAGGTCGAGACGAAGGTTCGTGCGCTTCTCCAGGCACACGTCGACGACTTGCGCGCGGCGGCCGCACGGCTCTGCGAGTCGGAACGGCTCGGCGGCGCTGAGCTCAGGCGGATTTGCGGATTGCCGGACCTGGGGGAGCCCCTGTCCAAGGAGTTGGCGGCTACCTAGGAGGCAACGCGATGCGCGGTGAGATCCTTTCCGTAGGAACGGAACTTCTGCTTGGCCAGATCGTGAACACGAACGCACGCGAACTCGCACTGCGACTCGCGGAAGCGGGCGTGTTCGTCTATTATCAGGTTACGGTGGGTGATAATCGGCAGCGACTGCTCGCGGCGTACCGCGAAGCGCTTGACCGATCCGACGTCGTCGTCGTGACGGGAGGGCTGGGCCCCACCTACGATGACCTGACCAAGGAAACGCTCGCCGAGGCGCTGGGCGTTCCGCTGGTGCTTGATGAGCAGGCGATAGAGGGGCTGCGCGCTTGGTTCGCGTCGCGCGCTCTGAAGATGACGGCGATCCAGGAGAAGCAGGCGCTCTGCCCGCTTGGCGCCGAGCTCCTGAGGAACCCGGTCGGATCCGCGCCGGGGGTGCTCTGGCAAAAGGACGGCAAGCTGGTCGCCCTGCTACCCGGCCCGCCGCACGAAATGCGTACCATCTTCGAGGAATCGGTCTTCTCACGCATCCGGTCGCTAAGCGGTGAGCACCTGCAGAGCCGCGTGCTGCATGTCGCTGGCATCGGGGAGGCTTCGGTGCAGGAGCGGCTAGCCGACCTGATGGCGGGGGAAAATCCAACCATCGCTCCCTATGCCAAGCTCGCCGAGGTGGAACTGAGGCTGACAGCGCGCGCCGCGTCCGACGATCAGGCTCAGGAGATGCTGAAGCCGCTTGTCGCGGAAGTGCGCAGCAGGCTTGGCTGGCATGTATACGGCGAGGGCGACGTGCGGCTCGAGGATGCGGTGGGAGAGGAACTGGCCCGTCAAGGTCTCATGATCGCCACCGTCGAGTCCGTCACGGGCGGACTGGTCTCATCGCGTCTGGTGGGACATCCAGGTGCGAGCCGGTACGTGCAAGGCGGACTGGTGGCGTACAGACTCGAGCAGAAGGAGAGCTGGCTTGGGCTTTCCGCCGAAACGGTCGGCGACGGCGTCTCGGCGGAGCTCGCCCAGGAGCTAGCAAGAGCGGCGGCAAGGCAATTTGGCGCAGATGTCGGAATCGGCACCTGCGGCTTCGCCGGACCGACCGGCCGGCAGGTGGGGCTTGTTTACGTGGCCATCGCCGGGCGGCGCGGCGAGCGCGTGCGTGAGCTGAAGCTCGGTGCGACGCGCGAGGAGATCCGGCAGAGAGCGGCCCAATGGGCGCTTACGCTGCTTTGGCAACAGTTGCAGGAGGAGGCGTAGCGGCTTTGTCTGAAGATGGAAAGATAGGCATGCCCAAGCCAGTGGTGCTGGGCGAGGTCAACATGGAGAACAAGTTCGCGGCACTTGGCATTTCGCCGCGCGTGCTCAAGGCGATCGAGGAGATGGGCTTCGAGGAGCCCTCGCCGATCCAGGAGCGCACGATTCCGGCGGCCCTGCAGGGCCGCGACGTGATCGGGCGCGCGCAGACGGGAACAGGCAAGACTGCGGCGTTCGGCATTCCGATTGTCGAGAAGCTCGACCGTACGCTCGGCACGCAGGCGCTCGTCATCACGCCGACGCGCGAGCTGGCGCTGCAGGTCTCCGAGGAGATCGCGCGCATCGGCCGCTTCCGCGGCGTGAAGACCTTGCCGGTCTATGGCGGCCAGCCTTACGAGCGGCAGATCCGTGCCCTGCGCATGGGCGTGCCGATCGTGATCGGAACGCCAGGGCGCCTGCTCGACCACCTGGGTCGTGGCACTCTGGACCTTTCGCATCTCAAGGTGCTCGTCCTGGACGAGGCCGACGAGATGCTGGACATGGGCTTCATCGACGACATCGAGAAGATCATGGCGAGCGCGCCGCCGGAGCGGCAGACGATGCTGTTCTCGGCCACCTTCCCGCCGGAGATCGACCGTCTGTCGCGGCGTTACCTGCAGGACCCGCTGCGGATCGCGATTGCCCCGGAGCAGGTCACGGTGCCGCAGACCGAGCAGGCGTTCTATGAGGTGCGCGGCCACGACCGCATCGAGGCCCTGAGCCGCATTCTGGACATCGAGAGCGTCGAGCGCGGCATCATCTTCTGCCGCACGAAGAAGGAAGTGGACGAGCTCAGCGAGGCCCTGCGAGCCAGGGGCTACTTGGCCTCCGGCATCCACGGCGACCTGACGCAGCGCGATCGCGAGCGGGTCCTGACGCGTTTCCGCCAGGCCGACGTCGAGCTGCTGGTCGCGACGGACGTCGCCGCACGCGGTCTCGACATCGAGAACGTCAGCCACGTCATCAACTATGAGATCCCGCAGGACTCCGAGGCTTACGTGCACCGCATCGGTCGTACCGGTCGCGCCGGGCGCAGCGGTGTAGCGATCACGCTCATAGAGCCGAAGGAGTTCCGCCAGCTGCGCGATCTGGAGCGCGGCATCGGCATGCGCATCCAACGCCGGGAGCTGCCTTCGCTCGAGGACCTCTGGGACAAGCGGCGCGAGCGGCTCAAGGAGGAGATCCGGGCAGTGCTGCGCTCCGGGCGCCGCCTGGTCGAGCTTCGCGAAGTGGTGAAGGAGCTTTTGGAGGACGAGGGCGAGGCAGACTCGCTCGACGTGGCGGCGGCGGCGCTGCACCTGCACATCGCTGGAGCGCAGGCACCGGAAGAGGACTTCGGCGACACCGGCGCGGAGCCGGGCATGGTGCGCCTGTTCGTGAACGTCGGACGGGCCCAGAACGTCATGCCGGCCGACATCGTGCGGGCGGTGGCGAACCTCTCGGGCATTGCCGGCAACGTGATCGGCGTGATCGACATCTACGACCGCTTCACCTTCGTCGAGGTTCCGAAGGCCGAAGCCAGCCGCGTCATGCAGGCGCTCCAGACCGGACAGATCAAGGGCCGCAACGTGAACGTCGAGCCGGCTCGCCGGCGCAGCTAGGACGGTGCGTCATGGCGGGGCGACAGCCGCGCCTTCGCTGTATGCGGGGGGAAGGCTTCATGGCCCGTCTTTTCGTCGCCCTCGGCGACATTCCCGTCGATCAGGAGCTCGCGCGCGCGATTGCCGAGCTACTTGCGGGCGTTCCAGGCGCGCGCGCCACGGCGCCCGAGTCGCGGCACGTCACGCTCGCCTTCATCGGCGACGCAGCCCGTTCCCAGATGCCGCGCATCGAGGCGGCCTGTGCCGAGGCTGCGGCGGAGACCCGCGCGCAGAGCTATGTCCTGGATCAGCTCGGCGGGTTCCCCCGGGCCGAAGCGCGCATCGTCGCCCTCACGGGCGTGACGCCGCCGGGGCTCGGCCGCCTAGCGCAAGGGCTCGGCGACCGCCTGCGCGCCGGCGGCTTTCCCGTGGAGCGGCGGCCCCTGCGCATGCACGTCACGGTGGGGCGCTTGCGCGAGAGCTATAGAATTCCGCGGCAAGACATTGCTCCGCTGCATGTAATGGCAGAGGAAATTCGACTGTACGAGAGCGAACTTCTACCTGCCGGAGCACGTTATCATCTCGTTTCCGCATTTGCGCTTCCCTCAAGGGAAGAACCTTCGGCATAGCTTCCGCAGCGCATCGGAAGGTGGGATCGGGTTGGACCGCGAGCGGGCGCTAGACATCGCCCTGGCCCAGATCGAGAAGCAGTTCGGCAAGGGTTCCATCATGAAGTTGGGCGAGGCTTCCGCGGGGATGGGCATCGACGTCATCCCCACGGGTGCCATCGCCCTCGACGCCGCACTTGGCGTGGGTGGTGTACCACGGGGGCGTATCGTCGAGATTTTCGGTCCCGAGTCGTCCGGCAAGACCACGGTGGCCCTCCATATCATTGCCGAGTCGCAGAAGCTGGGCGGGATCGCTGCCTTCATCGATGCGGAACACGCCCTGGATCCGTCCTACGCCCACAACCTGGGCGTCAACATCGACGAGCTTCTCATCTCGCAGCCGGACACCGGCGAGCAGGCGCTCGAGATCGCGGAAGCGCTCGTGCGCTCCGGAGCGATCGACGTCATCGTCATCGACTCGGTCGCGGCGCTGGTACCCAAGGCGGAGATCGAGGGCGAGATGGGCGACTCCCACGTGGGACTCCAGGCCCGTCTGATGTCGCAGGCCCTGCGCAAGCTCACGGGGGCCATTTCGAAGAGCCGCTCCACGGCCATCTTCATCAACCAGATGAGGGAAAAGGTGGGGGTCATGTTCGGCAGTCCCGAAACCACCTCCGGCGGCCGCGCGCTCAAGTTCTACGCGTCTATGCGTCTCGACGTGCGCCGCATCGAGTCCCTCAAGCAGGGGACAGAGGTGGTGGGCAACCGCACGCGCGTCCGCGTCGTGAAGAACAAGGTGGCACCGCCCTTCAAACAGGCAGAGTTCGACATCATCTACGGCGAGGGCATCTCCAAGGAGGGCAGCCTCGTCGACTTCGGCACCGAGATGGACATTATCCAGAAGAGCGGTGCCTGGTACTCCTATGCAGGAGAGCGACTTGGTCAGGGACGCGAGAACGTCCGCGACCACCTGAAGCAGCACCCTGCAGTCGCGAAGGAGATCGAGGATCGCATCCGCGAGACGCTCAAGGCCGTGAAGCCGCCGGCAGGCGGCGCACAGGACGGCTCGGAAGCCGAGTAAGCGATGGCGCTCGATGCCTGGGAGGCTCTCCTCCAACTACTCGATCGCAAGGCCCTCACCTCCGCCGAGGCCGAGGCAGCCCTCGTGGCCCGCGGCTGCGGGCGGAGCAAGGCGAGGGCAGCCGTAGCCAAGGCAAGCCGCCTGAGGCTGATCGACGATCGCCAGGTTGCCGAGGACATCGCGGAGCGTGGCGGACCCTCGGCACCGCAAGGCGTGCTGCGCGTGCGCTACGACCTCGAGCGTCGGGGAGTTCCGGAGCAGGTCGCGGAGAAAACTCTGGCCTCGCTCAACGATCCGGAACGCTGCGAGGCGGCTCTCACCGCTTACCTTGAGCGACATGGCCCCCCAGGGGACCACAGGGCCGTGGCTCGCCTCGTGGCCTACCTGGCCCGCAGGGGCTTCACCGAGGAGTCCGTACGGCAGAGCCTCGCGCGGCGGGGAATCGAGCCGGACTGGCACGACGCTTGACGGTACTGCGGCGCTCTGTAAGAATCCCATTAGAGTGCCGTTTCCAGAGCTGGGCAAGACCTGGCTCCTTTCACGCGGATAGATGGCAAAAGAGAATCGGGCCGCATGGGCGCGGTCCGAGCGGGGGTGGACCACACGAGCGCCTGGGAGATCATCCTCCTGGTCGTGGTGGTCGCCGTCGTCGCAGGTGTCGTCGGCTATTTCGTGCGGCGCGGATATGCGGAAGGCGGGTTCCGGGCTGCAGAGGATGCAGCCCGGCGCATCCGTGAAGAGGCGCAACGCAATGCAGAGGCGCACCTGCGCGAGGCGATCCTGCAGGCCAAAGAGGAAGCACATCGGCTTCGCAGCGAGGCCGAACGCGACATCCAGCAGCAGAGGCAAGAGGTTCAGGAGATCGAGCGGAGGCTCATCCAGCGCGAGGAAGCTCTAGACCGGCGCAGCGAACAGCAGGACAGGCGTCAGGACGCTCTCGAAGCGGACGAGCGTCAGCTAGAGCGCGACCGCCAGCAGGTCGAGGAGATCCGCATGCGGGCGCTCGGGGAACTCGAGCGCATGGCCAACCTGACGGCGGACGAGGCGAGAAAGCTCGTCCTCGCGCAGGTGGAGCAGGAGATGAGCCGCGAGATCGCGGTGCGCATCCGCGAGAGCGAACAGCGCGCCAAGGAAGAAGCGGAAAAGAGGGCGCGCAACATCATCGCCCTTGCGGTGCAGCGCTACGCCGCCGACCACGTGGCGGAATCCACGGTGTCGGTGGTGGAATTGCCCTCCGACGACATGAAGGGCCGCATCATTGGCCGTGAGGGCCGCAACATCCGCGCTCTCGAGAATGCCACCGGCGTCGACCTGATCGTCGACGACACGCCGGAGGCTGTGCTGATCTCCGGTTTCGACCCGATCCGGCGCGAGATCGCCCGCATTGCGCTCGAGCGCCTGGTGCAGGATGGCCGCATCCACCCGGCGCGCATCGAGGAAGTTGTCGAGAAGGTCAAGAAGGAGATGGAGGACCGCATCCGGGAGGAAGGCGAGCAGGCCTGCTTCGACGTCGGGGTGCACAACCTCCACCCGGAGCTCGTCAAGCTGCTCGGCCGCCTGCGCTACCGCACGAGCTACGGCCAGAACGTCCTCAAGCACTCGGTGGAGGTGGCCCTGGTCGCCGGCATGATCGCGGCCGAACTGGGCGCGGACATTCAGGTGGCGAAGCGCGGTGGCCTCCTGCACGACATCGGCAAGGCTCTCACCCACGAGATGGAGGGCACGCACCTCGAGCTCGGCATCGATCTGCTGCGCAAGTACAAGGAGCCGCAGGCCGTGATCTGGGCCATGGAGGCCCACCACGGCGGCGAACCCCACTCGGTCGAG
>JAJYSZ010000199.1 GCA_021793315.1 Bacillota bacterium | reverse complement strand
TCTGCGGGCCTGATGGCGTCACGCCGTCAGGCCCGCTTCGTTGCGCGCGGGAGCGCGAGCCCCGGCGGTCGTGGCCTCGACCGTGTGGGCCACCGCCCGCACAGGCTTGTCCGCATCGGCTATCATGGATGAAACCAGTGTCGCCCTTTGCGGCCTTTGTGGCGAACTGGGGCCGGATGGAGGGGGAGAAGCGTGGAACACGCAACCTTCGGCGGGGGCTGCTTTTGGTGCCTCGAGCCTGTCTTTGACGGCCTGAGAGGTGTCGGGCAGGTCACTCCGGGCTACGCGGGCGGCGAGGTCGAGCATCCGAGCTACGAGGAAGTCTGCGGCGATCGCACAGGTCATGCGGAAGTGGTGGACGTGGTCTTCGATCCGGAGGAGATCAGCTACGAAGACCTGCTCGAGGTCTTTTTCGCTGTCCACGACCCGACCACCCTGAATCGGCAGGGGGCAGACGTCGGACGCCAGTACCGCTCCGTGCTGTTCGTCAGGACGCAGAAGCAGGAGGAGGTCGCGCGGGCCTTCATCGCCGCCCTCCCGCGCGACCGCGCATGGCAAGGGCAGCAGATCGTGACCGCGATCGAGCCGTTCACGAACTTCTACCCTTCGGAGGACTACCACCGCGACTATTTCCGGCGCAATCCGGGGCAGGGCTACTGCCAGGTCGTGATCGCGCCGAAGCTGGCGAAGTTCCAGAAGCGTTTCTCTGGCCGGCTGGGCATCTAGCGGCATGGAACAGATCATCGCGCTCGGCGGCGGCGGCTTCTCGATGACGCCTGCGAACCTCGCCCTGGACCGTTACGTCCTCGACCAGTGTCAGACGCCCAGCGCCAAGGTGTGCTTCCTCGGCCAGGCGAGCGCGGAGTCTTCCGACTATGCCCTGCGCTTCTACCGGGCCTTCTCGCGTCTCGGTGCCCAGCCTTCGGACCTGACGCTCTACCAGGGCACGCCGCACGACATCCGCGGACACCTGCTCCGCCAGGACGCGATCTATGTCGGCGGCGGCAACACCCTCAACATGATCGCGCTCTGGCGGGCCTGGGGCATCGATCAGATCCTGCGCGAGGCGCTCGCGCAGGGGGTCGTGCTGGCCGGCATCAGCGCTGGTGCGATCTGCTGGTTCGAGGAGGGACTCTCGGACTCCCGTCCGGGCGCCTTCACGACCGTAGCGGCGCTCGGCTTCCTTGCGGGCAGCTTCTCACCGCACTTCGACGGCGAGCCGGGCCGCAGGCCGCGCTTCCACGAACTGCTGCAGCAGGGCGGGATACGTCCGGGCTACGCGGCGGACGACGACGTCGCGCTGCACTTCAGGGACGGTCAGCTGCACCGCGTCGTCACCGCGCGCGCGGATGCCCTGGCCTACGGCCTCGCGCCAGGTCAGGACGGCGTGCGGGAGGAGCGGCTGTCGGCGGAGCTCTTGCCGCCTCAGGCCTGATCGCCGAGCGACAGCTGCAGAAGCCGCGCCAGCAGGAGCGGCTCGGGCAGAGCCCCTGCCAGGGTGGCTCTCCGCGCGCCGCTGCGCAGGATCACGGTGGGGACCCCGGCGACCTTGAAGCGGTCGGCCAGCTCGGGGAACTGGGCGAGTTCGATCGCGTCCGCGGTCACCTTCGGACTCGCGAGCGCCCAGGCGTGGCAAAGACGCACGGTCTGCCAGCAGCGCCCTCAGCCGGGAGAGGTCAGGATCTTGAGATCGACGGGGCTCTCAAGCTGGCGCAAGGTGTCTCTAGCCAAGGGCGACGCGGGCGCGTCGCCGCGCGAGAGGGCGACGGCGAGATCGCAGAAGGCGTCGAGCATGAATCCTTGCGGAAAACCGACAAATCCGGCGCGCGCATCGCGCAGGGACTCCGGCGGACCCAGCCGGTACACGGGATAGCGTCTTGGGGGCAGCCAGGGCTCGGCGGCGGCAGGCGAGAGACGGACGCCCAATAGCGGCTGCAGGGCGACAAGATCCCCAAGGTCCGGCACCGCGAGAGCTTCCTCGCCGCCCTCGATCCAGACCGCCACGGGGCGCTCCATCTCCTGGAGTGCCTCTCCCAGCATCGCTTTCCTGGCAGGCAGCATGCAGTTCATCCTCGTGCGGCAAGTACTGCGTAATGTACACCAAAGCGGGCGCCGCAGCCACCGCCCCCGACTTTTGGCCACGGCAAGGACGGCAAGCTGCGGCATTCCGCATACGTAGAGCCATGGGGCCGGCAGCGAATCGGCCACCGGCCGCCGGCTGCGAAGGTCGTCAAGGGCAGGTCGGGACGCCTATTTCCAGCGTACCTGGATGAGGCTCCCGCAGGGCACTGTCTTACCACGCCGACGGGGCCGGAATTTACTTTGCCACGCCTGCCATGGCGGCGTAAAATGTTCGGCATGGCCTTTCTATCGAGCTTCTCCGAACTTGAGCCCTGGCAGCGCAATCTGGCCGTGCTCTGGGTCGGGGTGTTGATCACCTCCGCCAGTTACTCCATGGTCGTGCCATTCCTGCCGATCTTCCTCCTCGAGATCGGCGTACACAAGGATGTCTCGATCTGGTCGGGCCTCATGTTCAGCAGCACCTTCCTGATGAGCGCCATCATCTCTCCCTATTGGGGCGCCCTCTCGGACCGCTACGGGCGTCGGCCGATGCTCCTGCGTTCAGGCTTTTCGCTCTTTGCCGCCTATGTGGCGACAGCGTTCGTGCAGACGCCGATGCAGCTTCTCGTACTGCGGGCGATCCAGGGCCTGCTGTCGGGTTACATCCCGAGCGCCATCACGCTCGTCGGCACCAGCTCGCCGCCCCGCAAGGTGGGCTACAGCCTGTCGATGGTCGCGACCGCGTCCGCGACCGGCAGCATCGTGGGCCCGCTGCTCGGCGGCTCGGTGTCGCACCTCTTCGGCACGCGCGTCTCCTTCGCCGCGGCGGGCGTGCTGGTGCTCGGCGCGGCTCTGCTCGCGCTCTTCTTCGTGCGTGAGACCGGCTTCCAGCCGACCAAGAATCAGAGCTCGGTCCTGCGAGACCTCCGCCAAGCCTTTCAGAATCCGCCCTTCCTGGCGCTTCTTGGGCTGACGCTGCTCGTCAACTTCTC
>JAJYSZ010000071.1 GCA_021793315.1 Bacillota bacterium | reverse complement strand
CGTCGATGGTGATGCCGGGCAGCAGACGCTGTAGATAGGGGGCGGCGTCGATCATCACGGAGTCGCCGATGGCGGTCACGTCAGCGCCAGGGGGAACCGCGGGCGGCGGTGGATCCTCGGACTTCGGCGGCTCCGGGCCTCGGCGCGGCAGGATGACGTGCGGCAGTGCGACGTTCGGCGCCGGGGAGATGTGCGGCAGCGGCGCAGATGGCACGACGCTCGTCACCTCGGGCATCGTGCTGCTCGCGGCGGCCGGCACGACGCCGACCAGGCCAAGGCAGGCGACCACCGACAGGACTCCGGTGGTGCAAACCGTGACGACGCCATGCGCCGACACGCTCCTGCGCCCCAGCGCATGCTGCCGCCAAAGGTGCCACAGGCGCTGCAGGGCCCCGCGCCGGATCGGCTCTTCGACGTAGCGCCAGGACAGTGCGGCGAGTCCGATGGAGACCCCCACCTGAAGGATCATGCGCAGCGGCGAGAAACCTGTCTGGCCCAGCGGCGTGGTCAAGGTGATGACCGGATAGTGCCAGAGGTAGATACCGTAGGAGCGTACCCCCAACCAGCGCAGGGGCTGCGCGCCCAGGATCCTCCCAAGACGTCCATCCGGCAGCGCCACCGCCGCGACGACTGCTGCCGTCGCGAGTGACAGCAGGATGAGGCCTATGGGGTAGAGGAAGGCCTCATATTCGTTCGTCCCCGCGAAGAGGACGAAGATTCCGATGAGCCCGCCGAGTCCCAACAGCTCGAGCGGCAGGCGCGCCGCAGCCGGGACGTGCAGGAGGCGGCGACTCGGCCAGATCTGGGCCAGGGCCCCGCCGATCAGCAAGGCGAAGGCGCGGGTGTCGGTGCCGTAATAGATGCGGTCCGGGCCGGAACCCGCATGAAATAGGAGCCCCATCGCGGTGGCCGAGGCCGTCGCCAGGAGGAGCGTCGCCAGGAGGAGGCCGCGGCGGGGCAGAAAGCGCAGCCCCAGCCAGAGAAGACCTGGCCAGACGAGGTAGAACTGCTCCTCCACGGCCAGGGACCAGAGATGGGTCAGGGGCGAGGGAGGGCCGAAACTGGCGAAGTACGATACATGGTGGAAGATGTACCACCAATTGCTGACGTAGAGGACCGCCGCCAGCACCTCGCCGCGCAGCGTGGAGAGTTCGCTCGGGCGGACCAGGGTGACGTAGGCCACGACCGCCAAAAGCAGTACGAAGAGCGCCGGCAGCAGCCTTCGGGCGCGCCGCAGCCAGAAGTCCTTGAGGTCAAGGGACCCTCGCTTCTCCCATTGGCCGATCAGGATGTCGGTGATCAGGTAGCCCGAAAGAACGAAGAACACGCCAACGCCCAGCAGACCGCCCTGGGCAAAGGGCAGGCTAAGGTGGAAGGCGATGACACCCAGCACCGCAACGGCACGCAGACCGTCCAGACCGGGCATGTAGCGGCCTGAACCGGACGGCTTTGGCACCTGAATCGCTCCCTTCACCCGGAACCCCAAAAGGAGTGGTTGGCAAGAAAGATGGGAGCAGACATAAAAGTTCAGGTCGCCGGGTGTGCCAAATGCCAAACAGGTGTCGCCAATAACTATAACCCCGGCGGAAAGGAAACGTGTCGCGTTCCGCATGTCCGAAAGAGAAAAAGTTTGGCCAATCCTATGGGAAGGAGAAAGTTGCTGCTTTTACTCACGGGCCAGACGGTTAGCCATTCCGCTGAGGTCCACTTGTCTACGATCCTATCGGCTTGCCACAGAGCAACCTCTGATATGTGAGGAGTTGTCAGACGCGTCGGTGCGAAGGCGGCAGCATTGGGTTTGGCCGGGCGGTGCCTTGCATGCGCAAGCGGACGTTGGACAGGCCAGTTCGCTGATGATGTATGCAAGACGACGCGCGATATGCCTTGGCTGCTGGATGAGGCAAAGAGGCGGTGCAGCGGCGTCCATGCCGTGCTGAAGCGCAGCCGTGCAGCGGGCCTCCGGGGCCTCCTGCCGCCGGGGCCCAGACGTGACCGAATCGCCTGCCCGAGGCGCCTTACATACTTAGGGTGGTATCGGCCCACGGGGCATGCGCTGCGCCTCCCGGCTGCGGTTCATTCACATAGACGTCCGAGGGGGCCTCGGGGTTGCGGCCGCAGGCGCAGATTCACAGAGGGAATGCGTGGGGTGGGCCTCGGCCGACCGGCCGTTCCCAGCCGGGAAGCCTCCGGCTAGAATCGACATAGGTGCACGGTGAGCCTAAAGGAATCGGGAGGCGAAGGTATGGATTTCGCTCTTGCCGAGGAAGACCGCATGGTACAGGAGACGGTGCGCGACTTCGCACAGCGGGAACTGCTGCCGGGGGCGGCCGAACGCGATCGCGACGGCACGTTCGACCTGGAGATCTATCGCAAGATGGCTGCGCTCGGACTCTTGGGTCTGCCGATCGCCGAGGAGTGGGGAGGGGCGGGCGGAACCTACCTGCAGTACGCGATCGCGGTCGAGGAGATCTCCCGGGTCTGCGCCTCGACAGGGCTCAGTTACGCCGCCCACGTGTCGCTCGGACTCGGCAGCCTGAACCTGCTCGCCGACGGCGAGCAGAAGCGCACCTACCTGGTGCCGGCGGCGCAGGGAAAGTACCTGGTGGCCTTCGGCCTGACCGAGGCGGGAGCCGGCTCGGACGCCGGCGGTACGAAGACGCGGGCGCGCAAGGTGGACGGCGGCTGGGTGCTGTCCGGGAGCAAGGCGTTCATCACCAACGCCGTCTCGGCTGGCGTCAGCGTCATCACCGCCGTCACCGATCCCGGCGAGGGCACCCGCGGCATTTCCGCCTTCCTCGTGCCGAAGGGCGCTGAGGGCTTCTATCCGAGCGCCGCTTACGACAAGATGGGCATGAGGGCTTCGGAGACGGCCGAGATCGAGATGCGGGACGCGTTCGTGCCGGACTCCGCGATGCTGGGGCCCCGCGGCTCGGGCTTCCGCGGCTTCCTCGAGGTATTGGACGGTGGCCGCATCTCGATCGGTGCGCTCGGCGTCGGCATCGCGCAGGCGGCATTGGATGCGGCGCTCAACTACGCACAGACGCGTGAGCAGTTCGGGCAGAAGCTCGGCCAGTTCCAGGCGATCCAGTTCAAGCTGGCCGACATCGCGATGGAGGTGGAGATGGCCCGCCTCCTGGTGTACAAGGCCGCATGGCTCAAGGATCAGCACCAGCCGTTCGGCCAGATTGCCGCGATGGCGAAGCTGTTCGCCTCCGAGGCGGCGATGCGCGCTGCGACGCAGGCCATCCAGATCCACGGCGGCAACGGCTACACGCGAGAGTACCCGGTCGAGCGCTATCTGCGGGACGCCAAGCTGCTCGAGATCGGCGAGGGCACCTCCGAGATCCAGCGCATGGTGATCGCGCGGGGCCTGGGACTCGGCCACTAGAACGACGGCAAGGAGGACACGTCAGGTGGAGATTGCAAGCCCGATGGCAGGCATGCTGCTCAGGTATTCGGTAGGGGTCGGGGACGCGGTCGCACAGGGGCAGGAAGTCGCCGTGATCGAGTCGATGAAGATGGAGGTGCCGGTCAACGCGTCGCACGCCGGCACGGTTTCCGAGCTGCGCGCGGAGGTTGGGGGGTTCGTGCAGGAAGGCGAGCCGCTGGTGTCTTTGCAATGAGCAGCCGCGATGAGATCCTGACGCGCAGGGAGGCGATTGCGCAGGGCGGCGCCAGGAAGTACCACGAGCAGGCGGCCTCCCGCGGCAAGCTCTTCGTGCGCCGCCGTCTCGACCTGCTGCTCGATCCGGGCAGCTTCGTCGAGGACGGCATGTTCGCGAACGATCTGGCGGGCGATCTGCCGGCCGACGGGGTCGTCACGGGGATCGGCCGCATAGACGGGAGGACCGTCGCGCTGATGGCCAACGACTCGACCGTGAAGGCCGGGTCCTGGGGCAGTCGCACGGTCGAGAAGATTCTGCGCATCCAGGAGAACGCTGCGCGCCTCGAGGTGCCGCTCTTCTACCTCGTGGACTCCGCCGGCGCGCGGATCACGGATCAGGTGGAGATGTTCCCGGGGCGGCGAGGCGCGGGGCGTATCTTCTACAACCAGGTGCAGCTTTCGGGACGGGTGCCGCAGATCTGCATTCTGTTCGGACCCAGCGCCGCAGGCGGGGCCTACATTCCCGCCTTCACCGACGTGACGATCATGGTGGAGGGCAACGCGTCGATGTACCTCGGCTCGCCTCGCATGGCCGAGATGGTCATCGGCGAGAAGGTATCGCTCGAGGAGATGGGCGGCGCACGCATGCACGCCACCGTGAGCGGCTTGGGCGACGCGCTCCTGCCGAGCGAGGAGGCGGCGATCGCCTGGGCCAGGCGCTACCTCGCCTTCATGCCGCAGAACTTCCGTGCGGCATCGCCCGCCGGGGAGCCCAAGGCACCTCTCGAGAAGGATCTCCGGACGATCATCCCGGAGAACCAGAATCAGCCGTTCGACATGCACGAACTGATCGACGGGCTCCTGGACGCAGAGAGCTTCCTCGAGATCAAGGAGCTCTACGCGCCTGAACTGATCGTCGGACTCGGCCGTCTGGACGGGCGCGTCGTCGGCATCGTCGCAAACCAGCCGAGCGTCAAGGGCGGCGTGCTGTTTGTCGACTCGTCCGACAAGGCGGCGCGCTTCATCTGGCTGTGCGACGCGTTCGCGATTCCGCTCATCTTCCTGTCGGACGTGCCTGGGTTCATGATCGGCACGAAGGTCGAGCGCCAGGGCATCATCCGTCATGGGGCCAAGCTGATCACGGCCGTGTCGGAGGCTACGGTGCCGAAGTACTGCGTCGTGGTGCGCAAGGCGTACGGCGCAGGCCTCTACGCCATGGCGGGTCCCGCCTTCGCCCCTGAAGCCACGATCGCGCTGCCGACGGCGCAGATCGCCGTGATGGGCCCGGAGGCGGCGGTCAACGCGGTGCACTTCAACCACATCCAGGAGCTGCCGCCTGCGGAGAGGCCCGCCTTCGTGGCGGCCGAGCGTGAGCGGTACCGCGAGGACATCGACATCCGGCGGCTGGCGTCCGAGCTGATTGTGGACGGCATCGTGCCGCCGGAGGAGCTGCGCGCGGAACTCAAGCGGCGTCTCGCGGGCACGTCGAGCCGCACCGTCGGGTCGGCGCCGAAGCGGCATGGCGTCCCGCCGGTGTAGGAGGTGGTCCCCACGCAAGAAATCACGCTGCGCGAGGTCGGTCTGCGGGACGGCCTGCAGGCGGAAGAGCGCGTCCTCTCGACGTCCGAGAAGCTGGCACTGCTCCAGGCTCTCGCGTCGACGGGTCTCAGGCGCCTCGAGGTGACGTCGTTCGTGCACCCCAAGGCAATTCCGCAGCTCGCGGACGCCGAGGAGTTCCTGGCGGGCGCCAGCAAGTCGGCCGGGCAGATCTGGTCGGCGCTCGTGCCCAACGAGCGCGGCGCCGCACGAGCGGCCAGGGCGCCCATGATCGACGAATGGACCTTCTTCCTGTCCGCGTCCGAGGCGCACAATCAGGCAAACGTCCGCATGTCGGTCGAGGATTCCCTCAAGGCGGCCGTCCAGGTGGCCGAGGCGGCCGCCGTGGCGGGGCGCACCATCTCCGGCGTGGTGGCGACGAGTTTCGTCTGCCCGTACGCCGGTCCGACGCCGGTCGCGGATGTGGTGCGGGTGGCCCGCAGGTTGTACGAGCTCGGCTATCGGCGGCTCCTCTTCGGCGACACGATCGGCGCCGCCTCGCCCAACATGGTCCGGCGGCTGGTCAGAGCCCTGCAGGATGCCCTGCCCGAGGCTGAACTCGGCCTCCACTTCCACAACACCCGCGGTCAGGCGCCCGCCAATGCGCTTGCGGGCGCGGACGAGGGCGTGCGCCTCTTTGACGGCTCGATCGGCGGCATGGGCGGTTGTCCCTACGCGCCAGGCGCGACCGGCAATGTCGCCACGGAGGACCTTGCCTGGCTCTTCGAGGCGGAGGGTTATCGGACCGGCCTCGATCTGCCCTCCCTGGCGGCGGCCGCACGCACGGCGGAACGGCTCGTCGGGCGTGCTCTGCCCGGCGCCGTGATGCGCACCTTCGAGGAGGCGAGCTGCCATGGGGATTGACGTGACGTGGGCCGCAATCGCGAAGGTGGTGCTCAACCGGCCAGAGCGGCGAAACGCCCTCGACACGGAGAGCCTGCAGGCTCTGGCCGGTGCGTTCCAGAGGCTCGGCGAAGATCCACAGGTGCGCGTGATCGTCGTCTCCGGCGCGGGCGGCAACTTCTGCGCCGGCGCCGATCTCGCCGAGGTACGGCAGGCGGACGACATGGCGGCGCGGCGCGACTATTTCGGTGGCGTCGCAGCGGTCATCAGGAGCATGCGCGCGGCGGGCAAGCCGATCATCGCGGCCGTGGAGGGGTATTGTCTCGCAGGGGCGATGGGCATCCTCGCGGCCGCGGATCTCGCCTATGCGGCGCAGGACGCCAAGTTCGGACTGCCGGAGGTGCAGATTGGCCTCTTCCCGATGGTGGTGCTGGCGCCGCTTGCGCGACTCACCGGTCTGCGCGCGCTTTCGGACCTCGCCTTGACAGGGCGGCGCATCGACGCGGCCGAAGCGCTGCGCATCGGCCTCCTCAACGCGGTGGTGGAGCCGGGGGAGCTTGGCGAGGCCGTGGAGCAGAAGGCAACGGCGCTTGCGGGTCTCAGCCCCTTCATCCTCGCGATGGGCAAGGAGGCGCTCTCGGAGGTATCCGACCTGTCGCTGCCGAGCGCCCTGCGCTACCTGCAGGGCATGGTCAGTCAGGTGGCGACGAGCGCGGACGGGCAGGAGGGTGTTGCGGCCTTTCTCGAGAAGAGGAAACCACAGTGGCGCGGACGCTGAGATATGGAGGCAACTAGCGTGCGGATTTCGGAGCTCGGCGGTGCCGTTGGCGAGCGCGTGGAGATCAGGGGCTGGGTCCTGAGCCTGCGCAAGAGCGGCGGCATCCGCTTCGTCGTCGTCCGGGACGGCTCGGGCCAGGTCCAGATGGTGCTGCGCGAGAAGGAGGTGCCCCCGGAGGTCTGGGAGGCAAGCGGGTCTCTGGCGCAGGAGACGTCGATCGTCGCGCGCGGCCGCTGCCGCGCCGATGCGCGGGCACCGTCGGGTGTCGAGATCGACCTCGACGACGTGGAAGTCGTGGGACCGAGCGGTGATTACCCTATCCAGCCGAAGGAGCATGGCGTGGACTTCCTCCTGGACCGGCGCCACCTGTGGCTGAGAAGTCAGCGCCAGGCGGCGATCATGCGCGTCAGGAGCCGGTTCGAGCACGCGATCCGCAACTGGCTGGACGAACAGGGCTTCATCGCGGCGGACACGCCGATCCTGACGCCCTCGGCCTGCGAAGGCACGACCACGCTGTTCGAGACGACCTACTTCGAGCAGAAGGCCTATCTTTCGCAGAGTGGGCAGCTCTACAACGAGGCCCTGGCCCAGGCACTCGGCAAGGTCTACTGCTTCGGTCCCGCGTTCCGGGCTGAGCGTTCCAAGACGCGCCGCCATCTGATCGAGTTCTGGATGGTGGAACCCGAGATGGCGTTCACCGACCTCGCGGGCTGTCTCGAAACCGTGGAGCAGATGCTGAGCTACGCTATCGCACAGGTGGTGGAGCGCTGCCCAGACGACCTCAGGCTGCTGGGAAGGGATCCCGATGAGCTGGCGCAGGTTCGTCCGCCTTTCCCGCGAATCTCCTACGACGACGCGATCGGGATCCTGCGCGAGGAGGGCCTGGAGATCCCCTGGGGCGAGGACTTCGGTGCTCCGCACGAGGCAGCGATCTCGCAGCGCTTCAAGTTGCCCGTCTTTGTCCATCGTTACCCGACCACGGCCAAAGCCTTCTACATGAAGCCGGATCCCGCGCGGCCCGAGGTGGTACTGAGCGCGGACCTGCTGGCGCCGGAGGGGTACGGGGAAATCGTGGGCGGCGGGCAGCGCATCGACGATTACGACCTGCTTGTGCAGCGGCTGCACGAGCAGGAACTGCCGCAGGAGGATTATGATTGGTATCTGGACCTGCGTCGCTACGGGTCGGTGCCGCATTCTGGCTTCGGCCTCGGCATCGAGCGGACGCTGGCATGGATGCTGAGACTTGAACACGTGCGCGAGGCGATCCCGTTCCCGCGCATGCTCTATCGGCTGCGACCCTAGCTGGACGGGGTGAGGCGGCATGGCGGACATCGGTGCGGAACTCAGAGCTGCACGCGAGGCGCGAGGAATGTCCATCGCGGCGGTGCAGCAGGAGCTGCACATTCGCGAAAGGTACCTCGAGGCGCTTGAGCTAGACGACTATGATCAATTCCCGGGTGACGTCTACGCGCGCGGGTTTTTGAGAAGTTATGCCCGGTATCTCGGACTCGACGCCGAGGCTCTGCTGGCGCGCATGCCCAGGCAGCCCGAAGCGCCGGAGCCCGCGCCGATGGATACGGGCGAGCCGCCCAGGCGGCGCCAGATGCGACCGATGACGGTCGGGCGCAGCGGCAGCCAGTGGCCGTGGGTGGTCATACCGCTGATCTTCCTCGTCGCCCTGCTCTACTTTGTCGGCTCGCACCCGAACCTGTTCGGCGGCTCGCAGACGAAGACGCCGCCCGTGACCACCACGACCGCACCCAAGCAGGGCCAGACAAAAACAAAGCACCATCCCAAGCCGAAGGTCAAGACGCAGCCGGCGATCACGCTGACGCCTGCGGCGCCGTCCCAGGGTCCGTACGGCGGTCCGCAAGCCAACTACACGGTGCCGCAGGGGCCGATCACGGTCACCCTGCAGCTGACCGCACCGTGCTACGTCTACGTCGACATCGACGGCGCGGCGACGCCTCAGTCCGCGACCGTGCAGACGTCGGGCACCTTGAAGTACACCGCCCAGCAGAGCATCGTCATGAAGATCGGCAACCCGCCGGCTGCGGCCTTGCAGGTGGACGCCCAGACGGTGCCGTTGCAGGGCAGCGGGGCGCAGTCGGTCGGCGTGACGGTGCAGCAGGGCGGGTAGGGTGTCTCAAGCGGCGCATGCTATCTCCCCGGGGGGAGGACATGCGCCGCTTTTTTGCGCTTACGCTGTTCGCATGGATATCCGGCGGCTTGGCGCCGGTGGCTCTGGCGGCGACGCCCGACCCGCCCCACATCAGCTCGGGCGCGGCGGTCCTGATCGACGCGACGAGCGGCGAAGTGCTGTACAGCCGATCCGCCTATGTGCGCAGGTCGCCGGCGAGCACGACCAAGCTGCTCACGGCACTCGTGGCCGTACGCGAGGGCAGGCTCGACCAGGTCTTCGAAGTGTCGAAAGAGTCGGCGGGGGTGCCAGGATCGAGCGCGCACCTGCGGGCCGGTGACCGGTACACCCTGCGCGAACTCCTTGAGGGCATGCTGCTTCGCTCGGGCAACGACGCGGCCCACGCTGTGGCGACCGCCGTGGGCCAGGACGTGCCTGGATTCGCCGCGCGCATGAACCGGACGGCGCTGGCCATCGGCGCGCGCCAGACCCACTTCGTCAATCCGCACGGCCTGACGGCCGCCCATCACTACACGAGCGCGCGCGACCTCGGGCGGATTGCGCAGGTGGCGCTCCGGCAGCCGGAAGTGGGACGCATCGTGGCATCCCAGGAACTGACGCTGACGCCAGAAGGCGGCCGGGGTCGGCCCATCCGCAACACGAACGCGCTCCTCGGCAGCTACGTGGGTGCCGATGGTGCCAAGACGGGTACCACCAATGCAGCAGGCAAATGTCTCGTCGCGTCGGCGCGACGGGAGGACGTCCACCTGATCGCGGTGGTGTTGAAGGGAGGGGACCGCTACGGCGACGCCACCCGCCTGCTCGATTGGGGCTTCCGCCGCGACAGCGGCACCTTGGTGCTGGAACCCGGGCGCGTACTCGGCCGCCTTCCGGACGGCCGCCCGCTGGTGCTGGCTGGCCGCCTGGCAGGGACGGTCCTCGACGGTCAGCCCCTGCGCCTGAAGATACGGCGGCGGCCCGGGCAACTGGCCGACGGCGGCGTGGCCGGGGTCGCGCTCCTGCTGCGCGGCCTGGAGCCGGTCGCCGTCGCTCCGCTGCTCACGACGAGGCGCCCGCCGCCTTGGTGGCTCGGGCCGGTTCGCAGACTCCTGCCCGGGAACGTTGACCCAGGTTCGCTTCACTCCCTATAATCCTATCGGATGTAGGATTGGTCTGATTGGGGCAGGGGGCCGCCGGCCAGGCGGTCCCCCAGTGTGCCTAGGGAAGGGGTCAGGATTCGTTGGCGAAGATCGTCGGCATCGACCTGGGCACGACCAACTCGGTGGTAGCGGTGATGGAAGGCGGCCAGCCGACCGTCATCGTGAACGCTGAAGGGTCGCGTACGACGCCGTCCGTCGTCGCGTTCCAGAAGGGCGGAGAGCGGCTCGTCGGCCAGCTGGCGCGGCGCCAGGCGGTGCTCAACTCGGAAAACACGGTGGCTTCGGTCAAGCGCTTCATCGGCCGCCGCTACGATGAGGTGGAGATGGAGCGCAAGCGGGTTCCCTACCGGGTGACCCGCGGCGGCAACGGCGAGGCGCGCATCGACGTGCCCGCCGCCGGCAAGGAGATGTCGCCGGAAGAGATCTCGGCGGCGGTCCTGCAGAAGCTCAAGGGCGACGCAGAGCGCTACCTTGGCGAGACGGTCAGCCAGGCGGTCATCACTGTGCCGGCCTACTTCAACGACGCGCAGCGCCAGGCGACGAAGGACGCCGGCCGCGTCGCCGGGCTCGAGGTCATGCGCATCATCAATGAGCCGACGGCTGCGGCGCTGGCCTACGGGCTGGACAAGAAGAAGGACGAGACGATCCTCGTCTTCGACCTTGGCGGCGGCACCTTCGACGTTTCCATCCTCGAGGTGGGCGACGGGGTGTTCGAGGTCAAATCGACGAGCGGGGACACGCACCTCGGCGGCGACGACTATGACGAGCGCATCGTCAACTGGATAGTCGACGAGTTCAAAAAGCAGCAGGGCATCGACCTCAGGGCGGATCGCCAGGCCCTCCAGCGCCTGCTGGAGGCGGCGGAAAAGGCCAAGATCGAGCTCTCCAGCATGACCGAGACCTCGATCAATCTGCCGTTCATTACGGCGGACCAGAACGGTCCGAAGCACCTCGATCTGCGCCTCAGCCGGGCGCACTTCGAGGAGCTGACGCGCGACCTGACCGAGCGCTGCGCCGGGCCTGTGCGCCAGGCGCTCTCGGATGCCGGACTGAGCGAGCGGCAGATCGACGAGGTTGTGATGGTGGGCGGCTCCACCCGCATGCCCGTGATCCAGGAGCTTGTGCAGAAGCTGACCGGCAAGGAGCCGAACCGCGGCGTCAACCCGGACGAGGTCGTCGCCGTGGGCGCGGCGATTCAGGCAGGGGTGCTCGGCGGCGAGGTCAAGGACATCGTGCTGCTCGACGTCACGCCGCTGTCGCTCGGCATCGAGACGCTCGGCGGGGTCATGACGAAGCTCATCGAGCGCAATACCACCATCCCGACGCGCAAGAGCCAGACCTTCACGACGGCCGCCGACGGCCAGACGTCGGTCGAGGTGCACGTCCTTCAGGGCGAGCGGGACATCGCCGCGGGCAACCGCACCCTGGGCCGCTTCCACCTGGACGGCATCCCGCCGGCCCCGCGGGGCGTGCCGCAGGTTGAGGTGACGTTCGACATCGACGCCAACGGCATCGTCAACGTGTCTGCGAAGGATCTCGGCACCGGCCGCGAGCAGCGCGTCACCATCACCGCCTCGACGCAACTGGGCCGCGACGAGGTGGACCGACTCATCCGCGAGGCGCAGGAGAAGGCGCAGGAAGACAAGTCGGCGCGCGACCTGGCGGAGGCCCGCAACCGTGCCGAGTCGCTGATCTACGCGACGGAGAAGTCCCTCGCGGACCTCAAGGACAAGATCTCAGGCGATGACAGGAGTCAGGCCGAGGCGGCCATCCAGGGCCTGCGCGAGGTTCTCGGAAAGGATGACCAGCAGGCCATCGAGGAGAAGACCAAGGCACTCGAGGAGATCTCGTACAAGTTCGCGGAGGAGCTCTACAAGCAGGCACAGGCGACGCAACCGCCGGAAGGCCAGACGCCGCCGCCCCCCCCTGACGGGGAAGGGCCGACGGTCGAGGGTGACGTCACGAACTGACGGATAAAGCGAAGGGGCGCGGTGCCGATCTGGCGCCGCGCCCCTTCGCTGCCGGTCAGTCGGGCAGATGCGAGAGGTCCGCGATGAACGCCTCTGCCGCGGCTCTGGCGGAATAGTTTTGGCGCACGTCGTCCTGCGCTGCGCGTCCCAGTTCCTGCGCTCGCCCGAGGGACTGCTGCAGGGCCCCCGCCAGGGCCCCCGGGTCGTTCGGCGGCACGAGGAGACCGTTGCGGCCGTTTTCGATCAGCTCCTTGAGTCCGCCGATGGCGCTCGCCACCACCGGCCTACCTGAGGCCATGCCTTCGATCACCGAGATCGACGTTGCCTCCTCGACCCCCGCGACCGGCACCGAGGGAACGGCGATGCAGTCCGCCGCGGCATAATAGGCCGCCATGGCCTGGTGAGGCTGGGCGCCCGTGAAGACGACCCGGTCCTTGAGACCTTCTTGGTGCACCTGCGTTTCGAGCCGGGCGCGGTCGACGCCGTCGCCGACGATCAGCAGGTGCGCCTCCGGCCACTCCTTGAGGGCGGCGACCGCCACGTGGACGCCGTTTTTCGGCGTCAGGCGCCTCGGGCAGAGAATCAGCGGCCAGTCGCCGAGACCGAGCTCGCGCCGCGCCGTCGGGCGGTCGGGCAGGGCATCCGCCCAGGCCATGTCGATGAAGTTTGGCTGCACGCGGACGTCGTCACGCCCTGAGGTGGCGAGGATGTGCTGCGCGATGCGGCTGTCCACGGCGACGATGCTGTCGGCCGCGCGGTAGCCGGCATCCTCCCAGCGGGCGAAGACGCGCTCGCCGTAGCTGTCGGGCCGCAGGGCGCGGCGGCTAAGGGCTTCCCGCGTGAAGTAGCCGTGGACGGTCAGCAGGCACGGCCTGCCAGAGGTCCGCGCAGCGATGGCGGACAGCACGTCCTCCGCGACGATGCGGCTCTCCCTGGGTTCCTGCGCGAGAGCTTCGCGCACGAGCCCAAGGCGCACCCTGTGCGACCAGACGATGCCCCGGTCCTGGCCGAGCAGCTGCAGCAGCCGGGAAGGCGCGCGGCCGACGAGGTCCAGGCGCAGGGCGGCATGCCGCCGCGGCGTGACGACGACCACGTCGTGGCCCAGCGTCTCGAGGGCGTGGGCCAGCGTGGCGACATGGGTCGAGAGGCCGCCGGCGTGCGGGTAGTCGAAGACGGTGGCGAAGACGATTCTCATCTCTAGTCTCCCATCGCTCGCGAGAGCACCGTGTGCGTCTGGCGCACGGTTTCATCGAGAGTGTAGCGTCCGGCCTGCCGGGCAGCGGCGGCGGACAGGCGCGTGCGCTGGCCGAGGGCGGATTGGACCGCCCGTGCGAGATCCGCCGGGTCCTCGCTGCGGAAGAGAACACCGCCCGGGCCGACAACCTCCGGCAGGGCCCCGACCGCACTGGCCACGACCGGCACGCCCTGCGCCATCGCCTCGACCGCCGCGAGTCCGAAGCCCTCGGCGCGCGAGGGAATCAGCATCAGGTCGGCCCCGGCGACGATCGACCCCAGGTCCTGGCGGTAACCGAGGAAATGGACGCGGTCCTCGCAGCCCAGGTCTTGCGCGAGCCTCGCCAGGCTGTCGCGCTCCGGGCCTTCGCCCATCACGGCAAGCTGGGTCTGTGGCAGGAGAGGCATGGCGCGCAGCGCGACGTCGATGCCTTTGGTGGGGTGCAGGCGCGCCGCGACGCAGAGGAGCGGGCGGCCGGAGACGAGCTTGGGTAGGGTCGCGGGGTCGGGGGCAGGAGGGGGTGCGATGCCGTTCGGCACGACGGCCACGCTGCCGGCCAGGGCCCCACGCGCGAGGAGGTCCTTGGCGATCGCTGACGAGACGGCGATCAGGAAACGGCTCCAGGCCAGGGTGGCGCCGTCCAGCAGCAGCGCCGCCTGGGCGGCCTCGGCTTGGCGATAGTCCTGGGCGAGAAAGCTGTGTACGGTCGTGACGACGGGTACCCCCTGCATGCGGCCGTAGAGGCGGCCGAGCAGGTTCGCCCGCAGGCCGTGGGTATGCAGGACGTCGGGACGCAGGCGCCTGATGGCGCCCAGAGCCTGACTCTGGCGGACGCGCTGGACGTCGGTGCCCTGCGGCGCGAGCTGGTCGCGTCCGAGCGACAGCAGCGAGACCTCGTCGGTGCGGGCAAGACCTGGCAGGACGTCCCGCAGGTAGCGCGCGGCGCCACCGCCGTCGCCGCCGCCGTAGAGTTCCACGATGCGCACAAGGTCATCTCCTCAGGGCGGACATGCGTCGACCGGGAGCCCGCAGCACACGGCTGAGCAGCCGCAGCGCGTCCCGGCCCCTGGGCCCCCCCAGCAGGCGCAGCAGCACAAGAAACAGCGTGAGCAGCACCACGCTGCCGACGACGACCAGCACGAACTGCAGCAGACGGCCGTGGACGAAGCCGATCTGAGAGAGCAGGAGGCCGAGCGGCGCGATCGGTACGGCGGCGACGAGTACCCAAAGGTACGGACGCACCGCGACCATGTGGCGGCCCACGAGCATCCGCTCCAGCAGGTAGAGCGTGATCAGGAAATAGAGGGCGCCGTCGATGGTGGTGCCGAGCGCGATGCCCGGCGCGCCCATGAGGCGCATGAAGACGTAGTCCAGCACGGCGTTGAGCACGATGAACGCCGCGCTGACGTAGGCGAGCGTGCGCGTGTTCTTGTACGAGAAGAAGGCGCGCGCCACGAACTGCTGCATCGTCCGGAACACGAGCGATCCCGCGTAGGCCGCGACGATCGCCGCGGTGGCCAGGACGGCCCCGTGGTGGAAGCGGCCGTAGCCGTAGACGACGCTGGTCACTGGCACGGCGAAGCCGATCAGCAGCAGGGCGATCGGCAGCGTGGCGACCCACGTGAGATAGAGTGCCCGGTCGACGGACGCGATCAAGCCCTGCGCGTCCTTGTCCTGCGCGTGCTGGGCGAAGTCCGGGAAGAGGACGGTCGCGAGGGATGAGCCGAACAGGCTAACGGGCAGCTCCAGGAACTGCCCGGCGACCGACAGCGTCACGAGACCGCCGGTCGCCAGCGACGCCGCAAAGGCCTTGTCGACGAGAAAGTTGATCTGGCCGACGACGGACGAGGTCATCTGCGTGGGCAGCAGCCGGATGGCGTGCCAGGCGCGCTGCCTTGTCTGCTTGGTGGGGGGCGCGAAGGGCCGCGTGGACGGGAACATGTAGAGCAGCGAGAGGGCGGCGCCCGCCAGGTACGCGGCACCGGTGCTGATGACGCCGAGCCGATGCAGCAGCACGAGTACGATCACGTTCGACAGGGAGCGCACGAGGTTCGCTGCCGCGAGCGGCGTGAAGCGGCGCGTGGCGTTCAGGCGGGCGGTCCAGAGCGCCGTCAGGTCCAAGGGGATCAGCATGAGGGCAAAAAGCCAGACGAGCTGCGACGCGACGTGTACGCTGTTCGGTGTCAGGCTCCGGAACATGTAGGGGAGGTAGTCGGGGGCGAAGATCGCTAGTGCCAGCACCAGCGGCATGTGCGCCAGCACCACGAAGCGCGTGAGGGCCGCGTTCAGGCGCGGGGCATCGTCCGGATACTCGTGGAAGAAGGGGACGGTCACCGTCGAGAGTCCCACATTGACAATCGAGTTGATCGCCATCGGCACGGCTTGGGCCGCCTGAATCGCGTCGCCGAGGACCCCGGCGCCGAAGAAGGCGACGATCAGTGAGTTGCGGACGAGACCCGCGAGCTTGCCGAGCAGCGTCCAGGTCATCACGGTGAGCGTGGCCGAGGCACGTCCCTGTTGCTGACGTTCGCTTTCAGGCATCGGGCTTCACGTCGAGCGGACAAGACTCCGCGTCAGGCCCTTGGCGGCGCGGCCCGCGCTGCAGCAAAGAAAGAATGTGCTCGGCGCCCGCAAAGGCCAGCCGATGCTGTTCTGCGGCATAGGCCCGCAGATGCTCCCCCCAGCCGGCATGATCGCCGAGGGCCGCAAGCAGCGCAGCGGGAGCCTCGCCGGCGCGCGCGACGGGGAGCCAGAGACCGTTGGGCCCCAGGGCGTCGTGATGTTCGGAGACCTTGGTGTCATACGCGAGACCGATGCTCGGAATGCCCTGGGCTGTCGCCAGGAGACCCGAGTGCAGACGCATCGCGATGACGGCGCCGCACAGGGCGTAGCGCTCGAGGATCTCGGGAAGTTTGGGCAGCGCCGGCGGCACGTCGACCTGATCGCGACCGAGCAGATCCTGCAGGGCCTGTCCGACTTCGAGGTCCTGGCGCTCGAAGGGCAAAAAGACGATGGGCCCGGGAAACCAGCCGTGCACGGACCGCAGGCCGCGTGCCACGGCTTGAAGGTCGAGGCCTGGCCAGCGCCTGAGGGAAATGCCGAGCTGCTGACCACCGGTGCGGTAAGGCAGATCAAGGGCCCAGGCGAGGTCCGGCAGGATCTCAGCCTCGAGCCCAGCCAGCCGCAAAAGGTCCTGCGACGCCTTGTCGCGCACGGTCAGGGCTACCGAGTGGCGCAACACCTCTGCCACTTGCGGCACCGAGGTGTAGTGCAGCGGGCCGACCCCGACCGCCCAGAACACCAGCGGCACGCCATAGCGGTTTGCCCAGCGCGCCAGGGAAAGCGTGCGGCCGAGCGTGCCCCGGATACCGCGGCGCCCTGCGATGTCCTGCAGCAGCCCACCTCCTCCGAGGATGAGCGCGTCGCTCTGGCGCAGGGCGATGGCGCGGGGCACGGCGTCCCGGAAGATCGAGCGATCCAGGGCACGGATGCCGTAGGTGGCATGCGTGAAGTTCGGATTGCCTGAGAGGACTGTCAGGTCGACAGGCGGCCTAGCCGAGCCCAGCAGGGCCAGAAGGCCCGCGCGCAC
>JAJYSZ010000004.1 GCA_021793315.1 Bacillota bacterium | reverse complement strand
TGCCCTGCGGGCGCCCTCCCGAAGGCGGGGTTTTCGAGTTAGACTGCGAGAATCCTATATGCCACATCGAGTACAGTCAGGCCGCGGGGCGGCGCTTATCCCGCCTCACGCGCGCTGCGGGGAGCCAGTTCGACCCGCACCCGCGGCAGCTGGCCAGGATGGGCTGCCTGCAGGAAGCCGAGCAGCTGCTCGCGCACCAGCACCATGAGATCCCAGCGACTGTTCGAGTTTCCGGCGCTGAACAGCGCCCGCATCTGCACCGCCCGCTCGTCCATGGCGGTCACCTGCAGGTTCCAGACCTTGCCGTCCCAGAGATCGGTCGCCTCGAGAATGCGATGGAGCTCCGTCCTGACCTCCTCCACCGGGACGTCGTAGTCCGCGTAGACGTGGACGTAGCCGAGCAGATTGGCGCTCTTGTACGTCCAGTTCTCGATAGGGTTCTGCAGGAAGTAGCTGAGCGGCACGATGAGCCTGCGGAGATCCCAGACCCGGATCACGACGAACGTCACGTCAATGTCCTCGACCACACCCCAGTCGCCATTCACCACCACGACGTCGTCGATGCGGATCGGCTGGGTCAGGGCGATCTGCAGACCCGCGATGATGTTGGTCAGGAGCGGCTGCGCGGCGAGACCCGCGATCAGCCCGATGATCCCCGCCGAGGCCAGCAGGCTCGCGCCGAGGGCGCGCGCCTGCGGAAACGTCATGAGCATCGCGGAAATGCTGATGATCAGGATCAACACCACCGCGATACGCTGCACCACCGACGCCCTGGTCACGATGGTCCGCGCGTGCAGGTTGTCCGCGACGCCGATGTCCCAGCGGCTTGCCACTATGCTGGTGGCAACTCCCGTCAGATCTATGAGGATCCAACCCACGACGGCGATCGTGGACAGGGTCAGAGCCTCCCCCAGGACACGGTCTGCGCCAGCCGGCAAGGCCACGGCAGGGTAGGCCAGAAGCAGCCCGATCACAGCCGCGGCCCAGCGGGTCGAAGCGCGCAGCCCCTTGATCAGGATGAGATAGGACTTCGGCGCCTTGCGGCGGCCCAGCCCCTCCAGCACCCGCCAGAGAAGCCAGTGGAGTGCGATCGCCAGGAGCACCACGAGGACGAGCGCAACCGCAGGTGCCACCGCGGACCGGAGCATGGCGAAGACCTCCTTCACCAAGGTCTTCGCGCGCCCCGGCCGCCAGGCCTGCCCGCCGCGCCGTCCGTCGGCGACCCCCCGTTCAGATCGCCAGACGCCGCAGCTCCTCGAGGCGGTCGAGATGGGCCTCCCGCCGGCAGGCCTGCACCTGCGCCGAAACCTCCTGCGGCGACCAGCCGAGGATCGGCGCGACGCGCTCCGCCACCGGTCGCAGAAGCTCCGAAGGCTCAGAGAGCCCGCCGAACCAGAGCACGGCGGTGCGCCGGATCAGGAGATCGGGCAGCGTGAAGACGTCCTCGCGCTCCGCCAGGTAGTCCACCTCGCCCCAGAGGAGCGAGACGCCCGGCGCCACACGATCGAATCCTCCCGGCCGGCTGGCGGCATAGCGCAGTACCTCGCCCGCCGACTGGCCATGGCGCCCGACGATTTCCGCCGCCGCCGCGCCCGCCGCGGGAAAATCCCTGACGAGGTCGGCCGTAGCCCGCTTTGGATCGAAGCCATCGACGCCTTCGAATCCGCGCTCCGGTTTCGGCCCGAGCCCCCCGCGCGCGAGCAGCCGCAGCGTGTCGGCGGCGACACTGCGAAAGCCCGTGAGCTTGCCGCCCCGCACGCTGATGAGCCCGTCGCCCCGCACCTCGATCGAACGCTGCCGCGAAAGCTCGCGGGTGTCCGCCTTTCCTGCCTGCGCCACGAGCGGGCGCACCCCCGCATAGACGGCCAGCAGGTCCCTTGGGCTGAGCTCGGCGGCGGGGAAGGAGGCGCGGGCGACCGTGAAGAGATAGCGCACGTCCTCGTCTGGCACGTCCGGGAGTTCAGGGTCGCCTGTGTAGAGGCGGTCGGTCGTGCCGATGTAGGTCACCTGGCCGCGCGGCACGGCGAAGGTATTGCCGCCGTCCGGCGCCGGCAGGGCCACCGCGTGCCGCAGGGGCAGCCGCGCGTGCGGGAAGACCAGGTGGCAACCGCGCCCCAGCGCCACCTGCGTTCCTTCAGGGTCCACCTCGCCGGTCCAGGGGCCGGACGCGTTCACCGCCGCCCGCACGCGGACCGTGACGGCATCGCCGGTTTCCGCGTCTTCGAGCTCCACCGTGCCGCCCTTCGGCGTCAGGTCGAGCCGCCGCGCCCGCACGCGGCTCAAGGCGACGGCTCCGGCGGCCCGCGCCGCCTCCACCACCGTATAGACGAGCCGGGCGTCGTCCGTGCGGGCCTCGAAGTAGCTGACGCCGCCCGTCAGATCCTGCGCGGCCAAGCCTCCTTCCAGGGCCAGTACGCCTTCCGGGCCCAGCATGCGGCGGCGGTGCGCCGGCTCGACGCCCGTCAGGCGGTCGTAGAGCCAGACGCCCGCCCCGAGGGCCCAGAGCGGCATGCCGCGCCTGCGGTAGACGGGGATGAGAAAGGGCAGTGGCCTGACGAGGTGCGGCCATAGCCGCTCGAGCACCTCCCGCTCGTGCCCGACCTCACGCACCAGGCGCACCTCGCCGTGCGGCAGGTAGCGCAGGCCGCCGTGCACCAGCTTGGATGAGCGCGAGGACGTGCCGCCGGCCCAGTCGCGAGCCTCCACGAGCAGGGTGGCCAGCCCGCCCAGCGCCGCCTGCCAGGCGATGCCGGCCCCGGTGATGCCACCGCCGATCACGATCAGGTCGAAGACTTCGCGCTGGAGCGCCGCCCAGTCCTGACGCCGGCGCTGGCGCCAGAGCGGCTCTTCCCCGGCCATCAGTCCGGCCAGAGGGCGCCAGGGTTCAGCATGCGCCCGGGATCGAGCGCTGCCCGCAGCCCCAGGAGCAGCTCGAGCTCCTCCTGCCGCTCGCGCCAGGTCCAGGCCCGGCGCACGCGCCCGACGCCGTGATGGTGTCCGACACTTGCCCCCTCTCGCGCCGCCGCTGTGAGCAGGGCATCCCAGATGCGGTGTTGGAGCTCCGCGGCGTCGCCGGCTGGGAGCGGTACGGCAGCGAACGTGAAGTAGAGGCTCGCACCCGTCGCCTCCGCGTGGGCCGCATGGCCGAAGACCGCGACAACCTCCGGCACCGCCCGCACCGCCTGGATCGCGGCCTCGTAGGCGGAAGGAAGATCCGTCCAGGTCGCACCGCACTCGACGGTGTCGACCAGGATGCCGCTGGACAGATAGCGGTCCCACTCCGTGACGTCGTTGCGGGATGCGAGCCACTGCCGGCCGATCGCATCGCCGAGCCGCCGGCCGCCCGCGGCGGCGCTGATCCTGTCCGCGGCCGCGGCGCCCGCCTCCGCCACCTCCCTGGCTCCCAGGCAGGACAGCAGCAGCAGGGCCCCCAGCCCCGCATCGGGCAGCAGGCCAGGAAAGCCGTGCAACGCGTCATCTCGGTCGTAGAGGCGGATCACGCCCAGCGGCAGGCCTGCGCGCGTCAGCCGGCGCATGGCCTCGAGACCCTGGGTGAAGTCCTCGAAGGCATAGCTTCTGAGTTCCTCCGCCTCGGGCAGGGGCCAAGCCGCCAGCGTGACCGACGTGATCACGCCGAGCGTGCCCTCCCCCCCGAGCAGGAGAGGCAGCACCTCAGGGCCGAGGGCGCGCCGCGGCGGCCGTCCGACATGGCGGAGCCGCCCGTCCGGTGTGACGAGTTCCAGGGCCACGACCATCTGCTCGATGCTGCCGTAACGCGTCGAGTACTGCCCGCTGCTGCGCGTCGCGACGAGACCGCCGAGGCTGGCGACGGCGATCGACTGCGGGTAGTGCCCGACCGTCAGCCCCTCGGCCTCGAGCTGCTCCTCCAGCCGCCCCAAAAGGCATCCGGCCTGGGCCTGGACGACGCCGCTCGCCCGGTCCACCGGACCGATCGCGTCCAGCCTGCGCAGGTCCAGCACGATGGCGTCCGGACCTGCCTCGACGCCGCCGACCACCCCCGACCCGCCGCCGCGTGCGATCACCTTGAGCGATTTCGCCGCCGCAAACCGCAGCAGCTGCTGGACGTCCTCAGGGCCCTGCGCGCGCACGGCGGCCGCCGCCAGGGGCAGCTCCGCGCCGCGCAGCTTGCGCATCTGCCGCACAGGGCTGAGGTCCCCCGAGACCTCCGCCCTGGCCTCCTCGCCGAGGAACACCCGACCCGGCAGAAGCCTCAGGAGTTCCTCTCTCCACGCCATGGCGGCACCGCCTCCTTGTGTACAGAATACTGTACGCTTTAGGCGATGTATATTGCCGCCTGTTCCCCCTTATGCTGCCGGCGGTGTCCTCCCGGCCGGCTACTCGCTCGGCTCCCGCCGTCCGGCCAGCACTTCCTCCTGGATCGACCGGATCGCTCCCGGGGTCAGCGCCTGGCCGAGCAGGGCGCGCGCGGCCCGGTCACCCTGGCGCACCAGCAGGACGGCCAGGTCGGCGCCCGAAGGCAGCTCCCGGTCGATCGGCAGCAGGCGCAAGCCCTCGTACCCCGGCAAGACGTCCTGTGGCCAGACGACGGCGTCCACCTCGCCCGACGCCACCGCACCCTGCATGCGCAGGTAAGGCACGTCCACGAACTCGGGCGCCACCCCCTGCGGCAGGAGCTGCCGCGGCAGCCGCGACTGGTCCGTCGAAGCCGGGTCGGTGCCGATGCGCATCCGGGCGGGCCAGGAGCTGAAATCCTGGCGCACAAGCCAGCCCTGGCCGGCCGCATAGCTCTCAGGACCGAGCTTGAGCAGCACCTCGCAGTCGCTCCCCTGGGTCTCGGCTTCCTCGGCGGCCAGGGCGGAGACCACGGCGAGATCCGCGCGTCCCGCGCAGAGCGCCTCGATGCGGCTGCGCGCGCCGCGCATGTAGGCGAGGCTATGGTCGACCGGGCTAAGGCGCAGCAGTTCCGCAAGTGCGGTGGCCAGGCCCATCACCCGGCGGGAATACGGAAAAGGCAGCAAAAGCATCAGGCCCCGCCGGCCGGCGGCAAGCCAGAGCGCCGCGGGATTGTACGCCACCACGCGGCTGGCTGACGAACCGCGCGCGTCGGTGGCAAGGCCCGCCTCGGCGCGCAGTAGCTCGAGCGCCGCCTGCACCGTGCCGCGTCCGACGCCGAACCGCGCCGAAAGCTGCGCGATGCTCGGGATCTCGTCTCCAGGCTTGAGCTGGAGCAGCAGAATGGCCAGTTCCTGCATGACCTGGCCGCGCTTGAGCAGGTAGCCCAGCTTAGGACGCCTCCTTTGCCTGCAGCATTCTGCTGGCGCCGCTCCGCCTCCTCTCTCTACCGCTACGGACAGGAGACTCTCCTCGCTGCGGACAATCCTAATGGCGAGAGATCCGGCAGCCGGCCAGCGAAGGAGCGTCCGCTATTGCGCTTCAGCGTGCTGATCCCCACGACCCGACCCGATCTCCTGCCGCGGGCCCTCAGGTCTGTAGAGGCCCAGAGCGTCCCGCCAGCGGAAGTCCTGGTGCTTCATGACGGCGGGCCGCGCATCGAACTTGGCCAATGGCCGTTGCCGCTGCAAAGCTACGGCATCCAGCCCAGGCTGGGTCCGGCCCTGGCCCGCAACATGCTGGCGGCGGCCGCCAGCGCGGAGCACCTGGCTTTCCTGGACGACGACGACGAGTGGCTGCCCCTACACCTCGCCCACTTGAGCGAGGCGTTGGCGGATGGTCTCTTGTTCACGGATGCCTGGTTGCACCACGAGGGTGAAGGCTGGACGCGTCCGTTCGCCTTCCGCTTTACGCCGCAGCTGCTGCGCCGGACGAATCCCATCATCCTCTCCACGGTGGGCGTGAGCCGCGCCGCCTTCTGGCGGGTGGGCGGCTTCGACCCGTCGCTCAGGCGCTACGAGGCGTGGGATCTCTTCCTGCGGCTGCAGGAGGCCGGCGTGCCGCTGGGCCGCAGGGCCGGCCCAGATGTGCGCTACCGCTTCTCGCGACGCTCGCTGACGGCGGACGACGAGGCCATGGCGGAGGCATTCTCGGTGTTCCGCGCCAGGCACCACCTGGACATCGAGCGCAAGAGCTTTGCGAGCATGCTCGACGATCCGGACCTCGCAGAGATCCGGGAGGCCGGCGAAGGCGCGGGCGACAGGAGCTGAACCCCTAAACGCCCCATCTGCGTTCTGCTTCCTGTACGTGCTCCCCGCACGTCCGGACGCTGCAGCGCAGGATTGCGGACGGCGAGCCGAGAAGCCCCCAGGACCACCCCGTCGGAGGTGGCCCATGCCCGATCCCTACCGCGTCCTCGGCGTGCGCCGGGGAGCCAGCGATGATGAGATACGCAAAGCCTATCGCCGCAAGGCCAAGGCCTGTCACCCGGACACCGCCCCGGCCTGGCGGCGCGAGGCGATGCACGAGCGCTTCCTGCAGCTGCAGGAGGCGTATCTCGTGTTGTCCGATCCGGTGCGGCGCAAGGCTCTAGACCTGGAACTCCAGGCGCGGCATGGGCTATGGCGGCGCCGCAAGGATGACGACGAGTTCCTCGACGACTTCTTCAGGAACCTCTTGCGCGGCATGATGCGCTGAGACGCCTCAGATCTGACGGCGTCCGAGCCCCCAGATACCGAGGCCGAGCACGATGACTCCCCAGATCGCCGCCCAGACGAGGACGGCTGGCGGCTGCGGACCGAGGGCCACGAACGGATCGCCGCTCAGCGCGCCAAAACCCTGGACCAAGGACAGCAGGGCGCGAGGTTCGAGATAGTACTCCGCCGCCTGCCAGAGGGCGTTGGTCGGGAGGAGGATCTTGCCGACCTCCCCCACGGTCATGAGGGAGGGATACTTGAGCGCCACGCCCATCAGGTCGATGGTGCCGAGCATCCAGGCAAGAAAGAACCCGACGGTGGCGACAATCGCGGATGTGACTGCCGAAAGGCGCGTCGCGAGCGCCATTGTGAGCGTCATCAGGAGCAGGGCCTGCGCCGTGATCAGGGCGAGCGCGGCCACGGGCTCGGGTGGCGCGTAGGCGGCCACATGGCTTACGACGAACAGTTCGCCGCTCCCGGCGATCAGCGCGAAGCCGCCGACCACGACCGCAAGGCCGAGCCACTTGCCGCAGAGGTAGGCGCCACGCCGCAGAGGACGCGCCAGAATCGCCGCCGCCACCCCGGATTCGAGCTCGCCGGCCACGGCCGCCGCCGCGGTGAACACGGCCGTCAGCGCGATCATGCCGGTAAAGAGCAGCATCAGGAACACAAGCAGCACCGAGAACTGGGCCACCCGCTCCACGCCCTGCAGCGAGGTGAGGCGGCTGATCTCCGCAAACGCCCAGCCGGTGAAGGCGACGAGCAGCAGTGTCGTCGCGAACAGCGCAAGCGTCAGGCGGCGCCGCAGGCTCTCGATGATCGTCAGGCGGCAGATCTCGAGCATCAGGGCACCTCCAGCCAGTCGAGAAAGCGCTGCTCCAGGGTGGCGCGCCGCGGCCTGACGGCATGGATCCTGCCGCCGAGGCCCACGATCGCCGCCACAAGTTCGGGCACAGCGCTCTCCGCAAGCTGCGGAAAACTTGCCGCGCGCGGCGGCGTGAAGATGCCCCCCAGGCGCAGGATCTCCTGCTCGGAGACGCCCTCGACCTCGAGGTCGACCCCTACCGCCCGCAGAAGGTCTGTCATTTCACCCTGCGCGATCACCCTGCCGCGGTCGATCACCGCTACCTCGTCGCAGACCGCCTCGACCTCCGACAGCAGGTGCGAGTTCAGGAAGACCGTCGCACCGCGTGCCTTGAGGTCGTGCATGATGCCGCGCACGTCGTGCCGGCCGACAGGATCGAGGGCGGATGTCGGCTCATCGAGGACGACGAGTTCCGGCTCGCCCAGGAGGGCCACGGCAAGGCCGAGCCTCTGCTGCATGCCCTTCGAGTACGTGCCGACGCGCCGCAGACCCTCGCCCGCAAGGCCGACCGTCGCCAGCGCGCGCTCTGCCGCCTCGCGGCGCTGCGCCTTTGCGATGCCCGCGAGGGCCGCATGCGCCCCGAGCACCTCGCACCCCGTGAGCCAGTCCTGGTAGCGGAAGAGCTCGGGCAGGTAGCCGATGCGACGCCTGGCGGCCGGGTCGCCGAGCGGCAGGCCCAGCACCATGCCTTCGCCGCCCGTGGCCCGCACGAGTCCCAGAAGGAGCTTGACGGCGGTCGTCTTGCCGGCGCCGTTCGGGCCGAGAAAGCCGAACACACGACCGCGCGGCACGACGAGGCTGAGACCGTGCAAGGCGACGTGGCGGCCGTAGCGTCGTTCCAGGAGCTCGGTGCGGATCGCGGGGGGCGGCGTCGCACCGCCCACGTCGTCCTCCGGCTTCGTCACAAGATACCTCCAGCCCAGCGACCGCTTGACGGGGCATTCGCTGGCGAGCTGTCGTCCCCCTACTGGCCGAGCTTCACCGTGCCGTTGTCGTCGCTGGCCGCCTTGGGCACAGGCGCAGATGCCACGAGCCGCTGGCCGTTCCAGCGATAGGTGATGTCCTGCGGCGGCAGCGACGGGCCGGCCAGGGGATCCTGCGGCCGGTAGCGCGCAAAGCGCACCGTGACGTAGCCGGTGCCGGAGGCGACGATCCCGAGCTGCGTGACCTCCTGGCCGAGGCTTGGCAGCTTTGCGAGCTGCATCGAGCCGATCAGCGTCGTGTCGTGCCAGAAGAGAACCATCTGTCCGTAGGCGTCCGCCGTCGGCCAGCGCACCACCGGCACCGCTGTCAAGGTGCCGCCGAACCCGTCAGGAACGGTGACGACCTTGCCGAAGGGCTGCAGGTGCTCACCCGTGATGCCCTGCGAGCCGTACTCGACCGCGCTCTGGGTCACCTTGAGCACCGCGGAGCGCGTCAGGCCGAGGTATGGCAGGCGCATGCCAAGTCCGTTGCCGCTGTCCGCGGCTACGGCCGCCGACGCCTCGAGACCCTTGCCGGTCCAGCGATAGGTGACATCCTCGGGCGTCAGGGACGGGGCGTACATGGGGTCCGTCGACTTATAGCGCCAGAACCGCACCGTGATGTAGCCCGTACCCGAAGCGACGATCTTCAGCTGCGAGGACTCCTCGCCGAGGTTTGGCAGCTTGGCGAGCCGATCCGAACCGATGAGCGTCTGATTGTGCCAGAAGAGCACCAGCTGCCCATAGCCGTCGGCGGTCGGGAACCTGACCGCCGGCACCGCCGTCAACGTGCCGCCGAAACCATCCGGCACGGTGACGATCTTGCCGCTGATGGCGAGGTGCTCGCCGGTCGCCTTGCCGTGGCTCGTCTCCTGGGCCGAGGTCAGGACGCGCTGAACCTCCGAGCGCACGAGGCCATGAGCAGGGGCGGCCTGCACCGCCGCAGCGAACGGGAACGAGGCCAGAACCGCCGCGGAGCCGAGCAGGCCCGCGAGCCAGGCCTTACGGGATATATGCACGCCAGGACACTTCCTTGTACCTTCAAGTTCGCGAAATTCAGCGCATCGACGCCGCGATGGAGAGGAGCTCCCTGCGGCTGAGGGTCCCGCCCACGCCATATACGTAGCCGCCATGCGTCCACACGACACCACCCGCGCCACCCTGGTTCTGCTGCAGCCAAAGGCCCTGCGACGAGCCCACCATGACGGACTGGGACGTCGCCTGCCCCAAGGGTACGGGGACGGGCATAGTGGTGGACGGATTGGCGATCGTCTGGATCTCGGCCGCCACCTGCGGCGAAACGCCTGGCAAGGCGAGAAGGTACCGCTCGATCTCCGCCACCGTCGCGCCGGTGGAGTACACCTTCGGCAAGGGCGCCTCGGCCACGATGAGCTGTGGCAGCTGACTGGCATGCCCGAGCTGGGCGGCCGGCGTGCCGTAACTTATCACCGCTGCCCGACCCGTGGTCACGTTGACGACGCTGCCGGAGATGTCCGCCGGCATCGACGGCAGCTGCACGTGGTGCTTCGCCTCGTACGCGGCCAGCTTCTGCTGGCTCAAGGTCAGGCTCTGCGTCTGCGCGCCGAGGAAGGCGAAGGAGGGCTGCGGCAGTCCCGCCGGCACGCTCGCCGGCACGTGGACCTGGAAGCCGACCGCGGCCTGCATCGCCCCGAGCCCGGGCTCCGCCGTCAGCTGGGGAGTTGCCGTGGTCTGCAGGCTGCCAAGACTGCTGAGCTGCAGGAGGCTCCTGGCCTGGTCCGGCTTGACCGTCACCGCCTTGAAGTGTACCGGTTCGAAGATCAGCAGCAGGTTCCTCGCATACCCGCCGACGGGTGTCGCGCTCACCAGGCCGAGCAGGGCGGCGAAGGCCGCGAGTCCCGCGGCCCAGCGCAGTCCACCGTCGAAGCGCGGCCAAGGCACGGCCATCCTGGCTCGCCGCCCTTCGGATTGCAGCAGGCGCTGCCGCTGAAGCGCGGCTGCAGCATCGCCCGGCGCGGCGTGCACGCCCAGCAGGCGCCGGGTGTCACCGCGCAGCTCCTCCATCGCCCGTAGCCGCTGCTGGCAGCGCGTGCAGCCGGCAATGTGTTGACGCACCGGCTCGCCTACCGCCCACTCTTCATCGAGGAGTCTGCGCAGGCTGCCGTCATCGGCGTGCCGCATGGTCGATCTCCTTTCTCAGCTGAAGCTCCGCGCGCCTGAGGCGCGTGCCGATCTGCGTCACGGGCAGACCCAGCGCCTGCGCAATCTCGTTGTAGCTGAAGCCGCCGTAGCGCAGGACCAGGAGGGTCGCCTGGGGCTCCTTGAGGCGCAGCAGGGCCCGTCGGACCTGAAGGACCTCTTCGCGGGCCGCGACGAGGTCGCCGGGATCGGGCGCGCTCTGCGCATCGAGCCGCGCTTCGCGCTCCTCCCGCAGCCGCCGCCGATCCTCGCCCCGCAGCACGTTGAGGGCACCATGGGCAGCGGCGCGGTGGAGCCAAGCCCCGGGTCGCTCCGGCAGGTCGTCGCCAAAACGCCTGTAGAAGGCCAAAAAGGCCTCCTGCGCCACTTCCTCGCTGCGCGAGGGGCTGTGCATGATCTGCTGCGCGATACCCACGACGCGCGGCCATTCCCGCAGGAACAGGTCAGCAAACGTCTGGGGCTGCCTTGCCGGCGGCCTGCTGCGATCGTCCAGCGCCATCGACACCTCCGCTGTCGCCTCCTCCCAGTGCCTAAGCACCGCGAGGGTGGCATTTGTGACAGTTGGCGGGCAGCTTCGAAGGATGCGCGGTCGAAGCTTCGCGCCTCAAACCCTGCCATCCGAAGCGTAGACGTGCGCCTGGGCCCATGTGATCTCCCGGAAGCCGAGCTTCTCCACGATCGGCCGGCTCATGGCGCCAGCGTCGATCGTCAGGTAGCGCACCTGGCGCCCGATGGCCTCCTGCACGCGGGCGGCGAGCAGAGCCGTGTAGAATCCCCGGCCGCGCCGGTCCGGCAGGGTCGCGCCGCCCCAGATGCTCGCAAAGCGGCTCATGGCGGGAAAGTGGATGCGCCCGGCGCTGACCGGCTCGTCCCCGTCGTAGACGGCATAGACGCTCATCCTCTGCGGATCGGTGCGCAGGATGTACGCGATGCGCTCCTCGAGCCAGGGATGCTGGCCGGGCCAGACCGCCTCGCGCACCTTCGTGACGTCCTTGAGCTCCGCAGGTGTACGGATCCGGCGCACCGTGGCGGGCACCGGGCGCAGAAGGGCCGGCGGCACCTGGCCAAGGTCCAGCACCATCACCGACTCCCGCTCCTCGGCCGCGAAGCCGCGGTCGACCAGGCGCTGGTGGAGTCCCTGTGGTCGATCGTGGCCGAAGAGCTTCCATTCCAGCACGTGCCCGAGGCCCGTGAAGTGCCTGATCTCCCGCTCGATCACGGCGTCGGCCGTGGTCTCGTCGAGCTCTGAGTACACGATCGCGCTTTGCGTGCCTTGCGTGTCCACCAGGCGCACCACGCCTGGCGCCACCTCGCGCCGCATGCCCATCTCCTCGGTATCCTGGCGCTCGTCGCGATCGTAGAGCGAGAGCACGTCGCCGATGTTCATCCCGTCACCTCGCAATAACCGAGCCCGGCCACACAGGCGCAGGCTTCTGTGGTGATTCCTGGGTCTCTACGCAACCTGGCTTTGCGACCATCCTACCATGGGCGGGGCCCGATCCTCCCTCCCTGGGCAGGGGAGCGTCGCGCGGGCGTGGAAGGGACATGCCCGGCCGGGGAGCCCGGTCCCGACATCGTCGGAAGGCAGGTAGCGTGCATGCCTCATCGCACAAGCCGCTTCGTACATACCGGTTTCGAGCGCGATCCCGCCACGGGTGCCCTGACCCCCGCAATCTACCGCGCCGTCAGCTTTCACCACCAGGACCCGGATCAACACCTGCGCTGGGACTATTCGCGCTCCGGCAACCCCACCCGCGACGCGCTCGAGGGGGCCATCGCGGCACTTGAGGGCGGTGTGCGCGGCTTCGCCTTCGCCTCGGGCAACCAGGCGATCACGGCCGCCTTCCTGCTCTTCGCGGCTGGAGACCACCTGATCGCCACGCGGGACTGCCAGGGCGGGACGCAACGCCTGGTGCGGGCCGTGCTTGGCCGCTTCGGCATCAAGGTGACCTATGTCGACACCGACGACCTCGACGCCGTGCGCGAGGCCGTCCGCCCGGAGACCAAGGCGCTCCTCGTCGAAAACTTCTCGAACCCTTTTCTGCGCGTCAGCGACATTCCCGCGCTCGCGGCGTTCGCACACCGGCAGGGGCTCAAGCTGATCGTCGACAACACATTCCTCACGCCGTACCTGCAGGCGCCGCTCAGCCTCGGGGCGGACCTGGTGCTGCACAGCGCGACCAAGATGATCGCGGGGCACGGCGACGTCACCGCAGGACTTGCCGCCACGGCCGACGAGGAGCTCGGCCGGGCGCTCTACACTGTGCAGAACGCCACCGGCGGCATGCTCTCGCCGGACGACAGCTACCAGGTGCTGCGCGGCCTGCACACGCTGCCGATCCGCATGGAGCGGGCGCAGGCGACCGCCCAGGGCCTGGCCGAATGGCTCCTCGGGCAGCCCGAGGTAGCCTTGGTCCACTATCCCGGCCTCAGCGAGGACCCGGGGCGCGCGACGGCGGCGCGCACGGTGCGCGGCTTTTCCAACATGGTCACGGTACGCCTGGAGGACAGGCGTCTGGTCGCGCCGATGGCGCGGCATCTGGAGATGATCCGGGTGGGGGCCGGCTTCGGCGGGCCCGAGACGACGATCTCCCTGCCGGAGCTTCACTGCCACGCCGCCCTCACGGCGTCCGAGCGCGAAGAAAGGCGCCTGACGGGCGAGATCCTGCGCTTCTCCGTCGGGCTTGAGGAGCTTGCCGACATCGAAGGCGATCTGCGTCAGGCGCTAGACCGGGCGGAGGCAGGGATTCAGTAGATGTGGCAGCTCAGGTAGCGCTCGGAGCTGTCGACGAAGATCGTCGCGACGTTGCCGCGACGCAGGCTCCTGGCTTGACGCAGCGCGGCGATGTAGGCCGCTCCGGACGACGAGCCGACGAGCAGGCCGAACTCCTTGCCGAGCGTTCCCACGGCCTTGAAGGCTTCGTCGTCGGTCACGGTCTCGATCTCGTCGACCAGGGAGAGATCGAGCGTCTGCGGCACGAAGTCGTTACCGATGCCCTCTACGCGGTGGCTGCCCGCCGGGTCGCCCGCAAACACGGAGCCCTCCGGCTGCACCAGCACGATCTTGGTGGAGGAGCGCTGCTCCTTCAGGTAGCGCGCGACGCCCGTCAAGGTGCCGCCGGTGCCGGCACCAGCCACCAGGACGTCGACGTGCCCGTCGAGCTGCTCGAAGAGCTCCGGCCCCGTCGAGCGGTAGTGGGCATCGGGGTTGTCCGGGTTGGCGAACTGCTGCGGCACATAGCCGCCGCATTCCGCGGCGAGCCGGTGGGCCTCGTCGATCGCGGCGGCCATGCCGCCGGAACGCGGCGTGTTGACCACCTCACCGCCCAGGGCGCGCATCAGATCCTGCTTCTCCTTCGAGAAATGCTCGGGCACCACCAGCACGACCTTGATCCCCCGTCCGATGGCGGCGAGGGCGAGTCCGATGCCTGTGTTGCCGGCCGTCGGCTCGATCACCGTTCCGCCGGGCTTCAGCCGGCCATCCTTGAGGGCGGTTTCGATCATGTACTGGCCGAGACGGTCCTTGATGCTTCCGCCGGGATTGAACATTTCCAGTTTTGCGTAAAGGTGCACGCCGTCGGGGATTTCCGCCGGGTGAAGTTCCATCACGGGAGTCCGACCGATCAAATCGAGGACGCTCTGCGCGACGTCCAAGCCGCCACCTCCAGCATCGTCGGGATACTGCGGGGGCCCCGCAAGGCCACCAGGATGCACGTCTCCCCCCGCCTATGATAGCCTCTTTCACAGAGCCGTGGGACAGGCAACAAGGGGGAACTCGGATGCAAGTAACCTGGTATGGCCAAGCCGCCTTCTTCCTGCAGGCAGCTGAAGGCACGGTCTTCATCGACCCGTTCGCGGCGATGTCGCCGCGCCCGGGCATGGTCTTCGACTACCCGGCGCTGCCCAGGCTCTCGCCCGATCTCGTCCTGATCACGCACGAGCACTTCGACCATAACGGGCTCCAGGCGCTTCAGGAGCCGAAAATGGCCATCCGCTCGACCGCCGGCCGCTTCAAGACGCCGATCGGCGAGGTCGTGGCCATCGCCGGCGAGCACGACGACGTGGCTGGCACGAAGCGCGGGCCGAACACCATCTTCCGTTTCCAGCTCGAGGGATTGCGCATAGCGCACTTCGGCGACTTCGGCCAGAAGGAACTGAGGGCCGAGCAGTTCGAGCAGATCGGCCCGCTGGATCTCGTGTTCCTGCCGGTCGGCGCGGGCCCGACGATCGGTCCGGAGGCGGCCGCGGAGATTGCCCGGGCGCTCGAGGCCCGCTACGTGGTGCCGATGCACTACCGCACGCCGGCCGTCAACTTCCTCGAGCCCGTGGATCCCTTCCTTGCCCTCTGGCAGGACGTACGCCCGAAGGAAGGTCCCAGCTTCGAGACGCGCGACCTTCCGGACGCCGGCCCTCTGTGCGTCGTGCCCAAGCCGCCGCTCCGGCAGTAGCGCAACACAATTTTAGGACAAAATTCTCAGAATCTTCAGCGAACGCTTCTACACTTCAGCTGAACCGAGCTGAAAGGAGTGTCCGCATGTTCCCTGGCAGGAGGCTCTGGGCCAGCGCCGCGCTCGCCGTGGTGGCCACGGTCGGTCTGGCCGGCTCCGCGGCCGCGGGTTCCCTCCAGATCACGGAGACCGGATCGTCCCTGCTCTTCCCGCTGTTTCAGGAGTGGGCCCCGGCCTACCAGAAGCTCGCGGGCGTTGAGATCACGCCGCAGTCCACGGGGTCGGGCACCGGGATCTCGGACGCCGAAAACGCCACGGTCAACATCGGTGCCTCGGACGCGTACGTTGCCACCGCCCTTGAGGCGCAGCACCCGAACCTCTTGAACATCCCGCTGGCCGTCTCCGCACAGCAGATCATGTACAACCTGCCCGGTCTCAACAAGCAGCACCTGCGTCTCAGCGGGCCGGTGCTCGCCGGCATCTACGACGGCAGGATCAAGAACTGGGACGATGCGGCCATTAAGAAGATGAACCCGGGCGTCAAGCTGCCGAACCTCCCGGTGGTACCGATCCACCGTGCCGACGGCTCGGGCGACACCTTCCTCTTCAGCCAGTACCTCAGCTTTACGACGCCTGGCTGGAACCACGGACCTGGCTTTGGCACCTCGATCAGCTGGCCCGCAGTGCCGGGCAGCGTCAGCGCCACCGGCAACCAGGGCATGGTGCAGGAGCTCACGCAGTACCCCGGCGGCATCGCATACGTCGGCATCTCCTGGCTGACGCCCGCGCTGAAGGATGGGCTGGGCGAGGCCGCGGTGGAGAACCGCGCCGGGCAGTTCCTGCTGCCGACCAACCAGACGATCGGCGCCGCGGTCGCGGTCATGGCGAAGCACACGCCGAAGAGCGAGCGCATCTCGCTGATCTTCTCTGCAGGCAAGAACTCGTATCCGATCATCAACTACGAGTACGCGATCGTCCCCAAGACGCAGCCAAACGCGCAGACCGCCGCCGCCGTGAGGGCCTTCCTGCTCTGGGCCTCCAACCCCAAGGAGGGCAATGCGGCCAAGTTCCTCGCGCCGGTGCACTTCCTGCCGCTGCCGCAGAACGTGCTGCCACTGAGCCGGACGCAAATCCGCGAAATCAACTAGCGGCACTTTTGGCAGGACCCGGCCTGATTGGCCGGGTCCTGCCGTTTTCGCGCCGTCAGCGGGACTCGGTTGCTTTGGTTGCGGCCACGTGTATAATTGATGCTATGCTAAGCAAGAGTGGTGCCCTACCGGCCGAAGTTCACTCTGTGCTGCGGGCTTACATGGACGCCATCGTCCTGGCCGAGCCGATGCAGCTCAAAGTGTGGAAGACGGCCGGCGTGACGCTGACCCAGCTGCGAATCCTGCGCGTGCTGCGCGAGGGTCCCTGCTCGGCCAGTGAGCTCGCCGGTCGTGCAGGTCTGTCGGCTCCCTCGCTGACGCGCGTCCTTGACCGGCTCGAAGAACTCGGGCTCGTCGCGCGCCTTGCGGACCAGTCGGATCGCCGCCGCATTTCGGTGCGCATTCTCCCGCAGGGGGAGACCCTGTTGGGTGATCAGAGCATCTGGCAGGGCACGGCGTTCGTCGACGCGGTCAGGAGCATGTCGGCCGAGGAGCGTCTCGAGTTCGTACGTGTCGTGCGAAGCTTTGTGGTCAAGGTGTTGGACGCGCAGCACGACAAAGACAAAATGGAAAGCTAGATTTTCTGGGAGGGCTTACCTTGGTTCAGGAACCGAAGGCACGCGGTCTCGCCTATAAGTGGATCGCCCTTTCCAACACCACCTTGGGTGTGCTCATGGCCGCCATGAACGGCACGATCGTCATGATTTCCCTGCCGGTCATCTTCCGCGGCCTGCATGTCAACCCCCTCGGCGCCGGGCAGACGGGTCTGCTGCTCTGGGTTCTCATGGGATACAACACGGCGACGACGGTCCTGCTCGTGACGTTCGGGCGCATCTCGGACACCTACGGCAAGGTGCGGTTCTACAATCTCGGCTTCATCATCTTCACGCTCGGATCCATCCTGTCGGCCTTTACGCCCGGTACAGGCATGGCCGGCGAAATCGAACTCATCATCTTCCGCATCGTGCAGGGCATCGGCGGCGCGTTCCTCTTCGCCAACAGCGCTGCGATCATCACGGACGCATTCCCTGCGACGCAGCGAGGTCTCGCTCTCGGCGTCAACCAGATCGCGGCGATCGGAGGCAGCGTCGTCGGACTCGTGCTGGGCGGCGTCGTGGCCACCTACGACTGGCGCTTCGTCTTCCTCGTCTCGGTGCCGGTCGGCCTGGTTGGAACCATCTGGGCCTACCTGCGTCTCAAGGAACTCGGGGTGCGCACGCCGCGCCGGCTGGATGGCTGGGGCAACCTCACCTTCGGCGTCGGCCTCACCTCCCTGATGGTCGGCCTCACCTATGCGCTGATGCCTTACAAGAACGCGTCGATGGGCTGGGGCAATCCCTGGATCCAGGCCGCCATCGCCTTTGGCGTCGTCCTGCTGGTCGCATTCATCTTCGTCGAGCAGCACGTGCCCGATCCGATGTTCGAGCTGAAGCTCTTCCGCATCCGCCCCTTCTGGGCGGGCAATCTGAGCGGCTTTCTCGGCTCCCTGGGCCGCGGCGGCCTGCAGTTCATGCTGATCATCTGGCTGCAGGGCATCTGGCTGCCGCTGCACGGTGTCAGCTTCGCCCAGACGCCGCTCGACGCCGGTCTCGACACCCTGCCGATGATGGTCGGCTTCGTGATCGCCGGACCGATCAGCGGCTGGCTTTCGGACCGCTACGGCGCCCGTACGTTCTCCACCCTCGGCATGCTGGTGACGGCCGCCGGCTTCTACCTGCTCACCACCTTGCCAGCGGACTTCACGTTCTGGGTCTTCGCGGTCTACCTCCTGCTGATGGGCATCGGCATGGGCCTCTTCGCCTCGCCGAACACCTCGTCGATCATGTCGTCGGTGCCGGCTGAGCACCGCGGCGTCGCCTCAGGCATGCGCGCAACCTTCCAGAACGCCGGTACCGTGATGAGCATGGCGGTCTTCTTCACGATCGTGATCTCCGGGCTCGCGGTGCACCTGCCGCCGGCCCTGCGGAACGGGCTGACGGCGGCCGGCATGCCCGCACCGCTCGCGACCGGAATCTCGCACCTGCCGCCGGTGGCGGCGCTGTTCTCCGCCCTGCTCGGCTACAACCCGCTCGGCAGCCTCCTGCCGGCGAAGGTGCTGCACGTGCTGCCGAGCGCCGTATCGGCAAAGCTCCTGGCGCCGCACTTCTTCGCCCAACTGATCTCGCAGCCGTTCGGCGAGAGCCTGCGCACCGTGTTCTTCATGTCGATCGGACTTTCGCTTGTGGCAGCCTTGGCCTCGCTCCTGCGCGGCCGGCACTACATCGAGGAGATCCACGGCCCGCGCGGGGCTGGAGAGCCGGACGCGCAGCCCGAGCGCGACCGCAGCGAGGCAAGCTCAAGGGCAGCGGCGCTCGAATCGACCGACTGACAACGCGCATGCCAAGGGGGCCGCACTTGCGGCCCCCTTGCTTTGCATCTAGGTCAGGGACGGCCGTCCCTGCTGGGCTCAGGCGGAGTGGCTGTACGGTCTGACCGGCAGCACTACCTTGCCGGAGACGCTGTTGAGGACGCCGGCAAACGACGTGTACCAAGCTGCGATCGCGGTCAGAATGGCGAGCCAGCCGCCGATCGTCGTCATCGACGCGCTGCCGAAGGCGCCGATCGTGAGCGTCAGGAACGCGAGGAACAACAGGACGAACACCACGCTCAAGGCGGTGTTGACACGGAAGCTGCCGATCATCATGTAGAGCGTGAAGATAGTGAATGCGAGGTCGAACAGCGCCACGGAGTTGGACCCGAGGGCAGGCGCCACGCCAGGGAGGATGAAGACGCCGGCGAACGCCATCCAGAACGCGCCGTACGACGTGAACGCGGTGGCGCCGAACGTGTTGCGGTTGAAGAACTCGAAGATGCCGGCCACGATCTGCGCCGCACCGCCGTAGAATAGGGCCACCGGGATGACGATGTTCGGAAACGTCCCCTTCAGGATGCCGGTGAAGGCAAGGCCAAGAAGAAACGTCGTCAGAGCGAAGGCGGCGAGTCCAAGAGGGCCAGGGTCCGCCACGGACAGCGAACGGTTCTCAGGCATCGTGCAGTCTCCCTCCATGCATCGTGTCTTGCAACTGGCTTCTCTGGCTTGGGCCCACGAAGCCGACAAGGCGACTGGGCTATCGCCCCCCGGGGGTACTGCACCTGACATCGGCCTCGTGCGATCGGTCCCGCCGGCTTCGACCCTCCACTTCCTTCTAGTTGGCAGGTAGGTTCGCCGTGCCCAGCGAATCTCCTTTATACCACATGCAAAGGATGGTGGAATCGGTGGAAGTGATTCATCCGTCGGTGAAGCGCGCCATGCTCGAGGCTCAGTCGGATCCGGACAGCTATTGGGCAGCCCAGGCGGAGGAGCTTCCCTGGTTCCGCAAGTGGGACCGCGTCTTCAACTGGACGCCGCCGACCTTCCGCTGGTTCGAGGGTGGCCGCACCAATCTCTCCTACAATGCGGTGGATCATCACGTGCGGCACGGACGCGCCGGACACGCGGCGCTGATCGGCCTCAACGAGTGGGGCGAGCGCCGGACGTACACCTATGCCCAGCTCCAGGACGAGGTCAAGCAGGTGGCGCGCGGCCTGAGAGGCCTCGGCGTGCAGCGGGGCGACCGCGTCGCGATCTACATGCCCACGATGCCCGAGGCGATCATCGCCATGCTGGCCTGCGCACGCATCGGCGCCATCCACATCGTGATCTTCGCCGGCTTCGGCGGCTCCGCCCTGGCGGAGAGGATCCGCCTGGCCGGCGCCAAGCTGCTCCTTGCGGCCGACAGGACCCAGCGCAAGGGCAAGACGATCTGGCTGATGCCGATCGTCGAGAAGGCCCTCGAGCAGGTGCAGGTCGAGCGAGTCGTGCTGCTGCGCCGCGGCGCGGGGCAGCCGGACCTGGTGCCAGGGCGCGACGTCGACTGGCCGGACTTCATCGCCGGCGGCGAAGGGCAGTCCGACGCCTGCGAGGAGATGGAGTCGAACGAGCCGGCCTACATTCTCGCCACCTCCGGCACCACGGCGAGCCCCAAGCTGGCCGTGCACGTACACGGCGGCTACGCCGTCGGCATCCACTCGGCGGCGCGCGTCGTCTTCGGGCTCAAGCCGGAGGACGTCTGGTGGTCCACCTCCGACATCGGCTGGGTCGTCGGCCATAGCTACATCGTGTACGCGCCTCTCCTCGTGGGGGCGACGACCATCGCCTACGAGGGCGCGATCGACTACCCCTCCCCGAGCAGCTTCTACCGCATCATCGAGCGCGAGAAGGTCAGCGGCGTCTTCACGGCGCCGACGGCTGTCCGCATGCTGATGGCGCATGGCACGGCCCCGGCAGCCGGCTGCGACTTCTCGGCGCTTGAGCGCGTCTTCTCGGCGGGCGAGGTTCTGAACCCGCCCGCCTGGGAGTGGATGCAGAGGGAACTCTTCCAGGATCGCATCCCCGTCATCGACCACTGGTGGCAGACGGAAACCGGCGGACCGGTGATGGCCAATCCCTGGGGCCTTGGCCTCGGCGCGATCAAACCCGGCGCGGCGGGCATCCCGATTCCGGGCTGCTTCGCGGAGGTCCGCACGCCGGAGGGCGACCCCGTGCCGCAGGGCGAGAAGGGCATCCTCATCCTGACGCGTCCCTTCCCCTCCCTGACGCCGACGATCTGGCAGGACCCGGAGCGCTACGCGCGCGAGTACTGGCAGCGCATCCCCGGCACCTACTTCACGGGCGATGCCGTGCACGTCGACGAGGACGGCTACATCTGGTTCAGCGGGCGCGCCGACGAGATCATCAAAATCGCCGGCCACCGCATCGGCACCATCGAGGTGGAGACCGCCTTCCTGCGCCACCCCGCCGTCGCCGAGGCAGGCGTGACGGGCCGTCCCGACGATCTGAGGGGCGAGGTGGCGTCGGCGTTCATCGTGCTGCGCCAGGGCAACAACCCCTCCGAGGAGCTCAAGAAGGAACTGCTGCAGACGGTGCGCACCGAGCTTGGCGCCCTGGTCGTCGTGGGCGAGATCAACTTCGTCCACTCGCTCCCGAAGACGCGTAGCGGCAAGATCATGCGGCGCGTCTTCAAGGCGGTCATCCTGAAGAAGGACCCGGGCGACATCTCGACGATCGAGGACGAGGGCTCCGTGGACGACGCCCGCGAGGCATGGCGCGAGATCCAGGCCGAGATCGGCGACTGAGCAACTCGCATGCGAGGAGCGGACGGGGCACAAAGCCCGGTCCGCTCCTCGCATGCCGCCCGGCGCTGCATACCCCCGGGCACGGGCGGCAGACTCTTCATCATGGGTATCTTGCTGGCAGCTCTCTCCGGCGCGCTCATGGCCGTCCAGGGGGCGATGAACGCAACACTCGGGCGCGCGATGGGCCTGCTTTGGATGTTGGCCTCGGTCTTCGTCGTCGGCAGCATCGTCGCGCTCGCCGTCGCGCTCCTGTTCGCGTCGCAGCCTCTGCAACTGAGCCGCGGCGGGCCATACCTCTGGCTCTCGGCCCCGGCCGGCATCGGCATCACCTTGCTGGTGGCCGCCGCCGTGCCCCGGCTCGGCATGGTGCGCACGACGACGTTCATCGTCGTGGCCCAGGTCCTCACGGCGGCCGCGATCGACGTTTTCGGGCTGCTTGGCCTGCGCGCGCAGCCCTTTTCAGCTTGGCGCCTCGTCGGCGTCGCTGCCCTGGGCCTCGGCTCCTACCTCCTGCTGCGGGACTGGCCGCGAACTTGAGACGCCCTTGTCAGGCCAGGGCCTGGTAGGCGCGCGCAAGCTGCTTGGCCACCTCCGCCGGTGCCGTGCCCATCGGCACCGCGCGCCGGCCCGGCGAGAGGGACGGGTCAAGCAGGTTCGAGAGCGCCTCTGGCGTGAAGTGCGCCGACATGCTGCGCCATGTCGGGTCGTCGAGGCACGTGAAGTCCCCGCCCGCCGCCACGGCGGCCTGCACGGCCCGGCCCACGATGTGGTGCGCCTCGCGGAACGGCTCGCCGCAGCGCACCAGGTAATCGGCGAGATCGGTTGCGAGGCTGAGATCGCCGCGCGGAATGCGGGCCTCAAGGAGCTTCAGCCTGGGCAGCATGGCTGCCGCGAGGCGGACCCCGGCGCGCGTCGTGTCGACGATGCCGAAGACGGCCTCCTTGTCCTCCTGGAGGTCCCGCACGTACGCCAGCGGCAAACCTTTCAAGGTCGTCATCAGGCCAAGGTGCGCACCGAGCACGCGTCCCGCCCTGCCGCGCAGCAGCTCGGCACCGTCCGCGTTCTTCTTCTGCGGCATCATCGACGAGCCGGTGGCAAAGGCGTCGGGCAACTCCAAGCGTCCGAACGCGGGTGAGGCGAACAGCACGATCTCCTCGCCGAGGCGCGAGAGATGAAGCGCCGTCGTGGCGGCCGCATGGCCGAGGTCCAGGGCGAAATCGCGGTCCGAGACGGCGTCCATGCTGTTGTCGTAGACGGCGGAAAGGCCGAGTTCCCGGGCTGTCTGCAAGGGGTCGACCGGCAACCCCGCCCCGGCGAGGGCGCCGGCGCCCAGCGGCGAACGGTCGGCCTGGCCGGCAGCCCAGAGAAAGCGGCCGCGGTCCCGCTCGAACATCCAGAAGTAGGCGAGCCAATGGTGCGCCACCAGGACCGGCTGCGCCGGCTGCAGGTGCGTCATGCCCCACCAGAGCTTGTCGCCCTGCGCCTCGCATAGCGCGAGGATGGCCGCCTGCAGTTCCTTCACTGCCGCGGCCAGCTCCTCGGCGGCCGCCTTGCAGAACAGGTGAAAGTCCAGGGCGACCTGGTCGTTGCGCGAGCGACCGGCATGCAGGTAGCCGCCGATCGGACCGAGCAGTCGCTCGATTGCGCCGTGCACGTCCTCGTCCTGCGGCTCGATCGGCAGCTCGAAGCCTTTGGCCAGCCGGTCCCCGAGACTTTGCAGGGCCGATGCGAGCTCCGCGGCGACGTCGGGCGCGAGGACGCCTGCCGCCGCCAGCGCATGCACGTGGGCCAGGGACCCGCGGATGTCCTCGGGCGCCAGCCGCCGATCCCACGCCACCGATCGCCCGTAGGCGAAGAAGAGCGGATCGGGCCCTTCGGCGAAGCGGCTGCCCCAGATCGGCGACTTCTCCCCGCGCTCAGGCATGGGCCTTCGCGGCCTGGGCCTTGGCGTATGCCTGGGACTGGAGCCCGTAGAGTTTGATGAAGCCGACGGCCGCCTGGTGATCGAAGAGGTCTCCCGCGCCGTAGGTGGCAAGGTCGTGGCTGTAGACTGCGCTCGGCGACTTCCTGCCGAGCACGGTCACCTTGCCGTGCGCGAGCTTGAGGCGCACCTCGCCGGACACGGCCTGCTGCGTGGACGCGATATACGCCTGCAGGGCCTCGCGCAGCGGAGAGAACCAGAGTCCGTTGTAGACCGTCTGGGCGAACGTCTGCTCGATGCCGGCCTTGTGCTGGAGGAGCTCCCGCGGGAGCGTCAGGAACTCGAGTTCCTGGTGCGCCGCGATCAGCAACGTGGCGGCAGGGGCTTCGTAGATCTCCCGGGACTTGATGCCGACGAGCCGGTCTTCCATCAGGTCGATGCGGCCGACGCCCGCGGCTCCGGCGACCGCCTGCGCCTCCGCGATCAGCGGCACGGGCCCGAGGGCCACGCCGTCGATCGCGACAGGCACCCCCGCCTCGAAGGCCACCGTGACCTCCTTGGCCTCGGCCGTCTCGGGATCGGCCGTCCACTCGTAGCACTCCTCGGGCGGCGCGTTCCAGGGATCTTCGAGCACGCCGCCCTCGACGCTGCGTCCCCAGAGGTTCGCGTCCACGCTGAACGGCGCGTCCAGGGTCGCCTGCACAGGAATGCCGTACTGCGCGGCGTAGGCGATCTCGTCCGCCCGTGTCAGGCCCCACTCCCGCGCGGGCGCCACGATCTCGGTGCCTGGCCGGAGCGTCGCGATCGCGACGTCGAACCGCACCTGGTCGTTGCCCTTGCCCGTCGAACCGTGGGCGATCGCCTGCGCCCCCGTCTCGTCCGCCACTGCGCAGAGAGCCTGCGCGAGCAGCGGCCGCGCCAGGGCGGTCGCCAAGGGGTAGCGGCCCTGGTAGAGGGCGTTGGCCTGGAGCGCCGGCCAGAGGAACTGGCTCGCGAACTCCTGCTTGAGGTCGATGATGCGCACGTCCACCGCGCCGGCCCCGACCGCCCGCTGCATCAGGACGGAGGTGTCCTTGGCTTCGCCGACGTCGATCGTCGTCGCGATCACCTCGTAGCCCCTGGCTGTCAGCCAATGAATCGCCACGGACGTGTCGAGTCCACCCGAGTACGCCAGAACCAGTCTCTTCGCCATCTCGTGATCCTCCTAGGCGGCCAGTACGGCCCAGAGCACGGCCTTCTGCACGTGCAAGCGGTTTTCTGCCTCGTCGAACACCCGGGACTGCGGACCCTCCAGGACCTCGTCCGTGACCTCCTCGCCGCGGTGGGCGGGCAGGCAGTGCAGGAAGATGGCCTCGGGATGCGCCTTGGCCATCAGCCCCTGGTCCACGGTGAAGCCCGCGAACGCCTCGCGCTTGCGGTCGGAATCCTTCTGTCCCATCGAGACCCAGGTGTCCGTGATCACGACATCCGCGCCGGCCACGGCCGCCGCGGGGTCCGTCAGCAGCGTCGGCGGGTGCGCCTTGACGTGCGGCAGGTCGAGCACCTCCGGCGCCGGGCCGTAGCCGTCAGGCGTCGCGGCGCGCAGCGAGAGCCCCAGCTTTGCGGCCGCTTGGATCCACTCCTGCAGCATGTTGTTGCCGTCACCGACATAGGCGATCTCGATCCCGTTCAAGGTGCCCTTGATCTCGCGAATCGTCTTGAGGTCGGCAAGCACCTGGCAGGGGTGGTAATGATCCGTGAGCGCGTTCAGCACCGGGATGTCGGCCGACGCCGCGAGTTCCTCGATCTCCTCGTGCGCCCCCGTGCGCACCACCAGCGCCTGAAGATACCTGGAGAGCACCCTTGCCGTGTCGGCCACCGTCTCGCCGCGCGAGAGCTGCGTCTGGTCCTCGGTCATGTAGATCGTGCTGGCGCCGAGATGCCTCGCCGCCACCTCGAAGCTCACCCGCGTGCGCGTCGAGGGCTTGCGGAAGAGAAGGCCGATCGTCTGGCCGCGCAGAACGTCGCCCTGCCGGCCTTCAAGGCTCGTGGCAGCCTCGAGCAAGGCCACGATCTGCCCGGCGGACAGGTCCCCGAGCGTCAGGAGATCCTGGCCCTGCAGGCTGAGAGTGGTCATGGACACGGGGATCCTCTCCCTTCATACGTCATGCATAAAACGATAGACAGGTCCACCCGAGCCGCCGTCCAAGATGGCGGAAACAGCGGGCGAACCTGTCTATCGTCGCGTCGAAATAGCCAGGGAAACGGGAGAGGCTGCCTGCCGCCGTCCCTTCAGCAAGACAACCCCTCCCCTTCCGCCTGTGGGCTCAGTATACGGGAGCTTTGTATTTCATGCAATACCTATTCACGTTCAGTTTTGCGTCAGGCGGTGGCGGTGGTGAACATCGTCTTGACTGTGAAGGGGTGCCAGCCGTGGGCGTCGCGGTAGCGTCCCTGGAAGCGGGCCTCGTACTGCGCACCCTTCGCGAGCGGACTGACGGGCAGGATGGCCGCACTCATGCCGAGTTCCTGCGGGTTTTGGTCCACTTGCGGCGTCAGAAGATGGTACGGCACCGGGCGCCCATTCCGCGTCAGGCCAGCCGCCGAGACTTGGAGCGCCTTCACGCCGTCCCCGAAGAACGACACCGTGACGGGATAGCCGGCAGGATACTTGGCCCCCGGGAAATTGGCGAGCGGGTCCGGGATCTCACCCGCCTCGAACGTGCGGGGGATCTGCTCCTGCCCGGGAACCGGCCAGACGATCGCGCGACCGTTCGGCACCTCGGCGCGACTCTCCCAGCCGGCATTCAGGGTCGTCACCGGCAGGTCGTCGCTCTTCGACGCCTTGCCCGCGATGCCGAAGCCCATGCTGGTGAGTCCCGGATCGATCAGGCCGAAGCGGTGGTAGATGGAGTCCAGCCAGAGCCCGACCGCCTCCTCGGTGCCGACGCCGAACGCCATCACCTCGCTGTCGCCGTCGCCGTTGTAGCCGAACGCGAGGTCCCTCGCCCACGGCGTGCGGCCGGTGAAGAGCGGCCAGGACGGATTCTCGTTGTGCACCGCGTCGGTCAGGGTGCCGTAGCGCCTCAGGTTGTCGTAGAAGTAGCGGCTGTGGGCTCGCGATGCCCCTTCGAGAGAAAGCGACAGCCGCCAGGGCGGAACGCCAGCGGCGGTCCGGATCTGGTTGACCGCGGCCAAGGCCTCGTAGCTGGCGGGGTCGTACGGCCCGACCGATTTCTGCGCGTTCTTGGCCACCTTGATGTGCCAGGTGTAGCTGAAGGAACGCCCGGGCATCACAACGTCCACCCGCAGCGCGTGGCGACCCGTCGCCAGCGGTGCGCCGGGCAGAGAGCTGAGATAGGGCGATGGCAGCCCCGAAAGCAGCGGCCGGCCGTCCACGTAGAGCGTGCCGTAACCTGTGTAGGGCTTCGAAAGCTGCGCCTCGATCGGAGGCTTGCGCAGCATCAGGGTCGCGCCGGGTTCCGGCGACACCTGCCACAGGACGGGGCCGCGCGACTCGATGCCGCTCAAACCGGCGGCGAGGGCTGCGGCGAGGATGATCGCCGCCGCAGCCCACACGGGGCCCCGGCTCAAAGGATGCGCTGGCCGAGGGCGGACAGCGCTAGTTCGGCGGCGAGCCGACCGGTGCGGTTCTGGATGTCCAGGATCGGATTCACCTCGACGATCTCCATGGACCTTAGGATGCCCGCATCGTAGAGCATTTCCATCGCGAGATGCGCCTCGCGGTAGGTGATACCCCCCTGGTGCGGCGTGCCGACGCCCGGCGCGCTGTCCGGGTCCATCACATCCATGTCGAAGCTCACGTGGACGCCGGAAGCCCCTTCGACGTGCTTCAGCGAGCGCCGCATCACCTCGCGCATGCCGAGCTTGTCGATGTCGCTCATGGTGTAGACGTGGATGCGCGAGTTGCGCATCGCCTCGCGCTCGAGCGGGTCGAGCTCGCGGATACCGATCGCCACGACGCGCTCCTCGCGGATCGCCGGGGCACCTGCCCGCGCCGCCAGCAGGGCCGGGTTGCCGCGCCCGACCGACGCCGCCAGCGGCATGCCGTGGATGTTGCCCGACGGGGTGGTCTCGTCGGTGTTGAAGTCTCCGTGCGTGTCGAACCAGAGGACGGCCGCGTCCGACTCGGCCCGCGCCACTCCGGCGATCGTGCCGATCGCGATGGCGTGGTCGCCGCCGAGCACGAGGGGAAACTCCTGACGTTCGATGATGCCGTCCACGACCTCGCCGAGACGCTGGCAGCTCTCGACGATCTCCTCAAGGTACTTGAGCTTCGGGTTCCCGATGTGGCTTTCCTCAGGCAGGGGCACCTTCATGTCGCCAAGGTCCCGCACGGTGCGTCCGATCTCTTCCAGGCGCTGCTTGAGCCCCGCGTAGCGGATCGCCGACGGGCCCATGTCGACGCCGCGCCGGCCGGCACCGAGATCCATCGGCACGCCGACGACTGCGATGGGACGGTCCACAAGTCAAGATCCTTCCTGCACCAGGCTGGTTTATGCAACCATAGTATAAACGTCGCCGCCTTGGTGGAAAAGCTTTCTGCCCCAAGACGGGTGGTTTGGGTTGCATACTGAGAAGTCTGCCCTGCTTGCCGCCGCCAGCCCGCGCGCTCAGAGACCCTGGTAACTGCCGATGTAGGCGTTCTCGGGGTAGCCGCGGTCCTCCCAATAGCCCATGACCACGTCCTGGCCGAGGCCGATGCCGGTCAGCCACTTGACGGACTTGTACCCGTACATGCCCGGCACCACGAGGCGCACCGGCGCTCCCTGGGTCCGCGGCAGGGGCCGCCCATTGATCTCCCACGCGACCAGTGGCCGGTAGCGCGCGATCTGCCGCGCGTCGAGGCCATCCCAGTAGACCCGGTCGCCGGACCTGAAGGTCACCCACGGCTGGCGTGCCGGCTGCCACCCGAGCGTGAGCAGCATGTCCTGGAGATCGATGCCGCGGAACGCCACGCCATCCACCGCCCAGCCCGTGACGCAGGTGAAGTCCAGGCGGCGGGTCTCGGCGCGCATCGCCGTGAGATCCGGGTAGGTGAACGCCCTGGGGCCGTCCGCGAGACCTTCGATGCGCAGGCGGTAGGCCGCCCGCGAGATGGCGGGGTAGCCGTCGGTGACGGTGTACGGCACGAAACCGGGCAGGGTGCCGCCACTCTCGCTGAGGGGTCCCGAAGGTCCCCCGCCGAGGGCCGCGCCGACGCCCAGGCGCAGCATGCCCGGCAGGTAGTAGGCGGCCGGCAGCGCGAGAAGGCCGCCGAACCCCCAGCGCAGGAGATTGCGCCGCGAGATCCCGGGGCGCTCCGTCCCGTCCGCCCGATACTGGTGGAACCAGCGTTTCGGACGTTCGTCGACGAGGTGCACGATCAGCCAGACCACAAGGCCGGCGGCAGCCAAGGCGTGGACCCACGTGGCCACCGCCGGGATCGCACCTCGCCCGAAGAGCAGTCCCAGCCCGCTCAGAACCAGCACCACGACGAGGGCGAACGCCGTGCGGTGGCTTGCCGTCCCGCCCTTCGGCGGCCACGGGAAGAGACGCAGCGACGCCACCAGGAGTCCGGCTCCGTAGAGGAGCCCTCCGTACGTGTGCAGGGCCTGCACCCAGGGCAACGCCGGACCAAGGGCGCTGCGCAGCGGCGCCGAGAAGATGCCGAGGCCTGTAAGGATAAACGCGAACAGTAGCGCCGCATGGCGCCAGTGCCGCGCAAAGAAGCTGCGTGCCAAGTCCCAGTACTCCCCCAAGGGCTCGGTTGCCACCATTGTACCGCTGGTTGGCAAGCAGGGGCCTTGGCTTGGATGTCAGCTGCCGATCAGGGCACTCAGGATCACGGGCTGGAGCTTCAGCTGCTCAGCCATGGCGAGCGCCTGCCGCAGCCGCCTCAGACCTTCCGCGTCGTCACGCAGTGCGATGATGTCCCCGGAACGCAACGTACTCGGCCAGACGTGCACCGTTTCGTCCGTACCGCCGACGTTCCAGAGCACCAGGCGCTCTCCCTCGGCCTGCGCCACCCGCTGCAGGGTGCGGTCGAACTGGCCGTAGGGCGGGCGCAGATAGCGTGGCCCCGCGCCGAGCGCATCCTCGACGAGCTGGGCTGTCGAGGACACCTCCCGCCGCACCTGCCGCTCGGACAGTCCCTCAAGTCTCTTGTGGTGATACGCGTGGTTTCCAACCTCGCAGCGCGCGTCCTGGATCTCAAGCAGCATCTGCGGATCATCGGCGATCGCCTGGCCGCTGACAAAGAAGGTGGCCCGGGCCCCATGGCTGCGCAGGAGCTGAAGCATGGCAGGCACGATGCGGCCCTCCGGGCCATCGTTGATGGTGATGGCGATGACAGGCCGCCTCGTCGCGACGTGCGTGAGCACGTCGGCAGGGGCGGGACGCGGTGAAGGCAGCAGGAACCAGACCGCAAGAGGCCAGAGCAGATGCGTACGAATCCCCCTCGGCTAGCATGTCCTGCCGGCCGCAGACGGCTGGCCGCCCGCCGGAAGGAACCTGGGCACGACGCCAGAAACTTCTCATTCCGTACGGTCTCGGGAGGAGCGGGCACATGCCGAAAGTGCGCAAGGCGACTGCCGACGACGCCACGGCCATCGCGGAACTGATTCAGCTGAAGCGCCTGCAGTACGCCACTTATCAGCCGACCTTCTGGCGCGTGGCTGCTGATGCCGTCGCGCAGCAGGCTCCCTACCTGCGGGACGTGCTCGCGCGCCCCGACACCATCGCCCTGGCCGCGGAGGCGGACGACGGCGGCCTGGCTGGCGCCCTGATCGCGAGGGTCCGGCCATCGCCGTCCGTCTACGCCCCCGGCGGCCCGACCTGCGTCATCGACGACTATTGGCTGGCCGACCCTGCCGCCTGGGACACGCTCGGCCGGTCGCTGATCGCCCAGGCCTCGCGCATGGCCAAGGAGGCTTTTGGCGCCGCGCAGCTGGTGGCCGTCTGCGCGCAGCAGGACGAGCCGAAGCGGAGCATGCTGCGGAGCGAATCCTTCACAGTGGCCAGCGAATGGTGGACGAGACCTCTGTAAGGGACCCGTCGCGGGCGTCTGCACTCCCCTGGTCGGCGGGATGATCGCAGGAAAAGAGGACTGATCGTGTCTCGCCGGTATGAGAGACGCACCATGACCCTGGCACCTCTGGCCGCCCTTGCGGTCCTGCTGCTTTTGGCCTTGGTCCCAGCCGTCTGGCTCTCAGCCTCCCGCTGGGGAGCCGACGCTCCGGTCGCCGGCGCCCTGATCGTGCCGCATTCGCTCGACCGCACGCTCGTGCTCCGCACCGGTACCTTCCAGGTGCGCTGGGACGGCCAGGCCGGCGAGCTCACCGTGCTCGGCACAGGGGAAGCCCGGCACCCGCTCTTCGCCACGCCGATCCACACCGCGTTCGTTTCCGCATCCGCCGGTGGCATGTCGGCCCCTGAGCACCTCGGCTACTTCGACCTCCAGCGTTGGACCACGCTCCGCTACGCGAGACAGACCGTCACGTCGGTCGGCGCATCGCACGGCGCCGTCCTCATCCGCGGGCGGCTGCTCGCCTCCTTCGGCAGGAGCATCCCGTACGAGCTTCGGCTGGAAGCGACCGGGCAGGATGCACTCGCCTACCGCATCCAGGTGGGCCACCCCGCCACACGGGTCTACCTCAGCTGGCGCTCGCAGCCGGGCGAGGGCTACTTCGGCTTCGGCGTGCAGTTCAGTCTGCTCGACATGCAGGGCGAAGTGGTGCCGATGCTGCCGGAGGAGCACGGCTACGGCCGGGGCAGGCAGCCTCTCACCATGCTCGCGGACGTCGTCGACGGCGGCGCCGGCGGACACTACTACAACACGTACGCTCCCGTGCCGTTCTTCCTCACGAGCGACATGCAGGCGCTTTACAGCGAAAATCCCGGCTATCAGGCCTTCAACTTCACCGACCCTGACCTCGGCCAACTGGAGGTCGACGGGTCATCGGCCCACGGCCTCATCTTCCAGGGCTCTTCGCCGGCCAAGCTCCTGCGGGCTTACGGCAGAGCATCGGGCCAGATGCAGCCCTTGCCCGCCTGGACACAGAGGGGCCTGATTGTCGGGGCGGAGGGCGGCACCCAGGCGGTGCTCGCGGATCTCAAGACGCTTCTGGTCCACGGTGTTCCGGTAAAGGGCCTCTGGATCCAGGACTGGACGGGCCTTCATCGCACGAGCTTCGGTGACCAGGTCGTATGGAACTGGCAGCTCGACCGGTCCCATTATCCCCACTGGCAGGAACTGCTCAGCTTCCTGCACCGGCACGGCATCAAGCTGCTCGGCTACATCAATCCGTTCCTGACCAACACCGGCAAGCCGATGGGCCCGCAGAACCTCTACCTGGTCGCGAAGGCCAAGGGCTACCTTGTGGAGACCGCCCAGGGCGTTCCCTACGCGTTCCAGTACCCGGGCAACACCGCCTATCTCGTGGACCTTGGCAATCCGAAAGCTGCCGCCTGGCTCGAGGGCATCATGCAGCGCGAACTCGTCGGTAGCGGCTTCGACGGCTGGATGGCCGACTTCGGCGAGGAGCTGCCGATCGGGGCCAGAACAGCGAACGGTATCGCCGGGGCCGCGGCGCACAACCTCTACCCCGTGCTCTGGGCCAAGCTGAACCAGGACGTCGTGAAGAGCGCGGGACTCGAAGGCAAGGCGCTCGTCTTCCTGCGTTCCGCCTTCTCCGGCAGCCAGAAGCATCTGCCGTCCATCTGGCTCGGCGACCAGCTCGAGAGCTGGGGCGGCGAGAACGGCCTCGAATCCTCCGTCACCGCACTCCTCAGCGCCGGACTCTCCGGCTTTCCGACGGCCTACGGCGATCTCGGCGGCTACACCTCGTTCGTCCAGTTCCCGCTGCACTACGAGCGCACCCCTGAACTCCTGATGCGCTGGGCAGAGGTGGACGCCTTCACAAGCCTCATGCGGAGCCACGAAGGCAACCTGCCGGCGAAGAACACCCAGGCCTGGAGCTCGCCCGCCGTCATGCGCGAACTCAGGCGCATGACGGACATCTACACCGCGCTCGCGCCGTACCGCGTGCAGTTGATGCGGGTGGCGCAGCGGACTGATGCGCCGCTCGACCGGCCCGTCTTCTTCAACTATCCGCATGACGCGCAGACCTACCGGTTGGGCAGCAGCGAGTTCATGCTGGGGCAGGACGTGCTCGTCGTGCCCGTCTATGCGCCAGGCGTGCGCGCGGTGCAGGCCTACCTGCCCGAGGGTGACTGGCGGGAGATCTGGACGAACCAAACCTACCGGCTGTCGCGCGGAACATTCAGGCGGGTGTTGGCGCCGCTCGGTCAGCCGGCCGTATTCGCACGCATCGGCAGCGCGGCAGACCTTGAACTGGCGCAGGCGGTCCGGAGGCTGACACCCTAGCGGGCGGGAGCTTCCACGACAATCTCCTGCTCGCTTTCGGCTTCGGCGACCGTGCCTCGTTTCGGTGCGCTGCCCCGGCAACGGCACACTGGGGGGAGCCTGGCTCCGCTGCTCGAGCGCGCAATCGGTGCGGTGCGCGTCCACCGGAGCCTGGCAGCGATCGGCCTGCACGGCATCCCGGGCGGTGCGGACGCAATCCCACGAGAGGAGCGCGGTCTCTTCGCCGAAGGAGGCCTGCCCACGCGGGCAATCTCGCATGGCAGAGCGAAGTCGTCGCCAACCCCGCCGCAGGGGTGCTTCGGCACCGCTCCGAGGCATCAGCCACCACCAGGTCTGCGTCCTCGTCGCGCGCGACCGGCAAGCAGCCACAGTTTCAGAGTCAGAGGTCGCAGGCACGTGACAGCGCAGCAGATCGAGACCGTCCTGGACGGCGTCCTGCATGACTGCGTACTCTGCAGCGATGCGGCAGCGGGCTACCGCAAGTACGCAAGCACGAAGCAGATCCCGCTGCAGGTCCTGAACGCCACGCGGGGAGCGAAGAAGTACGGTCTCTACCACCTCAAGAACGTGAACGCCTACCACAGCCGTTTAAAGCGCTGGATCAACCCCTTCGACGGCGTGAGCACCAAGTACCTGCCGAACTACCTGGTCTGGTTCCAGCGGCAAGATTCCATGGGATGCTGCCGCGTTCGGCGGTTGCGAACCGTCTTGTGGATCACAGCCACCTGCCCACGGTGTTCACTACAACGAACAGGCTACTTTAGACTTGAGCCCCTAAATAAATGGAGTATGCTGGAAATGGAAGGTGATGTGACGAAAGTGAGAGGTTCTAAAATAGTCATTGTCGTGGCGCTAATCGCTATCGCCAATGCTGGATGCGGTCATAGCTTGGCGTCAAAGAAGGTGATCAAATCGAAGGCTGTCTCCACACCTACTGAACAGCAAACGACCGCAACGTCGGCGTTCCCAGATCAGGCATCCAAGGCTTGTGCGCTAGCGCTAAAAGCTGTGGGCGTACCTGAGCAGAGTCTTTCGTTACCAGAGTCCGTCAGTGGAAGCGCCCCCTCATGGAGGAAGGTCCGTCTCTCCCCAATGCTCACAGGGGGACCCGAGGTGCAGGGGGTGGCTTCAGCTCAAAGAGCATACATGTCTCCATTGCAGGCGGCCTACGAGAACTTCCTGTCATCCGCCGTAGGATATCCGCTCACCGGGTATCTGGGCACCACAGTCACAGAGGTCGACCTTTCTGGTGGGCGGCAAGGCATGGCTGGCTATGTATGCCTTGAGAAAAACGATCAGGTAGCAGGTATGTGGGGCCAACAAAGCGGGTACACAGCGCAGCCTGAGTTTCTCGTTTCCGCCAGGGACGAAACCTTTCAAAGTCTCGCGGGAACCGACTTCCTGTCATGGTTGATCCAGAAAGGCTACTACTCTCCTCACGCAGTTCCAAACAACAGCAGTTTTACAGCGGAGCGGGCCCTGGAGAACATGTTCGCAGTGATGAACGACCAGTCGCTGTCGGACGCTCAGAGAGCTCAGCTGCTCGCCACCTACTACGAGCAGCCCCAGCAGACCACGAGTCCGGATCCTCTGCTCGCCTTGGTTCCCATGGGAATCAGCCAGTTTCCCGGCGTGACCCCTCCGGACCCGCAAACGCAGCAGGAGTTCGGCGTGGCGCTGTGGCCGCACTGGCGCAACTTCCCGCCCAAGACCCTCGCGGGCAACGGGCTTCAGTACATGTTCTACGTGATGGCTCGCCCTCCGGGGGCGTCGATGTGGAAGATCCAAAGCGAAGGGACTGGTCCCTGATCCTGACCACACTACGATACGGCAACGCCGTGTCGGCGTTGCCGCCAATCTTATGTACTTGCCCACAAAAACCTTGAACAGAGCGTTCGGCTTCGGCGATCGTGCCGCGTTTCGGTGCGCTGCCCCGACAACGGCACACCCTGTCCCTGCTGCTCGAGCGCGCAATCGGTGCGGTGCGCGTCCACCGGAGCCTGGCAGCGATCGGCCTGCACGGCATCCCGGGCGGGGCTCATGCGGACGCAATCCCACGAGAGGAGCGCGGTCTCTTCGCCGAAGGAGGCCTGCCCACGCGGACATGGCAGAGCGAGGTCGTCTTCCACGGTCCTGTCGGCACGCCGGTTCCCAAGCACCATGCCAGAGCGGCCAAGTCCCGGTTGCGCCTCGGCTTAGGAGCCTGACCTGACGCACACGCTAGCGGGGATGATGTACGTCAGGAGGACTAGCCTTGCTGCCCTGCCTAGCACTTGTGCCACCGCCGGCCGCGATCCTGAGCCTGCCCGCCGATCCGCGTCCGAAAGAGCCCGTACGCCTCGTGATCGACACAGACAACCGCACCTTGAGCGTTTACGCGAACCAGAAGCTTTACCGCACGTTCCCGGTCGCCGTCGGCAAGTCATCCACGCCGACGCCGCTCGGCAGCTGGCAGATCGCGGAGAAGGCCATCTGGGGCGGCGCGTTCGGCACCCGCTGGATGCGCCTCTCGATCCCCTACGGCATCTACGGCGTGCACGGCACCAACAATCCCGGCTCGGTCGGCCATTTCGCGTCCCACGGCTGCGTGCGCATGCGCAACCGTGACGTCGAGCAGGTCTACGCCTGGGTCGAGGAGGGCACGCCCGTCGACATCGTCGGAACGCCGCCTCGGCGCGCCGTCGCTGAAGGCTCCCGCGGCAGCGAAGTGAGCGACATCCAGCGGGCGCTTCTGGCCACCGGCGACTACGCCGGTCCGATCTCGGGAGTCTACACATCCCAGCTGACGCAGGCGGTGGAGAGGTTCCAGGCCCGTCATGGCCTCAGGGTGGACGGCGTCGTGCACCGCCCGACCTACGAGGCGCTCGGCCTCTACCCGCCGAAGCGCGTCGATCCGCCCTGGTTGCAGAAGGCATCCAGCCAGCCGACGCAAGATCGCGGGCATCACGCGCCCGCCCACGGCCGGCCTGTGCTGCTTGCCCGGCGCGGCCCTGGGCGTTCGCCGCAGCTGGCGCCGACCGGCCCCTCCAGGCGGGCCGTCTCAGAACCTAGCGGCTGACCGGGCGCAGGCGAGCCGGGTTGCGCCACACCTCTCGCAGCAGTTCCGCCTCGCGGGCCCCGATCTCCGCACCCCGCAGGCCCTCGGTCGCCGCGAGCGCCGCACCGCGGAGGGGGAGCCTCTGACGATCCAGCACACCTTCGCGGCCGTAGAGGCCGGCAAATGCGGCGATGCGCCGGCTGCCACCGGCGAGCACCAGGACATCCGCGGCCTCGGCACCCGCCCGCGCGAGCGCCTCGCGCCAGACACGGCGGTCCGCCGTGCCCGAGACCGTCGCGCGGAGCTCGAGCGTCGCCTCTGCGAGGCGCCTCGCGTCGCGCGGCCAGGCAAACGCGCGCCAGCGGAGAGCGGCCTGGCGAGAATCGTCTCGCGTCCAGCCCACAAGCCGCGGCACAGGCCCCGCGATGGGCCGGGTCGGGCGCAGGGACGGCAGCACCACGCCGAGCACGCCGTCCTCGGCCGCCCAGCGCAGCGGCTGATAGCCGCCCGCTGCCTGGAGGAGGCGCCAAAGCTCCTCGCCTACCCGTTCGGGCGACACGTCCGTCAGGCTCGGCGCAAGCTGCCGTGCCGCCTGCCTGAGCTGGGGCTCCAGCCGCCAGCCGAGTTCTGCGGCCAGGCGATAGGCACGCAGGATGCGCAAGAGGTCTTCCTGCAGCCGCTCGGCTGCCGGGCCCACAGTACGCAGGAGACCGCGGCGGAGGTCGCCGAGGCCGCCAGACGGGTCGTGCAGGCGCCCAGAGGCATCGAGCGCGAGCGCATTCGCCGTGAAGTCGCGACGGCCGAGGTCCTCCTCGAGGCTTGCGCCGAAGCGCACCACATCGGGGTGGCGACGGTCCCGGTAGCCGCCCTCGCTGCGCAGCGACACCACCTCGAGGGCGGCCTCGGGCCCGTGGAGCACCCCGAACGCGTCGAGGGCCCGCGCCGGCCAGCCGAGCATCTCCCTCGCCCGTTCGGGCAGCAGGGACGTGGCGAGATCGTAGTCGTGGGGCGTGCGTCCGAGCAGGAGGTCGCGCAAGGCGCCGCCCACGAGGTAGGTCTCACCTTCGCGCGCGAGAACCTGCCACGCGGACCTCACCGGCTCGGGCAGCCGGCCGGGCAGGTTCTCCCGCTTCAGGCGTCGCGCAGCCATCTGAGCAGTTCCGACGTCGACGGCGCGATCGCCTCGACACCAAGCTCGGCAAAGACGTCGGAAGCCATGTCGCCCAAGGCGCCGCCCACGATGCCGCAGAAGTCGTAGCTGCGCGCGCTGTCGCGCTGGCGCGCGCTCTCGACGGTCAGGAAGTCGTCGACGTTGTCGCCGACCATCAGCACGTGAGTGGCCCGCGCGGCCTCCGCGAGATACTTGAGTCCTCGGCCGTCCGGCTTGCGGTACGGCCCGTCGCCTGTCAGGCAGAAGTTCTCCGGAAAGTGGATGCCGAAGCCGAAGCGCTCCATGGCCGCACGCAATTCCCCCAGGGTGCGTCCCGTGTAGATCGCCTTCGACGCCCGCAGCAGGAGAAGTTCCGCCGCCTCCACGAGGCGTCGCTCCTTCTGCCAGAGGCCATCCCGCGCCACGTCCAGAACGGGCGACCGCCCATACATCTCACCAACCCTGGCGGTGCCGGCGTAGATCTCGCAAAACACCGAGAGCACCTGCTCGCGCGCCGGCTCCTGCCCAAGACCCGCCGCACGGACCGCGCCGTCAAGGCCGCCGCCCAGCGCCTTCGCCGCACGCGCCAGCGCAGCGAGATCCCGCCGGCCGCCGATCTGCGCCCAGATCGCCGCCGCCGCGACATCCCACTCGTCGTTGAAACCGCCCGCAACGCGCAAGGCCGCCATCTCGCCGTCCGTCAGCCAGCCACCGGCGCGCGGTCCGAGAAACTGCTCGACGGTTTGCCGCGCGGCCTCGTTGTAAGACGCACGCACGTCGACCAGCACGCCGTCGACGTCAAAGACGACGAGATCGATCGCATCCACGTTTGCCTTCCCCCAACAAGAAGGCCCCGCCTGCGGCGGGGCCCCATTTTAGCGCTTCGAGAACTGCGGCCGCTTGCGCGCAGCCTTGAGACCGTACTTCTTGCGCTCCTTCATGCGCGGATCGCGGCGAAGGAAGCCCAGGCGCTTCAGCGGCACCCTGTACTCCGGGTCCACGGTCAAGAGAGCCCGCGCGATGCCGTGTCGCACGGCGCCGGCCTGACCAGCCACGCCGCCGCCCTCGACCCGGCAGATCACGTCGTACCGGCCTTCGGCCGAAACGGTGCGCAACGGCGCCATGACGAGCATCTGCAGCGTGCTGATCGGGAAGTACTCCTCCACCGGACGGCCGTTGACGATGAATTTGCCGTTGCCCGCAACGAGGCGCACACGCGCTGTCGCGCTCTTGCGTCGGCCTGTGCCGTAAAGCTGTAACGCCATTAGGACTTCGTACCTCCCAGCTTGAGCTCGGTGGGCTGCTGCGCCTCATGCGGGTGCGCCGGCCCGCTGTACACCTTGAGCTTGCGGAAGAGATCGCGGCCGAGGCGGTTCTTGGGCAACATGCCGCGCACCGCCTTCTCGATCACGCGCTCGGGGAAACGTTCCTGCATGTGGCGCAGGCTCGTCTCACGGATCCCGCCGGGATAACCGGTGTGGTGGTAGTAGATCTTGTCCTCGAACTTGTTGCCTGTGACCCGCACCTTCTCGGCGTTGATCACGATCACGTAGTCGCCGTTGTCGATCGACGGCGTGTAGGTCGGCAGGTGCTTGCCGCGAAGCACCGCGGCCACCTCCGTCGCCAGACGGCCCAGAACCATTCCATCCGCATCCACGATGTGCCAGCGCGGGACAACATCCTCGCGCCTCGTCATTAGCGTGCGCTGCAAAGCGGGCAAGCCTCCCCGAAACGTACCATCCCCAGGATGGCGCATAATGCAATGGTAGTCATCCGACGTAGCGGCTGTCAAGCGGGTTCGGCGGGCCATAGGCAATGCCGAGCAGACTGAGGCCATGCGCGGGTGCCAGGGGCATGCCCTGCGGTGGCGGTCCCGCGTCCATCATCCGGCCAAGGCTCCCGGCCTCCGCACGCCCCTGACCGACAAGCAGCAGCGCCCCGACGACATGGCGGGCCATGTGGTAGAGGAAGCCGTCCGCCGTGAGGCGCACCTCGAGCCCTCCGTCCGTCTCCAGGACCTGCGCCGCCCTGAGGGTGCGCACCGTGCTGCGGCGTTGGCTGCCGGCCCCGCCATAGGCGAAGAAGTCGTGACGGCCCAGGAGCGGCTCAAGCGCCGCCCGCATGGCCATGGCATCGAGCGGGCCCGGCCGGTGGAGGGCGATGCGGCGCAGGCGCGGATCAGCCACCTCCCCAAGGTCGAGGCGGTAGGCGTAGGTCTTCTCGATAACCCCATGAAGCGGCCGGAACTCCTCGCCGGGCAGATCGCACAAGCGGACGCGCACGTCTTCGGGTAGGAAGTGGTTCATGGCCGCGCGGTAGCGCGCAGGAGCAAGGTCGCGCTCGGTGCGGGCCCACGCCACCTGGCCCAGGGCATGGACGCCCTGATCGGTGCGCGAGGCGCCGAGCACCCGCACGGGCTGCCCTTCGATCGCGGATACCGCCGTCTCCATCACGAGCTGCACCGTGGGCTCACTGGCCTGCAGCTGCCAGCCGCAGTATCGCGTGCCTTCGTAGGCGACGACGAACCTCATCTTGGCCACCAGGGCAAGGCGAAGGCTGCGGTCAGAAGCGGCAGCCAGCCGAGCGCGAGCCCCCGCCAGTCGATGCGCGGTGGCCTGCGCTCCGGGCCGAATCCGCGCAGGACGAGCGCCTCACCCAGGGCGCCCGCCGTGCGCATGCTCTGCGCGACCCAGGCACCGGCGAGTGCCGTCCACTGCCGCAGGCCCGAGCGTCCCGCAAGGAACCTGCGCGCGAGCCAGATGCTGCGCGCGCTGCGCGCCGTCTCCGGGATCATGCGCAATGTCACGAACGCCATCACCTCGAGGTCGCGGGCGCCGACGCCGAAGGGTCGAAGGAACCGTCCGAGCCGGCCGAGACTTCCGGCAAGGCCGATCGGGCCGACGATGCCCAGCACGACCTGCCCCTCGCAGAGCACAGCCCAGAGCCGCAAGGCGGTGGACAGGCCCTCGTGCAGGCGCAGCGGCAGGCCGCCGGGCGCAAAGAGGTGGGCCAGCACGGCGAGCAGGCCGAGCGCGAGCATGCTCCGCCAAGGCACCCGGCTCAGTCCCTCCCGCCATACGAGGTAGCCCAGCGCCAGGGCAAGGGCCAGTACGGAGGGCCAGATCGCCTGGTCGGTCCAGGTGACGAGCACCCAGGCCACCAGCACGATCACCTGCGCTTCCGCCTTGCGCGCCAACGCTCCACCTCCCGCCTGATGTCGCTTGTGTCATCCGGGGTTCCCAAGGTCCAGGCAAGGTCCGACGCCTCGTCCGGTGGCCAGCGCACCAGCCGCTGGCGCTCCGCGGGGATGGCGCCGCCCGGCCACGCATCGCCCTGGCCCGGAACCGGTAGGAGAGCCGTGCAAAACGTCGCCTCCGCCTGGGATGAGAGCGTCATCTGCAGCACTCCCGGATAGGCGAGGGCCGCCTGCCAGAACAGCTCCTGACCCTCGGGATCGAGGCCCGCCGTGGGCCTGTCCATGAGCAGCAGCGGCCGCCCGCTGCCGAAGACCGCGGCCAGCGCGAGCCGCCTGCGCTCGCCGCTCGAGAGTTCCTGCGGCGGCCGCGCGAGCAGATGCTGGGCACCGAGCCGCCCCGTGAACGCCTCTCCCAGAGGGCCGATCGCCTCAGCCGCCGTGCGCCCGAACAGGATCTGCTCGACCTCCTCGGGCGCGTAGGCGACATCCGCCGGTCTGCGCGGCCGTCCAGCCACAAGGATCTCACCCTTGTGACGGCGCACGCCGGCCATAGCCTCGAGAAGATGCGTGGCGTCCAAGCCCTGCCAGGCCACGAGGCCCAGAATGGCGCCTTTCGCCAGCATGAGGCTGTACGGCCCGGACGCCCCGAGCGAGAACTTCTTGAATTCGATCACGGCGTCCAGATCTCCCGCAGCACGTCGCCCGCCGAAGGCCCGCCGAACTCCGTCCAGAGGGATGGTCCGCGCAGCACGCGGTCGCGCACGAGCGCGGCCAGGCTGTCTTCGGCGACCGTGCCCTCCTCGACCCGGTAGGCGCGGTCGGCGCGTCGCACAAGCTCAGGGTCATGGCTTGCGACGACGACGATCCGGCCCGCGTCACGCAGGCGTCCGAGCGCCCTGCGCAGCACAGCCTGGGCGCGCGGCGCCACCCTGGCTGTCGGCTCGTCCAACAGAAGGCAGGCTGCGCCGGTCGCGAGCAGGCCGCAAAGGGCACGGTAGGTCGGCTCCGCGGCATCCTCGAGGTCCTCGCGCGGCAGGTCGAGCAGCAGTTCGATCTCCCGCAGCACTGCCGCGGGATCTCCATCGGAGCGACCCTGCAGGCCGAGCGTCAGGGCCACCTCAAGTACGCGACGCGCCCCGAGGACGACATCCTCGGCGCGCGCCGGCAGATAGGCAACCTGGGGCGGCAGACAGGGTTCCCCGGCGAGCCGGACCTCGCCAGCCTCGGGGGGCAGAATCCCGGCCAAGGCCAGGAGGAACGTCGACTTGCCGGAGCCGTTCCGGCCTGCGACCGCGACCATCTCGCCCGGAGCCGCACGGAAGCGGGGTACCTCCAGGCGAAACGCGCCGCGGCGCAGGGCGACGGCCACGGCCTCGAGCATCAGACGAGCTCGAGCACCGCCATGGGAGCAGCATCGCCGCGGCGGGGACCGATCCGCACGACGCGCGTGTAGCCGCCCTGACGCTCCTTGTACTTGGGTGCGATGTTGGTGAACAGCTTGCGCACGACGTCCTCGTTGAGGATGTAGGCGGCAGCGGCGCGACGGTTCGACACCGTGTCCTCGCGCGCCATGGTGATGAGGTGCTCCACGAGGGCCGAGACCTCCTTGGCCTTGGCCTCCGTCGTCACGAACCGCTCGTCGTGCAGAAACGACGTGACCTGGTTCCTGAGCAGCATCTTGCGCACGTCCGAGCGTCGGCCGAGCTTGCGCATGGGCACGGGTATCCCTCCCTTCGGGCTTTCCTCAGTCTTCGGACTTGGCCAGGCTGAGCCCGGCGTCCGCCAGCTTCTGCTTGACCTCTTCAAGTGACTTCTTGCCGAGGTTCCTGACCTTCATCATCTCTTCGTCGGTACGCGAGACGAGCTCCGCGACGGTGTTGATGCCGGCGCGCTTCAGGCAGTTGAACGAGCGCACCGAGAGCTCGAGTTCCTCAATCGGCATCTCGCGCAAGCGGTCGCGCTTGTCACCCGGCTGGTCCTGCGTGGTGGCGGGGCGGCGCGCGTCGACGGACAGCCCGGTGAAGAGCGAGAGGTGGTCCTCGAGGATCCTCGCGGACTCTACAAGCGCCTCATCGGGGCGGATGCCGCCGTTCGTCCAGATCTCGAGCGTCAGCTTGTCGTAGTCGGTGATCTGCCCGACACGCGTGTCTTCGATGGTGTAGTTGACGCGTCGGATCGGCGAGAACATGGCGTCCATCGCGATGACGCCGATCGGCTGGTCGGGGCGCTTGTTGCGGTCGGCGGAGACGTAGCCGCGATTCTTCTCGATCGTCAGGTCCATGACGAGCTCCGCGTCCTTGTCGAGGGTACAGAGCACGAGGTCAGGGTTCAGCACCTCGATCTCGGGGTCCTGGATGGCCTCACCGGCCGTCAGCGGCCCTTCCTGGTGCACCTCGACGCGCAGGCTCTTGGGTCCCTCGCCGTGCATCTTGAGCGCCAGGGACTTGAGGTTGAGGACGATGTCCGTGACATCCTCGCGCACGCCCGGGACGGTCGTGAATTCATGCAGGACACTCTGGATGCGCACCGACGTAACCGCGGCGCCCGTGAGCGAGGAGAGGAGGATGCGCCGGAGGCCGTTCGCCAGTGTGATGCCGAACCCGCGCTCCAGAGGCTCGACGACGAAGCGGCCGTAACCCATGGCTTCCTGCAGCTCGAGGCATTCGATCTGAGGCGTCTGAAACTCGTTCACGTACTGTCCTCCCCTGCTTAGCGGGAGTAGAGCTCGACGATGAGGTGCTCCTCCACCGGTACATCCACGTCCTGCCGCTCAGGCAGGCGGATGACGCGTCCCTTGTACTGGTCGCGCTGCACCTCGACCCACTCCGGCACCAGCCGGCCGTGGCCGCGCTCGACGATCTCCTTGATCGAGGCCTTCTCGCGCGAACGGGGCCGCACCTCGATCTCGTCGCCCTGCCGGACGATGAACGAAGGTATGGAGACCTTGCGGCCGTTGACGCTGAAGTGACCGTGCCGGACCAGCTGACGCGCCTGGGGGCGCGAGAGCGCGAAACCCATGCGGTAGACGACGTTGTCGAGTCTGCGCTCAAGGAGCGACAGCATCACGTCGCCGGTGGGCTGCTTGCTGCGCTGCGCGCGGTCGACGTAGCGGCGGAACTGCGTCTCCATGACGCTGTAGAAGCGCCGCACCTTCTGCTTCTCGCGCAACTGCAGGCCATACTCGGAAGCCTTGCGACGTCCCAGGCCGTGCTGGCCGGGAGGCTGGTTGCGCTGCTTCTTGACGATGGGGCACTTGTCGGAGAAGCAGCGGTCACCCTTAAGGAACAGCTTCATGCCCTCGCGCCGGCAGAGCCGGCAGGTGGGGCCAGTGTTACGGGCCATCTTTGCTGCGATCCCTCCCTTTCTATACGCTCGCTATACGCGCCGGCGCTTGGGCGGCCGGCAACCGTTGTGCGGGATGGGCGTGACGTCCTTGATCGCCGAGACCTCGAGCCCCGCTGTCTGCAGGCTGCGGATGGCCGCCTCGCGACCCGAACCCGGGCCCTTGACGAACACCTCGACCTCGCGCACTCCGTGCTCCATGGCAGCCTTAGCCGCGGTCTCGGCCGCCATCTGAGCAGCGAACGGCGTGGACTTGCGGGAACCCTTGAATCCCTGCGTTCCGGCAGTCGCCCAGGAAAGCGTGCCTCCCTGGGGATCCGTGATCGTCACGATCGTGTTGTTGAAGGTGCTGCGGATATGGGCGACCGCGCGCTCGACGTGCTTGCGCTCGCGACGGCGCGGGCGGGCAGCGGTGCTCGACTTCTTGGTGGGCAAGTTCCTGCCTCCTTACTTCTTGCGCCGCACGCCGACGGTGCGGGCCGGTCCCTTGCGCGTGCGCGCGTTGGTCTGGGTGCGCTGGCCACGCACAGGCAGACCCCTGCGGTGCCGGATGCCCCGATAGGAGCCGATCTCGATCAGTCGCTTGATGTTCAGCTGCACCGCGCGCTGCAACTCGCCCTCGACGCGGTACTGCTTCTCGATCACGTCACGAAGGCGGGAGACCTCATCTTCCGAGAGGTCCCGCACGCGCGTGTCGGGGTTGACGCCAGTCTCCTTCAGGATGCGGCGTCCAAGACTCAAGCCGATGCCGTAGATATACGGCAGGGCGGCTTCGACGCGCTTGTCGCGCGGCAGGTCTACGCCAGCGATTCTCGCCACGAGTGCTCCCTCCTAGCCTTGCCTCTGCTTGTGCTTCGGGTTCTCGCAGATCACCATCACGACGCCGTGCCGTCTAATGATCTTACACTTCTCGCACATGACTTTCACGGAAGGTCGCACCTTCACTGGGATCCCTCCTACTTAAGCCGGTAGGTGATCCGGCCACGGGTTAGATCATAGGGCGACAACTCGATGGTCACGCGGTCCCCCGGCAGGATGCGTATGAAGTGCATGCGCAGCTTGCCGGAAACGTGCGCCAAAACTTTGTGTCCGTTCTCGAGCTCCACCCGGAACATCGCGTTCGGCAGGGGCTCGATCACCTTGCCCTCCACTTCGATGGCATCATCCCTCGGCATCCGCATCGCCTCCTTCCTGCAGGTCTTGGAGCCATCTGCGCACCTCGTCGTCGCCCGGCTTCGGACCTTGCCTCAGCCGTTCGCGCTCGGCCTCCCTCAGCCGGCCGGCCGCCGCCACGTGTCGCGGGTTCTTCGCCTTGGGTTTGGTGACTGGCCTCAGGTCGCCGTCGGTCACGAGCACCCGGTCCAGGCTTTGCCCGACCACCAGGAACAGCCGTCCCTGGTCACGTCCCCGGAGGCTCAGCACCACGTCACCGATTTCCATGGCCCACTTGCCTCATGGCGCGGTGAGGAGCTCAGGCGGGTCGCCGACGGCCACCGTGTGCTCGAAGTGGGCCGACGGCAGCCCGTCCGTGGTTTCGACCGTCCAGCCGTCGTCATGCACCATGACGTCGGCGCCGCCCTGGTTGATCATCGGCTCGATGGCAAGGACCATGCCGCGCCGCAAGAGGACGCCGCGCCCTGCCGGGCCGTGGTTGGGCACCTGGGGGTCCTCGTGCATCTCCCGCCCGATGCCGTGGCCGACATAGTCCACGACGACGGAGAAGCCCGCGCCTTCGGCGACTTCCTGCACGGCGTGCGAGATGTCACTAAGATGCCTGCCCGGTCTCGCCTGCTCGATGCCGGCGAAGAGGGCCCGCTTCGTGACCTCGAGGAGTTCCCGCGTCCGCTCGGGGATCTTGCCGACCGCCACCGTGATGGCCGTGTCGCCGTGGTAGCCGCCGAGCAGGGCACCGAGGTCAAGCGAGATGATGTCGCCCTCGCGCAGCGTCTGCTTGCCCGGAATGCCGTGCACGACGACACCGTTCACGGAAGCGCAGATGCTGGCGGGATAGCCCTGGTAGCCGAGGAAGGAGGGGGTGCCGCCGCGCTCCTCGATGTAGCGGCGTGCGGCGTGATCGAGTTCGCGCGTCGTGATGCCCGGTCGCACGAGCCCGGCGACGTAGTCGCGGGCCTGCGCGGTCAAGGCACCAGCCTTGCGCATCTTCTCGATCTCCTGCTCCGACTTGAGGATGATCAATCGCGCAGCGACGCCCTAAGGCGCGCTGTCACCTCCTCGACTGTTCCGACGCCCTCAACGGAGCGCAAGATGCCGCGCCCCTGGTAGTAGGTCTTGAGCGGCGCCGTACTGCGCCGGTACACCTCCAGCCGAGAGAGCACCGTCTCCGGCCGGTCGTCCGTGCGCGTCACGAGCTCGGAGCCGCACGTCCCGCAGTGTCCGTCCGCAGGCGGCGGGTCGTTCTCGACGTGGTAGCTGCGACCGCAGTTCGGGCAGGTCCGCCGGCCGGAGAGACGACGCACGATCGCGTCCTCCGGAACCTCCAGCAGCAGGACCGCCTCAAGCGGCATGGCGAGCTGCAGGAGGAGACGGTCCAAGGCCTCGGCCTGCGGCACCGTGCGAGGGAAGCCGTCCAGCAGGAATCCCGCCTTGGCGTCCGGTTGGCGCAGGCGCTCCTCGATGATGCCGACCATCACCTCGTCCGGCACGAGCTCGCCCTTGTCCATGTAGGACTGAGCAGAGCGGCCGAGCGCGGTGCCTTCCTCTCGCGCTCGGCGGAGGATGTCGCCGGTGGCGACCTGCGGCACACCGGCGCCCTGTGCGAGCACCTGCGCCTGGGTTCCCTTGCCCGCACCGGGCGGGCCCATCAGAACAGCGCGCATCCGCATTCTCCTCCCCTAGGACTTGAGGAAGCCCTGGTAGTTGCGCATCACGAGCTGCGCCTGGATCTGCTTCATGGTGTCGAGGGCGACGCCGACGACGATCAGGAGCGCCGTGCCGCCGAAGTACACGTTGATGTTCGTGACCTTGACGACCAGGAACGGCAGGATGGCGATGAGCCCGAGGAAGACGGCGCCGAGCACCGTGATGCGGGTCGAGACCCGCTCGAGGTACTGGGCTGTCGGGTGACCGGGCCGGATGCCCGGGATGAAGCCGCCGAGCTTGCGGATGTTGTCGGCCACGTCATGCGGCTTGAAGACGACGCCGGTGTAGAAGAACGTGAACGCGACGACCAGAACGAACTCGACGATGACCATCGGCCAGTTGTTCATGGAAAGCATCTGGGCGACTACGGAGAGCTTCGGGAAGAACGAGGCCAGGGTCTGCGGCAGGAACAGGAGCGACACCGCGAAGATCAGAGGGATGACGCCGGCGGCGTTGACCTTGATCGGAATGTGCGATGTGGAGCCCTGGTACATGCGCCGGCCGACAAGCCGCTTGGCGTACTGCACCGGAATCCGCCGCTCCGCCTCCTGCATCATGACGACCACGCCGATCACGAGCGCCGCGAGCACCAGGAGGACGATCATCTCCACTGGGGAGATGGTACCCGCCTGCAGGTACTGGATGGCTGCCGAGATGCCCGATGGCATGCGCGACACGATGCCGATGAAGATGATCAGCGAGGCGCCGTTGCCGATGCCGAACTCGGTGATCATCTCGCCGATCCACATCAGGAACACCGAGCCCGCGGCGAGGATCAGCGTGATGAGCAGGATCGAGCCGATGCCGGGTGAGTTGACGACCCCCGCCAGGCGATTCAGCGTCACCGTCGTGCCAAACGCCTGGATGACCGCCAGGATCACGGTGAGGTAGCGGGTCCACTCGTTGATCTTCTTCTGGCCGTCCGCGCCCTCTTTCTGCAGTTCCTCGACCCGCGGGATGACCACGGTGAGGAGCTGCATGATGATCGACGCGTTGATGTAGGGCACGATGCTCATCGCAAAGATCGAGAACGTGAAGAACGCGCCACCCGAGAAGAGGTTCAGCAGGCCGAACAGCGTGACCTCATTCGACTTGACGAACGTCTGCAGCGCCGCCGCATCCACGCCCGGAACGGGAATGTACACGCCGAGTCGGAACACTGCGAACATCAGCAGCGTGAAGAGCAGCCTGCGACGAAGGTCACCTGCCCGCGCGATGTTCTCCATGTTCTGAAACATCAGAGTACCTCGGCCTTGCCGCCCAGAGCTTCGATCTTCTCCTTGGCCGCTTGGCTGAATGCGTGCGCCTGCACGGTGATGGCCTGCGTCAATTCGCCGCGCCCGAGCACCTTGACGCGGCCGCCGATGCGCCGCAGGATGCCCTCGCGCAGCAGGTACTCCGGGTTGACAACGGTGCCTGCGGGCACGTCCTCGAGCCGCTCCAGGTTCAGGAGCGTGTAGACGGTGTGCTCCGGGTTGCGGAAGCCGCGCTTCGGCAGGCGGCGCTGCAGGGGCAGCTGGCCACCCTCGAAGCCTGGCCGGACGCCGCCGCCGGCGCGGGCGTTCTGTCCCTTGTGGCCCTTGCCGGAAGTCTTGCCCAGCCCTGAGCCGATGCCTCGGCCGAGCCGCTTCGGCGCGGTACGCGCCCCGGGATTCGGCTTCAGATCATCGAGCCGCATCGCCGGATCCCTCCTCGACTTCCTCGACGGTTACCAGGTGCCTGATCTTGTGAAGCATGCCGCGCACGGCCGGGGTATCCTGCTGCATCACGCTGTGGTGCAGCTTGCGGAGGCCCAGGGCCTCGGCGGTCGCCCGCTGGTCGCCGGCATAGCCGATCGGCGAGCGCGTGAGCGTGATCTTGAGCATCATTTCCTCCTGCTACAGCGCCTGCGCCGGCTCTTGGGGCTCGTCCTCGGCTCCAGCCTCGGACTCCGGCGCTGCCACCGGGGCCGCGGCGATCTTGCCGCGAAGACGCATCACGTCCTCGGCCGAGCGCAACTGGCTCAGTCCCTCCATGGTGGCGTAGACGACGTTGTTCGGGTTGGACGTGCCGAGGGACTTCGTCGTGATGTCGCGGATGCCGGCCAGTTCCATGATCGCGCGCACCGCGCCGCCGGCGATCACGCCGGTACCCGCGCGGGCGGGCTTCAGCAGCACGGACCCGGCGCCAAACTTCCCGAGCACCTCATGCGGAATGGTGGTGCCGACGCGCGGCACCTTGACAAGGTGCTTCTTGGCCGTCTCGATGCCCTTCTTGATGGCGTCCGGGATCTCTTGCGCCTTACCGAGGCCGGCACCGACGCGTCCGTTCTGGTCACCGACGACGACGACGACCGAGAAGCTGAAGCGGCGGCCGCCCTTGACGACCTTGGCGACGCGGTTGATGGACACGACCTTCTCCTGGAACTCCTGATCCCTATCCTGTCGGCGGTCTCTTCCTCTGGGCATACGACGCCTCCCTAGAACCGGAGTCCGGCTTCGCGTGCGCCCTCAGCGAGCGCCGCGACCCGGCCATGGTAGAGATAGCCGCCGCGGTCGAAGACACAGGCTTCGATGCCCTGCGCCTTGGCCCGTTCGGCAAGCAGCCGACCGACGCGACGCGCCATGTCGACCTTGCCCTCGGCTTCCTGGTCGCGCAGCGCGCCGTCGAGCGACGAGACCTGCACCAGGGTGCGGCCCTCGCCGTCGATGATCAGCTGCGCGTAGATGTGCTGCAGCGAGCGGTAGACCGCGAGGCGCGGCCGCTCCACCGTCCCGAAGATCCGCTTGCGCACCCGGCGGTGGCGCCGGTCGCGCGCGCTGAGTTCCTTAGCCATGGGGCCCTCCTACTTCTTGCCGGTCTTGCCGACCTTGCGCCGCACATGCTCGCCCTGGTAGCGGATGCCCTTGCCCTGGTAGGGCTCGGGCGGCCGCACCCTGTGGATGCGCGCCGCGGTCTCTCCAACCTGCTCGCGGTCCGCACCCTGGACGACGACGGCGTTCGCGGCCGGGACCTGGAACTCGATGCCCTGGGGCGGCATGATCTCCACCGGGTGGGAGAAGCCGACGGTCAGCACGAGCTTCTCACCCTGGCGCGACGCGCGGTAGCCGACGCCGACCAGTTCGAGCCGCTTTTCGAATCCCTTCGTCACGCCCTCCACCATGTTGGCGACCAGCGTGCGCGTCAGCCCGTGCAGCGCGCGATGCCTGGGGGCGTCGGAGGGACGGGTGACGACGAGCGTCTGGCCCTCGAGGCGAACAGAGATCTCGTCGCTCAACTTGCGCGAGAGCTCGCCCCGCGGTCCCTTGACGCGCACGGCGTTCCCGTCGATCTCCACCGTCACGCCGGGCGGGACGGGGATGGGCACCTTGCCAATGCGGGACACGTCATCACCTCCCTACCAGATGTAGCAGAGCACCTCGCCGCCGAGGCCGAGGCGCCGAGCCTCCGCGTCGGTGACAATGCCCTTGGACGTTGAGACGACTGCGATGCCGAGGCCGCCGAGGACGCGCGGCATCTGGTCCTTGCGGGCGTACACCCTGAGACCCGGCCGTGAGATGCGCCGAAGGCCCATCAGGACGCGCTTGCGGTCCTGCCCGTACTTGAGGTGCACGCGCAGGATGCCCTGCGGGCCCTCTTCGATGCGCTCGTAACCCTGAATGAAGCCTTCCTCGCGCAGGATGCGGGCGACCGCCTCCTTGACGCGGGAGGCCGGGATGTCGACCTGCTCGTGGCGCGCGTGCGACGCATTGCGCACGCGGGTCAGCATGTCGGCGATTGGATCGGTCATGACCATGCTCCGGTCCTCCTTACCAGCTGGCCTTGCGCACGCCCGGGATCTCCCCGCGCAGCGCGTGTTGGCGGAAGCAGTGACGGCAGAGGCCGAAGTGACGCAGGTAAGCCCGTGGGCGCCCGCATTCCCGGCAGCGGTGGTAGCCGCGCACCTTGAACTTCTGTGGGCCCTGGGACTTTTCGATCAGCGACTTCTTGGCCAATCCTCTTCCCTCCTAGTCGCGGAAAGGCATCCCGAGAAGGCGTAGGAGCTCTTTGGCTTCCTCGTCCGACCGGGCGCTCGTTACGATCACGATGTCCATGCCCCGGATCTTCTCTACCTTGTCGTAGTCGATTTCCGGGAAGATAAGCTGTTCCTTGAGGCCGAGGGCGAAGTTGCCCCGGCCATCGAATCCTTTGCCCGAGATGCCGCGAAAGTCGCGCACGCGCGGCAGCGCGACATTCAGCAGGCGATCGAGGAAGTCGTACATGCGCTGTCCGCGCAGGGTCACCTTGGCGCCAATCGACATCCCCTCGCGGATCTTGAACGTGGAGATGGAACGCTTGGCCTTGGTGACGACAGGGCGCTGGCCCGCGATCAGGCCCATCTCGGCGACCGCGGACTCCAGGAGCTTCGGGTTCTGGACGGCGTCGCCGACGCCCACGTTGAGCACGATCTTCTCCAGCTTGGGCACCTGCATTGGATTGCGGTATTCAAAGCGCTTCGTCAGCGCCGGAACCGCCTCCCCAAGGTACCGCTCCTTCATCGTCGGCATGGTCTCCTCCTAGCGTGCGAACGGCTCGCCGCAGCTGCGGCAGACGCGTTCGCGGACGTCACCGTCCACATGGATGCCGACGCGGGTCGGCTTGCCGCAGTGGCTGCAGTAGAGCATGACGTTCGAGAGGTCGATCGGCCCCTCTTTCGTCACGATGCCTGCCTGCATCACCTTTTGCGTGGCCTTCTGGTGGCGCTTCTGCTTGTTGGCGCCCTCGACGATCACCCGCCCCGCCTTCGGCAGCACCTGCAGTACCTTGCCGCGGTGCCCCTTGTCCTTGCCCGCAATGACTTCCACCTGGTCGCCCTTGCGAATGCGGTCAGCCATTTACAGCACCTCCGGGGCGAGCGAGATGATCTTCATGAATTCGCGCTCGCGGAGTTCGCGCGCGACCGGTCCGAAGATGCGCGTGCCGCGTGGCTCGCGCTCGTCGCGCAAAATGACGGCCGCATTGTCGTCGAAGCGGATGTGCGAGCCGTCCTTACGCTGCAATCCGTCGCGCGTGCGCACGACGACCGCCTTGACGACGTCACCCTTCTTGACGACGCCGCCCGGCGCCGCCTGCTTGACTGCGCAGACGATCACGTCGCCGATGTTGGCGTAGCGCCTGAGCGACCCGCCAAGCACCTTGATGCACTGCAGCTCCTTGGCCCCTGTGTTGTCCGCCACCGTCAGACGGGTCTGTACCTGGATCACCTTGCAGACCCTCCTACCGCGCCCGCTCGACGATCTCGACCACGCGCCAGCGCTTCTCGCGCGAGAGCGGCCGCGTCTCCATGACGCGTACGGTATCGCCCTGTCTGGCCTGGTTCTCCTCGTCGTGGGCCTTCAGCTTCTTGGTTCTCCGGATGCGCCGCCCGTACACCGGATGGGCAGTGATCTCCTCGATGGCCACGACAACCGTCTTGTCCATCTTGTCGGACACTACCCGCCCGATCCGGGTCTTGCGGTCCTTGCGCTCCTCCACCACTTCGTCCCTCCTAGGCGTCGAGCCCGAGCTCGCGCAGGCGCTGTACGGTCTTCAACTGTGCGATCGACCGCCGCACCTCGCGGATGCGCATGGGGTTCTCGAGCTGGCCCGTCGCCGCCTGGAAGCGCAGGTTGAAGAGTTCGCCCTTCAGGTCCTTGACCTTCTTGTCGATCTCGTCGCCCGAGAGCCGGCTGAGTTCATTCGGCTTCATCCGCCACACCCTCCCCCGGCTGCTGCCGCACCTCGAACCTGGTGCGGATCGGCAGCTTGTGCCCCGCAAGGCGCATGGCCTCGCGCGCCACCTCTTCGGGCACGCCGCTGAGCTCGAACAGCACGCGACCCGGCTTCACCACCGCAACCCAGTACTCCGGCGAGCCCTTGCCGGAACCCATGCGGGTCTCGGCCGGCTTCTTCGTGTACGGGTGGTCGGGGAAGATCTTGATCCAGACCTTGCCGCCACGGCGGATGTAGCGTGTCAGGGCAACACGCGCGGCCTCGATCTGCCGGTCGGTGATCCAGGCGGCTTCCAGCGCCACGAGGCCGTACTCGCCCTCGATGATGCGGTTGCCGCGCGTCGCGTAGCCGGCCCGGCGGCCGCGGTGCAGCTTACGGAACTTGGTGCGCTTGGGCTGCAGCATCTCACTGCCCTCCCTGCGCGGTGCGCGATCCGAAGATCTCGCCCTTGTAGATCCATACCTTGACGCCGATTTGGCCGTAGGTAGTGTGTGCCTCGGCGAAGCCGTAGTCGATGTCGGCCCGCAGCGTGTGGAGAGGAACGGAGCCCTCCCAGTACCACTCGCGGCGGTGCATCTCGGCGCCGCCCAGGCGACCCGAGGACATCACCTTGATGCCCTTGGCGTTCTGGCGCATCGCCCGCTGCACGGCCTGCTTCATCGCCCGCTTGAAGGCGACGCGCTTCTCGAGCTGCGAGGCGATCGACTCCGCCACCAACTGGGCGTCGGTGTCCGGGGTCTTGATCTCGATGATGTTGATGTGCACCTGCTTGCCAGTCTTCTGCTCCAGCATGCGCCGCAGGCCGTCGACGCCCGCGCCGCCCTTGCCGATCACGATGCCGGGCTTGGCGGTGTGGATGAAGACCTTCAGGCGGTTCGCGGCACGTTCGATCTCGATGCGGGCGATGCCGGCCTGGTAGTTGGCCCGCTTGATGAGGCGGCGCAGCCAGAGGTCTTCGGCGAGCTGATCGGGGAAGTTCTTCGCGCTGGCGTACCAGCGCGAGTCCCAGTCCTTGATCACGCCGATGCGCATGCCCTTCGGGTGTACCTTCTGACCCACCGTTACACCCCTCTCTCGCGCACGACCACAGTAATGTGGGACGTACGCTTCAGGATCGGATACGACTGCCCGCGGTAGCGCGGGTGGGCACGCTTGAACGTCGGTCCCTGGTCGACATACGCCTCCGCGACGTAGAGGTCCTCGCGCCGCATCTCGTGGTTCTCCGTGGCGTTGGCGGCCGCGGAGCGCACGAGCTTCTCGATCACAGGCGCCGCGCGCTTCGGCGTGTACTGCAGGATCGCCAGCGCCTCGTCCAGGTCCTTGCCGCGGATGGCGTCGACGACGATGCGGCACTTGCGCGGGGCGATGCGCACGTAGCGCAGGACCGCGCGGGCACCGATCTGCTTCTCCATGGTCGCCACCTTACTTGAGCGCCGAGGAGCGCTCGGTGTGGTTGCCGTGGCCACGGAAGGTCCGGGTCGGGGCGAACTCCCCGAGCCGGTGGCCCACCATGTCCTCGGTGACGTAGACGGGAATGTGCTTGCGGCCGTCGTGAACGGCGATGGTGTGGCCGATCATCTCCGGCGTGATCTGCGCCGCGCGGGCCCAGACCTTGATGATGCGCTTCTGGCCACTCTCGTTCATGTCCCGGATCTTCTTCACGAGGTGATCCGGCACGTACGGCCCCTTCTTGAGCGAGCGTCCCATCCTGGATCCCTCCTTACTTCTTGCGCCGGGAGACGATGTAGCGCTCGGAGTGCTTCTTCTTCTTGCGGGTCTTCTGACCCATCTTGAGGCCCCACGGCGAGACCGGCGCCTTGCGGCCGATCGGGCTCTTGCCCTCACCGCCGCCGTGCGGGTGGTCGACAGGGTTCATGACAACGCCGCGGTTGTGCGGCTTGTGGCCGAGCCAGCGCTTGCGGCCGGCCTTGCCGATCTGCCGGTTCTCGTGGTCGACGTTGCCGACCTGACCGATCGTCGCGCGGCAGTTCTCGCGTACGTAGCGCTGCTCGCCGGAAGGCAGACGCAGAAGCGCCATACCGTTTTCGCGGGCCATGACCTGAGCGCTCGTACCGGCGGACCGCACCATCTGCGCGCCGCGGCCGGGGGTCATCTCGATGCAGTGGACCTGCGTGCCGACGGGCATGTGACGGATCTCCATCGCGTTGCCCGGGCGGATGTCCGAACCCTCGCCCGACTGGAGGGTATCGCCCACCGCGACGCCCACCGGGGCCAGGATGTACGTCTTCTCGCCATCGGCGTAGTGCAGCAGGGCGATGTTGGCGGAGCGGTTCGGGTCGTACTCGATCGCCACGACCTTGGCCGGCACGCCGTCCTTGCGCCGCAGGAAGTCGATTTGGCGCTGAAGGCGCTTGTGTCCCCCGCCGCGGAAGCGGACGGTCATGCGCCCTTGGGCGTTGCGGCCGCCCTTGGTGCCGTGCCCCCGCACGAGCGCCTTCTCGGGCCGCCCCTTCGTGATCTCCACGAAGCTGGGCAGAGCCACAGCGCGGACGCCGGGGGATGTCGGCTTGAGCTTGCGCACAGCCATCTCTACACCCCCTCGAAGATCTGGATGCTCTGGCCGGCCTTCAACTGCACGACGGCCTTCTTCCAGTCGGAGCGATAGCCATAGGTGCGGCCCTGGCGGCGCAGCTTTCCGCGAACGCGCATCGTCTGCACGCTCACGACCTGCACCTTGAAGATCTCCTCCACGGCCCGCTTGATCTCAGGCTTGGTGGCGGTGAGCGCCACGCGGAAGGTGTACTTGCCGAGGGCCATCTGGTCGTTCGACTTCTCGGTGACGATGGGGCGCTCGAGTACCTCGTGCACGTCCATCAGCCGAGCACCTCCTCGAGGCGCGCCAGGGCGTCCCTGGTGCAGATGAGCTTCGGATACCTCAGAACCTGATAGGCACTGAGGTTCTGGGCCACCACGGCCTCGGCCTTGGCGACGTTGCGAGCGGAGAGTGCCAGCTCAGGCCGGTGGGCCTCGCTGACAAAGAGGGCCTGCGGGGCGCCCAGCGCCTTCAGCACCGAGGCGAAGACCTTCGTCTTCGGTGCCTCCAGCTCAAGGCGGTCCAGCACGACGATGTCGCCGGAGAGCGCACGTGCCGAGAGTGCGGCCCGCAGCGCTGCGCGGCGCATCTTGCGCGGCAGCTCCTGGCGGTAGCTCCGCGGGTGCGGTCCGAAGACGATGCCGCCCTTGCGCCACAGCGGGCTCCGGATCGAGCCCTGACGTGCGCGGCCTGTCCCCTTCTGGCGCCAGGGCTTGCGCCCGCCGCCGGCGACTACCGCACGCGTCTTGGTCTCGGACGTGCCCTGCCGCTTGTTCGCGAGCGTGGCGACGACCGCCTGATGAATGAGTCCCTGGTTCACCGGGGCGCCGAAGACGCGCTCAGAGAGCTCGACTTCGCCGACCGCCTCGCCCTGCTGGTTGTAGACGGTGGCCTTCATGCCTTGCGCCCCCCTGACTTGCAACTCTCGCGGATTTCGACGATCGTACCCCGCACGCCGGGAATTGCGCCCCGCACGAGCAGGATGTTGCGCTCGACGTCCACCCGCACGACCTCCAGGGCCTGCACGGTAACGCGCGCGTCGCCGAGGTGACCCGGCAGGCGCCGGCCCTTGAAGACCCTGCCGCCGCCGCCCGACATGCGGGACGAGAGCGAACCGGGGCCGCGGTGATACTTCGAACCGTGCGTCATCGGTCCGCGGTGGAAGTTCCAGCGCTTGATGCCGCCGGCGAAGCCGCGCCCCTTGGAGCGACCGCGCACGTCGACGATGTCGCCGTTTTCGAAGATGTCGACGCGCACCTCACCAGACGGTGCCTCGTCGCCATCCCCGAGCCGCATCTCACGCAGCACCTTGAGAGGTGCTGCCGTCCTGTCCTTGAACTGGCCCTTATATGGGCGCGTCGCTCGGCGCGCTCGGTCGAAGCCGAGCACGGCGGCACGGTAGCCGTCCGTCTCCTGCTCCTTGACGCGCACGACCGGGCAGGGGCCAGCCTCGATCGCCGTGACGGACACGGCGCGGCCGCTTTCGTCGAAGATGCGCGTCATGCCGAGCTTGCGCCCGATGATCCCCTTCACCTCTGCTACCCCCCGGCTAGAGCTTGATTTCGATGTCCACTCCAGCCGGCAGGTCCAGGCGCATCAGCGCATCCACCGTCTTGGGCGTGGCGTCGAGGATGTCGATGAGGCGTTTGTGCGTCCGCATCTCGAACTGCTCGCGGATGTCCTTCTCGCCGTTCGGCGCGGTCAGGACCGTGTAGATGCTCTTCTCGGTCGGCAGCGGGACGGGGCCGGCCACTCCGGCCCCCGTCCTGCGTGCCGTGTCGACGATGCGCTCCGCGGACTGGTCAAGCACCTTGTGATCGAATGCCTTCAATCGGATCCGGATCTTTTGGGCGGCCACGGCGCGCCTCCTTACTGGCTGATCGAGGTGACGACACCGGCGGCGACCGTGCGGCCGCCTTCGCGGATAGCGAAGCGCAGGCCCTCTTCCATGGCGATCGAGTTGATGAGCTCGATGCTCATCTCGACGTTGTCGCCAGGCATGACCATCTCCACGCCCTCCGGCAGGGTGACGACGCCCGTCACGTCTGTCGTGCGGAAGTAGAACTGCGGCCGGTAGCCGTTGAAGAACGGCGTGTGACGCCCGCCCTCTTCCTTCGTGAGAACGACGACCGCGCCCTTGAACTTCGTGTGCGGCTTCACCGATCCCGGCTTCGCCAGCACCTGCCCGCGCTCGATCTCGTCCTTGTCTACGCCGCGCAAAAGGCAGCCGATGTTGTCGCCCGCCATGCCCTGGTCCAAGAGCTTGCGGAACATCTCGACGCCCGTCACGACCGTCTTCTTCGCCTTTTCCGTCAGACCGACGATCTCGACCTCTTCCCCGACCTTTACCGCTCCGCGCTCCACGCGGCCTGTCGCCACCGTGCCGCGGCCCGTGATCGTGAAGACGTCCTCCACCGGCATCAGGAACGGCTTGTCGGTGTCACGCACCGGCGTCGGCACGTACTCGTCCACCGCGTCCATCAGCTCCCAGACCTTGCCGCAGCTCGGGCAGTCCCGCTTGCCGCAGCCGCACTCGAGAGCCTTCAGGGCCGATCCCACGATCACCGGCACGTCGTCGCCGGGGAACTGGTACGACGTCAGCAGTTCCCGCACCTCGAGCTCCACCAGCTCCAGAAGTTCCGGGTCGTCCACCATGTCCGCCTTGTTCAGGAACACCACGATGTTCGGCACCCCGACCTGCCGCGCCAGCAGAATGTGCTCACGCGTCTGCGGCATCGGGCCGTCCGTCGCCGCCACCACCAGAATCGCACCGTCCATCTGCGCCGCGCCCGTGATCATGTTCTTCACGTAGTCCGCGTGCCCTGGGCAGTCCACGTGCGCGTAGTGCCGCTTGTCCGTCTCGTACTCCACGTGCGCCGTCGCGATCGTGATGCCGCGCTCCCGCTCCTCAGGCGCCTTGTCGATCTGGTCGAACGGCACGAACTCCGCGCCCCCCGCCGCCGACAGCACCCGCGTGATCGCCGCCGTCAGCGTCGTCTTCCCGTGGTCGATGTGCCCGATCGTACCCACGTTCACGTGCGGCTTCGTACGTTCGAACTTCTTCTTCGCCATCGCGCTCTCCCTCTGCTCACGTCATTCGGCCCTCACGATTCGCGCTCGTCCCCGGATTTCCTCCCGGTCAGCGTCCGGGCGGTGCCAGGGAAGGCCTGCCCGGCGAGAGCAGAAGCGCGATCAGGCTGCCCGCCAGCAGGGCGTCGGTAAAGCCCAGTCCTTCCGCAACGCCCGGGATGCTTTGCGCCGACAGCGCCGCCAGTTCGCCGACGATCACGCCGACGCCGCCCTGTAGGAGCCACCACGAGATGATAGCTCCCGTCGCGAGCACGATGGCCGCACCGACTCCGACGCACCAGAGCAGCCAGACCGGTAGCGGCGGCGCCAAGGCCGGCCGCGGCGGCAGCCTGAGTTCCGGCATGGGCGGGACAGGCTGGCCCGGCAGGCTCTGCAGCAGGAGCCGCAGTTCGCTATCGGACATCTCCAAGGACATGCAGAGCACCTCCTTCGACCATGGGCCTGTCTTCGGCGAGCACCTGCTGAAGTTTGGCCCTCGCTCTGTGGACGAGCGTCTTCACGCTGCCGGTGGGGATGCCGAGAATGCCTGCTGCCTCGCGGTAGCTCAGCTCGTCCCGCAGCACGAGCTCCACAGCCACGCGCTCCGCCGGCCGCAAGGCAAAAAGCGCCACCATCAGCCGGGCACGCTGCTCGCGCGCCACGATACCTGCCTCGGGCTCAGGGCCCTCGGCCTGCTCCTCGGGCACGCGTTCCACGGGCGTCTCGCGCGTGCGGCCGCGTACGTTGCGCGCAAGGTTGGCGACAATGCGGAAAAGCCATCCGGTGAACGCCGCGTCGTCCCTAAGTTGCCCCATACGCAGCCAGGCGCGCGTCAGAGCCTCCTGGGCGACGTCCTCCGCCGTGCCGGGATCCTGGACGAAGTGCAAGGCAAGGGAGTAGGCGCGCGGCCAGAGTGGCCGCACGAGTTCATCGAACGCACCCGCATCACCGCCGCGCGCTCGCGCGACGAGCGACGCCTGCCGCGCGTCCAACGGCCACACCTCCGTCCCTACCCAGCATGACCGCCGTCGGCGCCTCATGGTTTCGCCGCCATGGGGTCGATGCCTTCGCCAGGTGAAACTCCTTACCCCGCCCGCGGGTCTAGAGGATAAAGGGAAGTGAATGTGCCTTGCGCCGACCGATCGGCATCACCGCGCTCGTGCTGGCCCTCGCAGTCCTCGTGATTCTGGTTCTCGCCCTGCGTCAGGGCATCAGGATCCCTCTGCCCGCCGTCTCCACCTGGCGGCACGTCACACTAGGCGCCCAGGGCCCCATCTATCGCGGTACGAGCAGCGAATCTGCGCAGGGCATCACCCAGGTCACTGTCCAGGCTCCGAGCGTCGGGGACGTGCAGGTGACGACGGCGCCCGGCTCCCAGGTCTCCTGGCGCTGGTCCGTCGCCGGATCGCGCAACGGCGTGATGCAGGCCAGGGCCGCGGGCGGCGTCCTCACGCTCACGTATACGCCGCCCACGCCGCTGCAATGGAATTTCAGCTCCATGCCGGACGTGCTGCAGGTGCAGGTGCCGCCCGGCCTGAATGCCGATATCACCGTCGCTACCGGCAGGGCGACGATCACCGGAACCTACCGCGCCGTCACCGCCGACGTCACCACCGGTGCCTTGACCGTGCGCAACTTCCGCGGGCGCCTCACGGGCGACGTCGCGACCGGCCCTTTGAGCGCCCAAGCCGTTCAGGCCACGGGGCAGCTGAATCTGCAGGTGGGCACAGGCCCCCTGGACTTCTCGGGCGATCCCGGCCTGCAGTCCTCCTTCTCGGTCGGTACAGGCCCTCTGACGCTCCAACTTGCCCCGCATGGCAGGCTCCATGTGCAGGCCGCGGCCCATCTCGGCCCGATGAGTTCAAGCTTCCCAGGTCTTTCCGGAGGCACGAACGGCGTCTTCTCCGGCACCATCGGCCAAGGGCAGGCGGGCACCCTGACGGTCGACGACAGCACGGGCCCCGTCAGCATCACGCCGCAGTAGAAAGGGCGAAGAACGCATGAACATCGTTCCTCTCACCGGCCTCGCGTTCATCGGCGTGCTGATCCCGCTCGTGCTGTTCGTCGCCATCGCGGCGATCATCATCGCCGTCCTCTACTTCCGCCACAAGGAGCGCATGGCGTACCTGACCGGCGGGCGTCCGACGGAGCCGCCGCCCGCTCCCGGCAACGGGTACCCGTACCCGCCGCCCTACGGCTACCCGCCCCCCATGCCGTCCTCTCCTCTGGCCATGGCCCTCAACACGGTCGGTATCGGGCTCGGCATCACGGTCGGCCTTCTGCCGGTCGGCTTCGGGCCCTGGCTCATCGTCGGGCTCATCCCCCTCTTCGTCGGGCTCGTGCGGCTCGGGCTGCTGCAGTTCGATCCGCCCCGGCCGCCGGTTTCAGCCGGCGAGCGGCTGCGCTGGCTGCGCCGTGGCCTCTGGACAGGCGGCATCGGGCTCGCCCTGACCCTCGCCTTCCTGACCCTCGGCGTCGGGCCCTGGCTGCTGCCGGGCACGATCACCCTTGGGTACGGCGCAGGCCAACTTGGCGCCTATGCCCTCGAACCGCACCTGCATGGCAGGACGCCTCCGACAGGTCTTTAGACGCGGGCAGCGAAGGCAGACTGCAGTCAGCAGTCTGCCTTTTCTTCTGGTGGTCAAAGTTCTATGCGTGATCGACCCGACGCACGTGACGCTCTCCGTCCGGTCGGCGGCTGGCAGGCTCTTCGGCTCTGCCCGCGCCCAGTGGTCACCTTCCTTTACGGTACATTCGCCTCCGACGTCGGCCAGGGCTTCTTCCGCCTTGTCCTGCCGTGGCTCGTCTACAACCTGAAGGGGACGCCTGAGGCCCTGGGCACGCTTGCAGCAATACAGTTCCTGCCCGGGCTCCTCCTGCCATGGCTGGGTGCCTTCGTCGACCGCAGCGACGTCCGACGCGTCATCGCCGCGACCAGCATCCTGCAGATCGTCGTGACGCTGGCCACCCTGCTCCTCTTCCTTAGCGGTCAGCTCAGCCTCTGGCTGATCTACCTCTCCGCCATGCTCGCGACCGGCCTCGGCATGCTGGCCTACAATGCGCAGAACGTCCTCCTGAGGCGGGCGACGCCCGAGCCGGCCAGGGTGTCCGTGAACGCCCTGTCGGCCATCGTGTTCACGGTCGCATGGTACATCTCACCGGGCCTTGCCGGCCCGACCATCAGCCGTCTCGGCATCGCCTGGGCACTCGGCATCAACGCCCTCGCCTACGTCTTTGTGCTCGTGCCATCCCTCTTTTTGCCGCACACGGCACCCGAGGCGGCACCCGCACGGGGCATCGCCGTGCTCCGTCCGGCCTGGGCCGCCCTGCGCCGTGCACCGAGCGTCCTGCACATCACGCTCGTCTTCGCCTTCTGGAACTTCACCTGGGGCGGCGTCTACGCGCTCGAGGTCTTCTTCTTCCGGAGCAGCCTGCACTGGAACGCCGCCGAGGTGGGCCTGGTTGGCATGGCGGCGGGCCTCTTCCCGGTGGCGCTCGGCATCATCGGCCCCTTCCTCGCGGAGCGGCTGCGCATCGACCATCTGCTGATCGCGACGCTCGGCCTCTCCGGGCTCGGCATGGCCCTGCTGGGCTTCGTCCACAGCCCCTGGGCGGCCATCGTGGCGGTCGGGCTGCTGGACGGCGCCGTGGCACCCGTCTCGATCATCATGGCCACCTTGTCGCAGCGCCAGGTCGCGAGTGCGATTTACGGCCGGGTCAGCGCGATGCAGTCGCTGGTCGTCAACCTTCCCCTGCCTGTCGGCGGGGCCTTGGCCGGCGTACTGGCGCAGAGCCTCGGTATTCCCGTCACCTTCTCGCTGCTCGGCCTGGTCACCCTCATGAGCGGCGGCGCGGTGCTGCGCTCGGGCCTGAGGCGCCTGCGCCTCGGCACCTGACCGCCTGTTTGCCTGCGACGGCCAGAACTCCAGACGGACAAAGCGCGGGACGGCCTATGCCGTCCCGCGCCTCGGGTCCGATGCTTGCTACTGGATCTGGACAGACCCCATCATCCAGCCCGGCGTGACCATCGGGCCGCCCCAGCCGTCCGAACCGGTGCCGCAGGGCTGGTAGCACTGCCAGCTGTAGGTGCCCGCCTTGGCCGGCGTCTTGAACGTCACGACCGTCACCGACGGAACCACCGTGCTGCCCTGGTCGGTCGCCGCGATGAGCGGGATGTTGAGGCCGAGCCCACTGACGGTGAATGTGTGGGCGATGACGCCGTTCGCCGAGAACGAGGACGCCTGCTTGCCGTTGACCGTCTCGGTGTTGCCGACCGTGCCAGAAACCTTGGCGTAGGTCGCCGGGACGTCTCCGCCGCCGTCATCGTAGTTCTTGATCGTCAGCGTGATGGTGGCGTTCGCCGGCAGCGTCACGGTTGCGGGCATCGGGTTCTTGCCATCCTCCGAGAAGAACGGCCAGTCTGAGTGCTGGGCGTTGCCGCCGGCCACGACTTCCCAGTTGTACGAGACGCTCTGCGGAGCCGGCGTCGACGCCGTGGTCGACGTCTTGGGCTTGCTGGCGGCCGAAGCGTTGCCAGCGGCCTGCTGCTGTCCGCAACCGGCGATCAGAAGGCTTGCGACACCGACGACCGCGGCTGCGACTGCGAGGCGACCACCCTTCACGTTGATCATTTTGATTCTGCTCCCCCTCACGAGATTTCCTCGACGGCCTCATTGTCGCAGGCGGCGCGACTTTGCTAGATGGGCAAAGGCACCGAAACTCCATAGTCTGTCCGGCACCGTTTACCTGACCCATGCTGTCATTTATACGTCCATTTGCACGGTGTCCCTTACGGCCGTTCGGAGCCGCCGCTCTGGGCCTCTTGCCGCGGTCGCAAAGCGAACGGCCCGACCGATTCGCACCGATCGGGCCAGCCGGGCCCCCAACTCAGTCGTTCGAGAACGTCACCTTACCCGTCATGTAGCCGTCGGTCGCCATCGGACCGCCCCAGCCGGAGCTGCCGCTACCGCACGGCGCGTAGCACTGCCAGGTGTCGACTCCGCTCTTCGGCGTGTGGAACGAGAAGGTCACCACGGCCGGATCCTGGGCCGACTTGGCGACCGGAATGGGCACATTGAGGTTGAGGGCCGAGACCGTGAAGGTGTGCGCCACCTGAGCGACGGCCACCTGCGTTGCGCTCTGCCCGTTGATCGTCTCGTCGCCGCCGGTGGTGCCGGAGACCTTGCCGTACTGCGCCGGCACGGCGGCCGCGCCATCGTCGAAGCTCGTGATCGTCATGGTCACGTCCGCGTTGGCGGGCAGCGTGAAGTCGGCCGGCGTGAACTCCGGCCAGCCCGGCTTGCCGGTCATGCCGCCTGTCAGAATGGTCTCGTAAAAGTGGTACTTAACCGGAGGGGCCGCATGGGCAGTGCCTGCGGCCGTTTGCTGGCCGCAACCGGCCGCCAGGGCCGTGAGAGAAAGAACACCGACAGCCGTGAGGGTCATCTTCGCAAGTCGTGAGATGTGAGGCATGAGTCCACTCCCCGATAAAAGCGTTTGCCGACAGGACCAGTGTGCGTCTCGGCAAACGACCTACATATCGGCGAGTGGCCCTTCTACTGCGCAGACGGACGGCTCATTGCCTTGGGTCCTTATTACCCAGGCAGAGGGACATATGGTCCGTATCGTTCATCCGTGCGTGTTCCGCCCCCCGCCCGCGGCTTCCAGGGCTGCCAACGCCGCAGGGTTCTCGAGCGCGCTCTGGTCGCCGAGCGGCTGCCCGAGGTAAGCCTGACGCGCGAGGCGCCTGAGAATCTTGCCGTTGCGCGTGTGCGGCAACTCGTCGACGAACACGATCGCGCTCGGGCGCAGGGACTTGCCGAGCACCCCCGCCACCTGCGATTTGAGCGCATCCACAAGCGCTTCGCCAGGTGTCGCGCCTTCGCGCAGGACGCAGAAGCACGCGATCGTCTCGCCCTTGAGCGGGTCTGGCTGGCCGACCGCCGCCGCCTCCTTGACGTCGGGATGGCCGACGAGCGCGGATTCCACCTCCGCCGGGCCGACCCGCTTGCCTGCAACCTTGATCGTGTCGTCCGATCGCCCAAGGATGTACCAAAAGCCGTCGTCGTCGACGTAGGCCCAGTCCCCGTGGTACCAGACGCCAGGGATCCTGCCGTAATACGTCTCGAGGTAACGCGCGTCGTCCTGCCAGAACCCGCGTGTCATCCCCGGCCACACGGAACGCAGCACGAGCTCGCCCACCTCGCCGCGCACACTGCGGCCGTCCGCATCGACGACGTCAGCCGAAATGCCCGGGATCGGACCTCGGAACGAGCACGGCTTGATCGGCTCTGTGGGAAAGCAGCCGACGATGCCGCCCGAGATCTCCGTGCCGCCGGAATAATTGATGATCGGCAGCCGGCTGCCGCCGACCACCTCGAAGAACCAGCGCCAGGGATCAGGGTTCCAGGGCTCGCCGGACGAGCCGAGCACCCTGAGCTTCGGCATCGGCCAGCGCCGCACCGGCTCCGCACCGTGCGGCATCAGGCTGCGTACGGCCGTGGGCGAGATGCCAAAATGGGTCACGCCGTGCCGGGCTATGATCTGCCAGAGCCGATCAGGGCCGGGATGGTCCGGCGTACCTTCGTAGAGCATGACGCCGGCCCCAAGGAGCGGCGCGCCGTAGATGGCCCACGGTCCCATCATCCAGCCCATGTCGGTGTACCAGAAGAGGAGGTCACCCGGACGGACGTCAAAGGCGTGCGCAAGATCCTGGGCCGCCTTGACCGGGAAGCCGCAGTGGGCGTGGACGGCACCCTTGGGCCGGCCCGTCGTACCCGACGTGTAGATGATCATCAGGGTGGTCTCGGGATCCAGGAGGGGCGTCGTCATGCTGCCATGCCCCAGCCGCCCCAGGTCTGCCCAGTCGATGTCCCGGCCCTCCTGCCAAGGCACGTCGCGCCCGAGGCGACGCACCACGGCGACGTGCTCAACGCTCGGCGCAAGCCGCGCGGCCTCGTCGGCCGTCTCCTTCATGGCGATGGGCCGGCCGCGGCGCCAGAACCCGTCGGCTGTCACCAGCAGCTTTGCGCCGGCGTCGCGCAGGCGGGTCGCCACCGCCTCGGCGCCGTAACCGGAGAACGTGGGCACCAGGATCGCCCCGATCTTGGCGGCCGCGTAGGCGATGATCATCGTCTCCGGCAGCATCGGCAGGTAGACGCCGATCGCGTCGCCCTGGGCGATGCCGATCTTTTGCAGACCCGAGGCGATCTCGTCGACCGCGCCCTGAAGCTCCCTGAACGTCAGGCGCCGCACCTCGCCGTCCTCGCCCTCCCAGGCGAGGGCGGTGACCCCGCCGTGCTCTCCCGCCGCATGCACGTCGATCCCGGCATGAGCGACATTGAAGTGACCGCCGCGGAACCAGAGGGGAAACTCCCGGCCACGCGACAGGTCGAGCACCTGGCTGTATGGCGTCTGGAACGCGATGCCGAGACTCCGCACGCTCGCGTCCCAGAACCACTCCGGGTCCCGCGCCGCACGCGCCGAGAGCTCCGCCACGTCACGGAGCCCCTCCGCCGCCAGGAAGCGGCCGAGCACAGATTCCTTCCGCTGGGCCTCGTCAGGTCGCCAGGCGATCTCCAGGTGGGCGAACGACTGCGCGTCATCCCTCATGTCGGGTCCCCCCGTCCTCCAGGCGCTCACCGCGCCGCTCCTGCTTGCGCAGGACCTCCCGCACGGCGGCATCGAGACTGGTACCGAGCTGGTGCGCAAGCAGCGCGAGCACGAAGAGCGCGTCGCCCAGCTCGCCCGCGGCAGGTTCCGCATCGGCGGCCAGGTGCTTGCGTCCGCTCTGCGCGTTGACATGCCGCGCGATCTCGCCCACCTCTTCTGTTAGGCGGACCAGATTTTCCTGCACGGACCAGAGCCCGCCGTGCTCTTCGGCCCAGCTGACGGCCCAAGCGCCGAACTCCTCGATCTCCACCACCTCACCATCCCCTCGAGAGAACTGCGCGAAAGGCGCTGGGCAATGCGACGGCAGCGAGTCCATGCGGATCGAGCCAGCGTGCCGGCGCCGCAGGGGGCACAGCGTCCGCCTCGATGCGCCGCACCTCCCCGAACCACTTCTGATGCGTGAAGGCGTGCGACATCGGCCAGCGCTCGCCCGTGTCCCGGGCTCCCTGCACGCCCCACTCCCGCAGCATGGCCAAGATCGCCGTCTCGGTTGGCTGCTCCGGGGCAAGCAGGTGCGGCGGTTCCCAAAGGCCAGCGAGCAAGCCCGTCGCGGGTCGAGGCCGCCAGAGCACTCCCTGCTCGGACTCTACCCTGAGAGCGACGATCTGAAGTTCCCGGCGTGCGGACCGCGCCGCCGGACGGCCAAACGCCTCCGGTTCGCCGCTCTTGTTCGCGGCGCACCATCTCTCGATGGGACAGTCGTCGCAGCGCGGCCGGCGGGCCGTGCAGACCATGGCGCCGAGATCCATCAACGCGTCACTCAGGTCTGCCGGAGGTCCCGCGGCGAGGACGTCCGCGAGAAGGCCGCGCGCCCTCTGCTGCGCAGGGGCCCGCAGCGGGTCCGTGCGGTCGCCGGCGAGCCGGAGGGCGACGCGTCGCAGATTCGCGTCAAGCGCCGGATCGGGAAGGGAAAAGGCAAAGCTCCGCAAGGCGCTCGCGCTGTAGGGCCCGATGCCCGGCAGCTTGAGCAGCTCCTCGCGTTCGGTGGGCATCTGGCCCCTTGCCGCGATCAGGCCGGCCGTGCGCCAGAGCGCCTCCGCCCGGCGGTAGTAGCCGAGGCCCTCCCACGCGCGCAGCACGTCGTCGAGCTGCGCGGCCGCCAGAGTGGCGAAGTCCGGATAGCGATGAAGGAAGGCCTCGAAGCGTGCCGCCACCACGCTGGCCCGCGTCTGCTGCAGCATCGTTTCGGCCACCAGCACGCGATATGGCGTGCGCGGCGGACGGCGCCAGGGCAGGTCGCGGCCGTCATGCGAAAACCAGTCCAGAAGCTCCCGTGCGATGCCTCGGGCGTCCGCGACCGCCACCCCCTCAAGATCGGTCGGAGTTCGCCTCCCGCGAAGGCAATCCCTAGCGGCGGGCCAGGAGACGGAAGGTTTTGCGGCAGTCCCATGTCGAATTGGCGCTTTCGACCACCGAGCGAAGAAGGTGTCCCATTGGCCACGCCCGATCCCTTGCTCCGCCTCGCCCAGCTGATCGATGAGCAGCCGGATCTCACCATCCGTCTGGATCCTTCGCTTCCGGACGCCGAACGGGTCAACCGGTGGCTCCGGGAAGTGCGCACCGTTGTCGAGCAGCTCACCGAACATACGGCCAAGGTCGCCATTCGCACCGCCCGCACCACGCGGGACATCGCGCAGGTGGAGGCTGGCGCAAGACAGGCGCTGACCGACGCGGAGATGTCCGCCGACATGACGGCGCAGTCTCGTGCGGCTGCGCTTGAGATCGCCCAGTCCGCCGCCGCCGCCGCGGAGATCGGAGCGGCGGTGACGCGCGAATCCGCAGCGGGTGTGGATCTCCTGGCGATGGCCACGGCGGACAGCCGACAGATCGCCGACGACGTGCGGGCCGCCCGGGAGCTCATGACGCACCTGACGGCGACGGTCGGCCGGATCGGCCAGATGAGCGGCCTGATCGCCGACGTCGCGCGCCAGACCAACCTTCTCTCGCTGAACGCGGCCATCGAGGCCGCCCGAGCTGGCGAACACGGGCGCGGGTTCAGTGTCGTCGCGGACGAGGTCCGCCGACTGGCCGACCGCACGCAGAACTCTACCAAGGAGATCGCGAGCCTTCTGGCCGCGGTGGGCCAGGAACTGCAGGAAACGTCCGCTGCCGTGGACAGGTCGGCCGAGCGGGCCACGTCGGTCGCGGAGCGCACCCAAAGCGCCGATGCTGCGGTGCGTGGCGTGGTGGGCAGCCTGGGCCGGTTCTCGGAGCTCGTGGAACGCATCGCGGCCAGCACCGAACAGCAGACCGCGGCGCTTCAGGACGTCGCTGCCCGGCTGCAGTCCATGCGGGCCGAAACGCAGGAGCTCTCGCAGGCGTCCGCCGCCCTGACCCGGACCGCAGAGCGCCTGGCCGAGGGCGCCGAGGCGGCCTACGGCGCCCTCGGCCGTGTGCGCGCCGGGACCTTCGTCGACGCCGTCCGCAGCGACCTAGAGTCCTGTGCCAAAGAAGTGGAGCAGCTGTTCGAGACGGCGGTCACGACCGGGCGCCTGAGTGCGGAGGACGTCCTCGACGTGGAGTACAGGCCGATCACCGGAGCGCGGATCCGCTCCCTGGCACGCCTGTTCAACGTCGACCGGGTGCCGCTTGCGGGCTTTGCGCCGCCCAAATACGAGACGCGCTACTCGGAGCTGCTCGACAAAGACGCGGCCCGCATCCTTGATCGCTACAAGGATCGCTCGCCGCGTTACCTCTTCTTTATCGTGGCCGATCTCAACGCATACTGTTTCACGCACAACAGCGAGAATATGGCGGATTGGACTGGAAATCCGGAATATGACGGCTTGCACAGCCGACTGAAGCGGATTTACGATGAGCCCGTCGTCGTCGCCGCATCCCGCGTGGGACTTGTCGGCGCGGAGCGCATCGGCAGCCCTGCCAAGCGCAGGGACTTCGAGCGGGCGGGCAACCGCCTGACCGAGCGCAAGTCCGCGCTCTTCGCGCGGACCTACCTGCGGGACGACGGTCAGATCACGACGCTGTTCTCCGTACCGCTCTACCTAGCGGGCCAGCGCTACGGCGCGGTTTGTGCCGCTTGGCTCGAAGCCTCAGACTAGGCGTTCGCGGCCGTCTGCAGGTCATGCTGCAGCCCGTCGCGCAGGCTTCGCCAGATGCTCGCCTGCATCATGGGCCAGAGCTTGCCGCCGTGCAGCCGGCTGGCCACCTTGAAGCAGTCCTCGAGCAGGTTGAGAAGCGCCTGCGCTTCCCGCCGCGTGGTCCGCACGCCGTCCGGTTCCAGAACTTCATGCCAAAGATGCAGCGCCGCACGGTCATAGCGGTTGGACGGCACCGCCTGCAGGGCCGGTGCGGGGCTTTCCACCGTAGCATCGATCCACGCGAATTCTCCCACCCTGCTCAGGAGGGTCTCGTCAAGCGAGCAGGCAAGGGTGTTGGCCAAGGCGTTGCAGGCAAGCTCCCGCTCGTCCGGTCCAAAGTCAGGCAAGCGTAACATGAACATGGCGATAGCTCCCCCGGGAAACTGAGAGAAATTCTAAGCGTTCGCCGATGGCCCGTCGAGCCTGGTCGCAGGAGGTAAAGGTTTGAAGAGACGGTTGCGACCCAAGTTCATCTGGCTCCTGGTCATCATCCTCGTGCTGATCGGGGGCGGCGCCTACCTGAAGAGCTGGTTCAGCTCCACGTCGAGTCCGGGCGGTCGCGTCGCGGCCGTGTCCACGAACGTCCCCTACAACATCCTGCTCATCGGCAACAACGCGCGAAAGGCCACTGGACCCCTCTCGCTGGGCACGTCCGGCGGGCAGGCGGATATCCTCATCCTCGTCCACATCGATCCCCAGCATCACAAGGTCACGCTGATCTCGGTCCCGCGTGACCTGCTGATTGCGCTTCCCCAGTGGCGCGACACCGTGCCCAAGATCAAGGAGACCCTGTTCCTGGGTCTGCAGGAGGGCCCGGCGCAAGGACCCGAGCTCGCGATGAAGGTCGTAAGTCACTTCACCGGCATGCCGGTCAAGGCCTACATCGCCACGGACTTCAACGGCTTCATCGACGCGGTGGATGCCGTAGGCTGCGTCAACATCGACATTCCCGCAGCGATTTACGACCCGATCCACAGCAAGGCGGACTTCCAGCCTGGCGTGCACTGCCTGTCGGGTCCCTGGGTTCTGGCCTACATCCGTGTCCGCCAGAACACGCTCAACAGCTCCCGCACCACGGACTTCCAG
>JAJYSZ010000070.1 GCA_021793315.1 Bacillota bacterium | reverse complement strand
CATGCGCGACGGCACGGCCGCGGGCTCTACGCCACCGTGCCGGCACACCTGCCGGAGAGCCATCGGCGCCACCTGGAATGGAACCCCCAGCGCCTCGTCGCTTGGGGCAGGACGATCGGCCCGATGCTTGGCCAACTGGTCGAGGAGATCCTCAAGAGCCGGACGCACCCTGAGCAGGGCTACCGTACCTGCCTCGGCATCATGCACCTCGCGAAGGTCTATCCTCCGGTGCGCATGGAGGCGGCGGCCACCAGGGCCCTCACCATCGGCGCGCGATCCGCGCGCAGCATGCGCTCCATTCTAGAGAATCGGCTGGACCAGGAACCCCTCGCGGAAGAGAACACGGATGCCACACCCGACCATGACAACGTACGAGGCGGCGCCTACTACGGCAAGGTGGGAGGCAAGAGATGCTGACCCAACTGACCACAACCAGGTTGCGTGAGATGTTCCTCTACGGGATGGCAGAGGCCCTCGAAGACCAGATGGAGCATCCCGCCGCGAACGAGCAACTCTCCTTCGAGGACAGGCTCAGCCTGCTCGTCGACCGGGAACTCACCTACCGCCAGCACAAGCGCGTAAACCGGCTCCTGCGCGAGGCCCGCCTGCGTCTCACGGCCCGCATGGAGGACCTCGACTTCCGCGCTGCACGCGGGCTTGACCGTGGACTCATGCGAACACTCGCCCAAGGCGACTGGATCGAACGGCACCAAGACGCTCTGATCAGCGGGGCAACCGGCGTGGGCAAGACCTTCATCGCCTGCGCCCTCGCAGATGCCGCCTGCCGCACCGGCCACAGCGCCCGATACTTCCGCGTCCCTCGCCTCCTGGAGGACCTGCGCATCGCCCAGGGCGACGGCTCACTGCGTCGCCTCATGGCCCAGCTGGCGCGCGTTGAGGTGCTGGTGCTCGACGACTTCGGTCTCTCTCCGCTCGACAGCCCAGGCGCCAGACTGCTCCTCGAAGTTGTGGACGACCGCAGCGAGCGGCACTCCACGATCGTCGCCAGCCAGCTGCCGTTCGGCACTTGGCACGACATGATCAAGGACGCCACAATCGCCGACGCCATCCTTGATCGCTGGATGCACCGCTCCCATCACATCGAACTGCGCGGCGACTCTCTGCGGCGGGACCCGCCGCCGGAGCGACAAGACGCATGACCGTCTCACCGTCTCGGCGGACTCTCACACGGCCACCGCCGAAGGGGAACTCTGACTACGCAGCGAACCCCAGCCTGATCCCGGCTCCCGACCACCCGCGAACCCTTCGGAGTGGCCATTCTTTTTCGGACTCGTGTCCGAACTTTTCCGGAATCACTGGCTCATACGAATCGGAATGCGCAACCGTAGCATGCGCTGCACGGCCCGCGGCCAGGTTGTGGGTAACGGGTAGCCCTCTGCTGGAGGACGCGGAAGAGCGTGCCGCTGTAGCAGGCGGTGACCGCGGCCATCAGGAGCTCCTCGGGGCTCGTGCCGCTGCCCTGGCCGCCCATGCTGGCCGGGGCCGAATAGGCGATCTCGAGCCCGCCGGAGCGGATCGTGCCGCGCCCCTCGCGTCCGGTGCCCGTCCAGCTCGCGTCGATGCTGAAGCTGAGATCCTCTGGCATGCCGATGCCTCCTCTGGCGTCAGTCCTGCCGCCGCGGCTGGTAGGTGCCCGGCACCGAGCGCAGCCCGACGCCCAGGCGGTTCCAGCCGTTGATCGCGACGATCGCGAGCGTCAGGTCGACGATCTCGCGCTCGCTGAACTGCCCTCGCACCTCCGCATAGAGTTCGTCCGACACCGGATCCTGCGCCAAGAGCGTGAGCGCCTCCGTCCAGGACAGCGCCGCCCGCTCGCGCTCCGAGTAGAAAGGCGTCTCGCGCCAGGCGCCGAGGGCATAGAGGCGCTGCTCGCTTTCCCCATTGGCCCGGGCGTCCTTCGTATGCATGTCAAGGCAATAAGCGCAGCGGTTGATCTGCGATGCCCTGGTGCGCACAAGCTCCAAGAGCCCCTGGGGCAATCCGCTCCCACGCACGTACTCTTCGAGCCCCTGCATCGCCTGCAGAGCCCCCGGTGCCACCTTGCCGTATGCAATCCTCGGCTCCATGCCATCTGCCTCCTTCGATCGCCTATCGCCAAGTCGCCCGCGAAAAGCCCGGGACGAGGCCCCAGCATGTCGGGCCTTGACCCGGGCTCCACGTACGGACCGGCCATGCCGCAGGATGCGTGCCCTCTGCCTTCAGCCCTCGAGCCGCTGGTGCATGTCGCCGAGCAGGTCGTGCACGCTGACGTCCGGCTCTTCGGCGAGCCGCGGCAAGAGAAGGTCGTTCTCCTTGTCGGCGTGGACCGAGAAGAGCTCGGTGATCGCGTAGCCGATCGCGGCCGCGCGCGCCGGATCCGACTCCGCCTCGAGATCTCCCGCAAGCTGGCGCAGGCGGCCGTGCTCGGCGATCATGGCCCGCAGCAGCGGCACGAGCTCCGCCACCGAGAGGCCTCGCCTGTAGATCGTGGCCTCCTCTGCCTCGGCGTGCGGCACGATCTCGTCCGCGAGGAAGGCAGCCATCTCGCGGCGCGCCTCCTCGCCCGCCCGTCCGGCGGCCACGTCCGCGAGGAGCGCCTCCGACGGCTCGCGCAGCCCCTCGAGGAGCACCGCGTGATGCCTGCGGATCCTCTCGATGGCCTGAGCGTTCTCATCCATGGATCGTCACCCTCTCCTGGCTTGATGGTTCCTTGCCTTTCGCTAGTGGCCCCGGTCCAGATGCTGGGCGATCTCGAGCAGCTGCATCTCGCTCGTACCGAAGAAGATGCGGCTGACGACAGCGTCACGCACCCACATCTCGAGCGGCAGCTCACGCGTGAAGCCGTACCCTCCGTGGATCTGCAGGGCGGCCCCTGTCACCCGGACTGCCATCTCGCTCGCGAAGAGCTTCGCCTCCGATGCGGAGAGCGCCGCGTCGCGGCCGGCATCAAGATCCTCGGCGGCCCGCGCCACGAGGAGGCGCGCCGCGTCGATCTCCATGTGCATCGTGGCGAGGCGGCTCGCGACGAGCTGGTGCTCGCGGATGGGCCGGCCGAACTGCATCCGCTCCCCGCTGTAGGCGAAGGCCGCCTCGAATGCGGCCCGCGCCAGCCCGACCACCGCCGAGGCGATCATCGTGCGGGCGACCGCGAGCACCTTGAGCACGATCCCGAGGCCGTCGCCCGGCGCGCCGAGGCGCGCCGCCTCCGGTAGCTCCAAGGCCTCGAGGACGATCTCCCCCGTGTAGGAGCCGCGCAGGCCCATGGTGGGGATCTGCCGGCCGGGCCTCAGGCCCTTGGTGTCCCGCTCGATCAGGAACAGGCTCCAGCCGCCCTCGAGATCCCCTTCGATGTTGGCCAGGAGAAGCGTCAGGTCTGCCGCGCCTCCGTTGGTGATGAAGCGCTTGGCCCCGTGCAGGCGGTAGCCGCCGGGAATCCGCTCCGCGCGCGTCTTGAGGTTCTGTGCCTGACCCTGTAGGTCGATCTCGAGCTCCGATCCGGACTCGGGCTCTGTAAGGGCCAACGCTCCCACGAGCGGTGCCTTGGCGCTGCAAAGGCGCGGCAGGTACCTGCTCTTCTGCTCCTCGCTCCCCGCGATCAGCAGCGCCGCCGCCACGAGCGACGCGGCGCCGATCGTGGCCGTGATGCCGAAGTTGCCCCAGCCGAGCTCCTCCATCACGACCGCCAGCGTACTTGCCTTCAGCCCTGGTCCGCCGTAGGCCTCGGGCACGTTCGCCCCCATCAGCCCGAGCTCTCCTGCTGCCCGCACGGCCTGCCAGGGCGTCTCGCCCGTCTCGTCCGCCGCCTGCCCCGCCGGACGCAGGGTGCGCAGAGCGAACTCGTGCGCAACCTCGCGCAGCATCCCGGCCTCGGCGTCGTCCGCGACATTGATGGACATTTCTTCGCCCCCCTCCGCAGGATGGCACCGAACGCCTGTCCCGACTGTGACCGATGATGCAGGCGGGCTGTGACATGAGAACCCGGGCGGCCGACATGCGTTCGAGAGCAGGGTGCCCCTTTTGCGGCTACAAGGGCCCGGGCGCCTCGTCACGGGCGGGTCGCACCTCTCCTCTCGCCTGGCGCCGGCCCGCGAGCAGGCCCCGCAGCATGGCGGCGAAGACGATCGCCCACGCCGCATAGGCCACCCAGCTGGCGCCGAAGGCGAGCGGAGGCAGCCAGGGCAGTTTGGCCACCTGACCGAACAGATCGGTCGCGGTGACGTACATGCCCATGGGAAAGACGATGCTCCAGAGCGCCGGCTCATAGACCACGGGTTGCCGCGCCCGCCCGTAACGCCAGGCGCCGAACAGCACAAGCGCCGGGATCCAGAAGCTGCCGAAGGCCCAGAACATGAACGAGATGCCTATCACCACCGGCGAAATCTGCTGCAGCCGGCCGGGCAGGGGCGACGCGAGCAGGCGCGCACCGGCCAGCACGGTGATCGCGGTGGCGCCCATGTTGATCCAGTAGGGCGGCGTCATCTCCGCCGCCGTCATGGCGGCGAGCAGCATGCGCGCTGTGACGATCGTGATCAGGATGAGGTAGAGAAGAGAGCCGATGCCCCAGAAGCTCGCGGCCAGAAAGCTGAGGAGGGATCGGTCGAGGCCCGCGGCCGACAGCACGGACGCCGCGGTCGAGACAGACTGCGTCGCCACCACCCAGATCAGCCAGGAGGCGTTGACGCTCGGTCCGAGCCGGCTGTCGGCGCCTGCCAGCATCAGCCCGACCGGGATCGTATAGGTGAGGAGCAGCCAGGATACCGCCCCGACCGCGGCCAGAGCCGCGGCGACCCGCAAGTCGCCCGCCGCGGCGTAGCGCGCCGAGAGCACGTTGGAGGCCGCGACGAACGTGAAGAAGCCGAACGCCCCGCCAGGGGAGCGCGCGTCCTCGCGCACGGCGGCGGGCGCCATGCGCACGCGAAGGGCGTAAAGCGCCAGGAGCACCGCGTAGCCTACGCTTGCGGCGACCAGCAGAGCCAGGGAGAACGCCTGCAGGCGGAAGAGCTCGGCCGCGGTCGATACGATGCCGGTCGCCATCACGAACGCGAAGTAGCCCGGATAGAGGCCGTCGATTGCACTGCGAGAGCCCTTGGCGGCGTCTGCCAGGCGGCATTCTCCTTCCGTCCGCGGCTAGTGGCCCGTGGAGCCTGGTTCGAAGGAGCCCGAGAGAATGCGGAAGGCGGGGATATCCGAGGCGAATTCCCCTCGCAGCGCGACGAGGTCCGGGGCGTTCGCCGCCACGAGGACGAGCCGGTTCGTGTGCTCGATGTCCTGCAGCGTTTGCAGCCTCGCCTCGATGTCGTCCGGAATCGCGCCAAAGCGCAGCATCAGCACCGCGCGCAGATCTGCGAGATCCTCCCGCAGGATCTGCCGCCTGCGCTCCTCTGCGACGGCTTCATGGTCGTCTGCCACGGTCACACCTCCCATCGCGGATTGAGGATGGTCAGATGCCCTCGTCCCGCCTGGCCCGCTCGAAGGGGGCGGGCGTGCGCCGGCGGTACTGCATTGGCGCGCGTCTCAGGTACGCGAGCGGCAGGCTGAAGATGTGCACGAGCCTGGTGAAGGGAGAGACGGCGAAGAGCGCGAGAGCCGTGAGGATGTGCAGCTGCAGCACGAGGGGCACGTGGGCCATCAGGGCCGCGTCGGGATGCAGCAGGATGACGCCCCGGATCCACGGCCCGACGGTCGTGCGGTACTCGTAGGGCAGGTGGCTCACGTTGTAGACGAGGGTCATGAGAAGGCCCAGCGTGACCGTGGCGATCAGGAACAGGAGCGCCAGCCAGTCACCGCCTGAGGTGTGACGGAGGACGCGGCGCACGCTGAGTCGGCGCCAGAGCAGGAGAAGCAGTCCGACGAGGGTCATGAGGCCCGTCAGGCCGCCCATCGCCATCGCGCCCATGTGGTAGAGGTGCTCTGTGACGCCAAGGGACCGATAGACCTCGATCGGCACGAGAAGGCCGGCGACGTGGCCGAGGAAGACGAAGATGATCCCCCAGTGGAAGAGCGGGCTGCCAAGCCTCAGGAGCCTCTTCTCCAGAAGCTCGCTCGACTTCGACGTCCAGCCGATCTGGTCGTAGTTGTAGCGGCTGAGCATGCCCACCACGAGGACCATCAGGCAGAGGTACGGATAGACGACCCAGAGGAATTCGTTCACCGGATCACCTCCCGTAGGCTAGAGGTAGCGCAGGGGATACGGCAGCGCGAGGTCTTCCTCTCCTCCGCGCGGCTGCTCGCGGGCCTCGGCCGCCGCAGGCAGCGCCATGAGGATCGCCTGCACGAGCGGCAGGTACGGGGCATGCTCCCCGAGACGCTCGGCGATGCCCGCGAGGGCCCGCGCCAGGCGGTACGAGAGTTCTTTCACGTCACGGTCCTCTGGGCATTCGGCCAGGAACTCGAGCAGCAGCGGGATGTAGTCCGGCAGCTCGTCGGGGGGGCAGAGGAACCCGCAGGCCCTGAGTTCCTGCTTCAGGGCGAGGAGCGCCGGCGCGCGGTCCCGGGCGTCGCCGAGCTCCTGGAAGGTGAGGTAGAGCGAGAGATCCTCACGGAAGTCGAAGGTGGCGACGTACTGCGCCTCGCGCCCCGCGTCGCTCTCGGCGAGAGAGGTCTCGAGGAAGCGGCGCAAGAGGTCTCTTGCCGGTGGCTCCGCGATCTCCCCGAGCTGTGCGAGGACCGTCTCGAAGCGCTTGCGGTCGGGGTAGCCGAGAAGCAAGGCACCCGCCTTGCGCAGCATCCGCCGGCTCATCTCGGATCCGCCTTCCCGGTCACGCGCAGCTCGATCGCCTGGCGGCCCCGCGTGAAGGCGCCCTCGGGCGGCAGCACGTCGTCGAGGCTGCAGCCGCCCTGGAGGGCCTGCAGGTCCCTCTCACCCTCCCGGCGGGCCGTCGGGATCACGAAGCGCTCGTCGTACTTGGCGATGGCGAGAAGCCGCATCATGTCCTCCACCTGCTGTGCGGTGAGGCCGGCGGCCTCGAGCATGCGATCGTCCTCGCTCAGGCCGAGCGTCCTGCTGCGCAGGAAGGCGCGCATCGTCGCGAGGCGCAGGAGCACCGTGCGGATCACGTCCAGGTCGCCAGCCGAGAGCAGGTTCGCGAGGTACTGCATCGGGATGCGCATCGCCTCGATCGCTGGCAGGATCTCGTCGGCCGTGGTGGCGGGAGCCGTCTCCTCGACGTGGCTCATGATCGGACTCAGCGGTGGCACGTACCAGACCATCGGCAGCGTGCGGTACTCCGGGTGGAGCGGCAGGGCGATGCCCCACTCCACCGCCATCTTGTACACGGGGGACTTCTGAGCCGCCTCGATCCAGGCGTCGGTGATGCCCGCCTCGCGGGCCGCCCGGATGACTTCGGGGTCGCTCGGGTCCAGGAACACCGAGAGTTGCGCCGGCAGGAGGTCCTTCTCGTCCGGGACCGACGCCGCCGCCTTGACGCGGTCCGCGTCGTAGAAGACGACGCCGAGGTAGCGGATGCGGCCGACGCAGGTCTCGGAGCACACCGTCGGCAGGCCGGCCTCGATGCGGGGGTAGCAGAAGGTGCACTTCTCCGCCTTGTGGGTCTGCCAGTTGAAGTAGACCTTCTTGTACGGGCAGGCGCTGACGCAGAAGCGCCAGCCGCGGCAGGCGTCCTGGTCCACCAGCACGATGCCGTCCTCCTCGCGCTTGTACATCGCGCCCGAGGGGCAGGCGGCGACGCAGGCGGGGTTGAGGCAGTGCTCGCAGATGCGCGGCAGGTAGAACATGAAGGCCTGCTCGTACTCGAAGGCGACGTGCTCCTCGAGGCCGCGCAGGTTCGGATCGGCGGGCGCGTGCTCCGGCGCCCCGGCGAGGTCGTCCTCCCAGTTCGGGCCCCACACCGGCTGGTCCATCGGCTCCCCCGTCAGCTGCGAGCGCGGCCGCGCCACCGGCTGGTAGCGGCGCTCGGGGCTGTCGATCAGGTTCTCGTAGTCATAGGTCCAGGGCTCGTAGTAGTCGTCGATCTCGGGCAGGTCGGGATTGTGGAAGATGCGCACGAGCTTCTCGATCGGCCCGCCGGAGCGCAGGGTCAGCTTGCCCTGGCGCAGCTGCCAACCGCCGCGGTAGCGCTCCTGGTCCTCCCAGCGCTTCGGGTAGCCGACGCCGGGCTTCGTCTCCACGTTGTTGAACCACATGTACTCGGCCCCGGACCGGTTCGTCCAGGTGTTCTTGCAGGTCACGCTGCAGGTGTGGCAGCCGATGCACTTGTCGAGGTTCATCACCATCGCCACCTGCGCCTTAATCCGCAAGCCAGTCCACCTCCCCAAGGCGCCGCACCACGGTCATCTCGTCTCTCTGGTGGCCTGTCGGGCCGTAGTAGTTGAAGCCGTAGCTGAGCTGCGCGTAGCCGCCGATCATGTGGGTGGGCTTCGGGAGCACGCGCGTCAGGCTGTTGTGGGCACCGCCGCGGTCGCCTGTCGCCTTCGCCGCCGGCACGGCGATCGTGCGGTCCTGGGCGTGGTACATGATGGCGACGCCCTCCGGGATGCGGTGGCTCACCACCGCCCGCGCCGCCACGGCGCCATTGCGGTTCAGGGCCTCGAGCCAGTCGTTGTCCTTGACGTCGAGCGCCGCGGCGTCCTTGGGGCTCAGCCAGATCGTCGGGCCGCCGCGGAACAGGGTGAGCATGGTCAGGGTGTCGGTGTAGGTGGAGTGGATCCCCCACTTGCCGTGCGGCGTCAGGTAGCGGAGGGTCAGCTGCTTGCCCTCAGCGGGCACCCCCTTGCCCGCGGGGAAGGGGTGCACCGAGAGTGGCGGCCGGTAGACGGGCAGCCCCTCGCCGAAGTCCAGCATCACCTGATGGTCGACGTAGAAGTGCTGGCGGCCCGTGAGCGTCCGCCACGGGATCTCGAGCTCGACGTTGGCGGTGAAGGGCGCATAGCGCCGACCGTGCGTCTCGAGGCCGCTCCAGACCGGCGTGGCGATCGCGAGGCGCGGCTGGGCCGTCAGATCCTTGACCGTGTAGACGTCGTCTTCCCTGCCGCGCGCCACGTCAGCGAGGCGGAGCCCCGTCGAGGGCTCGAGCGCCTTCCAGGCGGCCACCGCCTGGTGCCCGTTCGTCGCGCCGGAGAGCCGCAGGACCGCGTTCGCGACCTGCTCCGCCGTCTCGAGTCTGGGTCTGCCCTTGCCCGGCCCCTCGCGCCGGCTCGTGCCGAGCTCCCGCTGCAGGGCCTCGAACGCCTCGGCCGTCGGGATGGTGATGCCCTTCTGGACGATCTGCCGCTCGGCGCGCGGACCGAGCGTCGTCATCTGCTCGTAGACGTGCGGGTAATCGCGTTGGACAAAGAGGAGGCGCGGCATCGTCTGCCCCGGCACCGCCTCCGCCTCGCCCTTGCGCCAGTCCCGCACCTCGCCGAGGGGCTGGGCGGTCTCCTGCGGCGTGTCGTGCAGGAGTGGCGCCATGAGGAGGTCCTCCTGCGCCGGCAGGTGGTCCTTGGCGAGTTCCGAGAACCTGCGCGCGATCGTGCGGAAGGTGTCCCAGTCGCTCCTGGTCTCCCAGGGCGGCGAGATCGCGGGGTTGAACGGATGGACGAAGGGGTGCATGTCGGTGCTCGAGATGTCGTGCTTCTCGTACCAGGTGGCGGCCGGCAGCACGATGTCGGCGTAGAGGCCGCTGCCCGTCATGCGGAAGTCGATGTCGACGAGGAGGTCGAGCTTGCCCCGCGGGGCCTCGCCCTCGCAGGCCACCGTCTCGGGACGGCGCATGCCATCCTCGCCGGCGAGGATGTGGCCGTCCGCGCCGAGCAGGTGGCGCAGGAAGTATTCGTGCCCCTTGCCGCTCGAGGTGAGGAGGTTCGCCCGCCAGAGGAAGAAGACGCGCGGGAAGTTCTCCTCGAGATCCGGCGCATCGACCGAGAAGGCGAGATCGCCCTCCTTGAGCCGCCGCGCGACGGAGAGCACGGCCTCGGCGTCGTCCTCGCTCTCGGCTCTCGCCTTCCTGGCCGTCTCGAGCGAGTTCTCGCGGAACTGCGGGTACGAGGGCAGCCAGCCAAGGCGCGCGGCGAGCGCATTGACGTCCGCCGGGTGCATGGTGGCGAACTTGCCGCCGCCTGGCCAGGTGAGCTCCCCGGTGTCGAGGTCTTCGTAGCGGAACTGGTCGGTGGCGAAGTAGAAGAACGAGGTTCCGTTCTGCTGGCGGGCCGCGGGCACCCAGTCGCCCGCGAAGGCGACGGTGGACCACCCCTCGAGGGGCCGCACCTTCTCCTGGCCGACATAGTGCGCCCAGCCGCCGCCATTGACCCCTTCGCAGCCCGTCAGGAGCACAAGGCCGACGATCGCGCGATAGATGACGTCGCTGTGATACCAGTGGTTGATGCCGGCGCCCATCGCGATCATGGCACGTCCCCGGGTCTTCTCGGCGGCCTCCGCGAACTCGCGCGCCACCTGGATCGCGAGAGAGCGCTCGACGCCGGTGATCGCCTCCTGCCAGGCCGGCGTGTAGGGCCCCGGGTCGTCGTAGCCCTGGGGGTAGTCTCCCGGGAGGCCTCTGCCCACGCCGACGCTCGCGAGGAGAAGGTCGAAGACGGTCGTCACGAGCTCCCGCCCCGCAGATCCCTCGATCTCCCGCACCGGCACGTGGCGGCTCAGCGTCTCGCCCTTCCCGCTGCCGAAGTAGGGGAAGTCGAGGGCCACGCTGCGGTCCTCGCTTCCCAAGAAGGTGAGCGCCGGCGAGACGGGCGCCCCGCCGTCCTTTTCGAGCCTCAGGTTCCAGCGCCCCGAGCCGTCCCAGCGGTAGCCGAGGCTGCCGTTCGGGCAGGCGGGAGCGGCTGCGGCCTCGTCCCACACGATGGTCTTCCAGGCGTCGGCGTCACCGGTTGCGCCGAGGTCCGACGCACGCAGGAAGCGGTCCGCGTAGTGCCTGCCGTCCCGCTCGACGAGGCGCACCAGGAAGGGCAGGTCGGTGAAGCGCCGCGCGTAGTCCTGGAAGTACGGCACCTGCCGGTCGACGTAGCACTCCTTCAGGATGACGTGCATCATCGCCATCGCGAGCGCCGCGTCCGTGCCCGCCTTGGCCGGCAGCCAGAGGTCCGAGAACTTCACGTACTCGGCGTAGTCCGGGCTGACGGCCGCCACGCGCGTGCCCTTGTAGCGGGCCTCGACCATGAAGTGGGCGTCCGGCGTGCGCGTCATCGGCAGGTTCGTGCCCCAGACGATCATGTACTCCGCGTTGAACCAGTCCGCGCTCTCGGGCACATCGGTCTGCTCGCCCCAGATCTGGGGCGACGCGATCGGCAGGTCCGCGTACCAGTCGTAGAAGCTGAGGATCGTGCCGCCGATCAGCGAGAGAAAGCGCGTGCCGGCCGCGTAGCTGACCATGGACATCGCCGGGATGGGCGTGAAGCCGACGACGCGGTCGGGGCCGTAGTGGCGGACCGTATCGACGGTGGCGGCGGCGATCAGCTCGGAGATCTCCTCCCAGCTCGCCCGCACGAAGCCGCCCTTGCCGCGCTGGGACCTGTAGGTCGCCCGACGCTCCTCGCTCGACGTCAGGAGCCGCCAGGCCGCCACGGGATCCTTCGCCTCGCCCATGGCCTCGCGCCAGGCGGTGATCAGGCTGCCGCGCACGTAGGGGTAGCGGATGCGCAGGGGGCTGTACTCGTACCAGGAAAAGCTCGCGCCGCGCGGGCAGCCCCGCGGTTCGTACTCCGGCGAGTCAGGGCCGAGCGACGGGTAGTCGGTCTGCTGCGTCTCCCAGGTGATGATGCCGTCCTTGACGTGGATCTTCCAGCTGCAGGAGCCGGTGCAGTTCACGCCGTGCGTCGAGCGAACCACCTTGTCGTGCTGCCAGCGATCCCGGTAAAGCCGCTCCCACTGCCGCCCGCGCGGGCTCTCCTCGCTCCAGCCCTCGTTCAGGCGCGGACCGCGGCGCAAGTAGGTAAGTGCGTTGCCCAGTGCGTTCACGCGCTTGGCCATGGGTCACCTGCCTCCCTCAGAACGTTTGCTTGTGCCCGCCAGGGCGCCCTGAACCTGAGGCAGGAAGGTCTCCTCCTCAGAGAGCGCATGCAGGCGCTGGATGTGCAGGAGCGCGGTGAACCGCTCCAGCAAGGGCCCCGTCACCCGCCCTTCGCGGGCGAGGTCCCGCTCCGTCTCGTCCACCAGGAGCCGCATCAGTTCGTGATCCCGGATGAGGGCGGCCACGGCATCCCGTTGCTCTGGCAGGCGCTCGAGCACCAGCGGGAAGACGTCCTGCTCCTCCGCCTCGGCGTGCGCGAGCACCCGCTGCCGCCACCCGCTCAGGAGCTCCTGGGCGAGCCGCAGCGCGGTGGTGCCGCCCTGCCCGCTCAAGGACGCCTGCAGGAGCTCCGTACCCACTTCCATTTCGGTCCGCGCGGCATCGTGGATGTCCCGATGCGCATGGAGGTCCACCAAAGAAGGTCCCATAGGCACCCCCCACTGCTGCTTATAGCGTTGTCGCTTGAGGGAAGCCGGTAAGTGTTCCAGGTCACTTAAGCCCTGGGGCAAAGGACCGCCGTTCCGTGGGCCGATTGGCCCTTGTTTCTTCAGCATTGGTGGTCTTTCGGCAAGAATGTGCCGAGCCAAGGCCAGGTTTCGCTCTCTTGGGAACCCACAACGAATGGCGCCCACGCGGTGGAGCGTGGGCGCTGGGTCACAGCGGGACCGGGGCTATTCCTCGGCGGCCGCCTCTTCGGGTCCCTCGCCGGGCAGGTAGCTCTCCACGAGCGGATACTGCATGTGCGGCCTGAAGCCCGCGCCGTAGGCTGCGATCTCCGGGCGTTCGGTGAGACGGTCGATGCCGTACGCCAGGGTCTCGGGACCCCGCGAGAGGGCCGTGAGGTCATACTCCCGGCTCATGATCAGGGCTTCCTCCGGGCACGCCTCGACGCAGAAGCCGCAGAAGATGCAGCGGCTCAGATCGATCTCGTAACTCGAGGGCGCCTTCTCGATGCGCGGGTCGTCCACGTCCTTGGCCTCGATCGTGATGCACTGGGCGGGGCACACCGTCTCGCAGAGGAAGCAGGCTGTGCACTTCAGGCTGCCGTCCGCACGATGCGTCAGGACGTGCACGCCGCGAAAGCGCCGGGAGTACGGCTTGCGCTGCTCGGGGTACTGGATCGTGACGTGCTCGCGCCCCACCGTCGCCCGCACCATGTTGCGCAAGGTCACTTCCATGCCCGCGAGGGTGCCGGCGGTGCTGCTCAGGACGTCCGTCCGGGCCTCCGCAGCCTGGCGGACGTCAACGACCCGCGAAGCCTTCCTGGCCATAGTGCATCCTCCCTTCCGGCGGGTACGTAGTCGCCGCCCGGCTGTCGAGCGCGGCGTAGCTGAGGCCGCGGAACGCCGGCACGCTGGCCGCGATCTCCCGGAACAGGTGCTCCGAGCCCGTCGGCCGGCGCGCAGCGGTGGCGCACTGCCAGAGATCCCCCAGCACATCGGTCGCCGGACGCACCGCCTCCTGCGGCGAGACCGCCTTGCCCGCGTGCTGCGTGACCCCCTGGTAGTTCGTGTAGGTGCCTTCCTCCTCGGACCATGCGGCGACCGGCAGCAGGAGCTTGGCGTCAGCGAGGTAGGGAAGCTCATGCGTCGTCAGCACGACGCTCTCGGAGACCAGCTGCAGCAGGTGCACGATGCGCTCCTTGGTCTCCTCGGACTCCTCGCCGACGAGCGGCGGGTAGTAGAGCATGAAGAGCGCGCCGAGCTGACCCTTCTCCGCCATGGCGACGAGGCCTTCGAGCCCCACGCCGCGGCCATAGCCGAGGTGCAGGGCCCCCATCGTGTTCGGGTGCTTGTCGGCGCGGCGCAGCAGGCTGTCCTGGCGCTCGGCAACGGCCTCGGTCTCCCGGTCGAGGCGGAACTCGAGGCGATGCTCGGGGAACGCCGCCTCGACGTACTGGCGGATGAGCCACAGGCTCTCATTGGTGGCGGATGCCGAAGCGAAGGCCAGGAGCGGCAGCCCCCTGGCGGTGCTCGCGGTCTGCAGGCTCTCGTGGGCGCAGGCGACAGCCTCGGGCCAGAGGAGCTCCCGATCGCCCCGGCGCGGACGCGTCAGGCGCGGTGCCCCCGCGAGCCTCCTAAAGCTCAGGCGGCCCTCGTCGCAGATCCAGCTGCGGTTGACGTCCGGATTGCGCCGCGGCACCACCCGCTCGATCCGGCCCTCGAAGTGGTCGATGCGCAGGTTGCAGCCGGTGCTGCAGCCGGCGCAGATGGAGTCCGTGTGGCTCAGGTGCCAGACCCGGCGCTTGAAGCGGAAGTCCCGCGACGTCAAGGCGCCGACCGGGCAGACGTCGGCGAGATTGCCGGCATAGGGATCCCGCAGGGCCCGATCCTCGAACGCCGTCAGCTCGACGTGGTTGCCGCGGCGCACGAACTGCAGTTCTCCAAAGCCCGAGACCTCCTCCGAGAAGCGGACGCAGCGCGAGCACATCACGCAGCGCTCCTGGTCGAGCACGATGCGCGGGCCGAGGTCGATGCGCTTGCGCTTGTGCACCTTCTCCACGGGATCGACCCGGCTCGGATGCTGGCCGTAGTCCGGGTGCATGTAGAAATCCTGCAGCGAGCACTCGCCCGCCTGGTCGCAGATCGGGCAGTCGAGCGGGTGATTGACGAGCAGGAACTCGAGCACGCCGTTCACGGCCCGCGACGCCACGGAGCTCTCGTGCGGCGTCTTGACGACCATCCCGTCCAAGACGGGCGTCGCGCAGGCCACGACGGGCTTCTGGAATCCCTCGACGTCGACGAGGCACATGCGGCAGTTGCCCTCCGGCCTAAGATCCGGGTGGTAGCAGAAGCGCGGGATCTCCACGCCGAGGCGATCCGCGGCCTGGATCACGCTTGTCCCCGGTTCCACCTCGATCTGCCGTCCATCGATGGTCACGATCGGCACCGCTTGTCGCCTCCTTTCACAGCGCCGCTGTCGGAGGCCCGTCCACCGCCTGGGAACGCATGGCCTCCTTCGCCGGCGAGCCGAAACGTCCGCTCCTGGGGCCGTGGCCATGACTTTGCCAGGCCAGCGTGCCCTGCTCCTCCTTGGGCAGGAGCGCCTCGAACTCCGGGCGGAACTTCTGGATGAAGCTGCGCACCGGCTGCACCGACGCGTCGCCCAGCCCGCAGATCGTCCGGCCCTCGATGTTGTCGCCAACGCGCAGCAGAAGCTCGAGGTCGTCTGGCCTGCCCTCGCCGGCGAGCAGGCGCCGCAAGACCCAGGCCATCCAGCCGGTCCCCTCCCGGCACGGCGTGCACTCGCCGCAGGACTCGTGCGCGTAGAACTCCGCGATGCGCAAGAGGGCATGGGGCATGCGGGTGTCCTCGTCGAACACGATCATGCCACCGCTGCCGAGCATCGTGCCGGCGGACTGCATCGACTCGTAGTCGATCGTAAGAGGCGCCGCCTCCTCGGCGGTCAGGATGGGCACCGACGTGCCCCCCGGGATGACCCCTTTGAGGCCCCGCCCCCGCCGGACGCCGCCCGCCTCGTGCGCGAGGAACTCCATCAGGGGATGGCCCATCTCCACCTCGTAGACGCCTGGCCGCTCGACGGCGCCGCTGACGCTGATCAGCTTCGTGCCAGCGCTCTGCTTGGTGCCAAGGTCCTTGAATGCCTCCGCCCCTTCGGCCATGATGCGCGCGGCGCAGGCAAGCGTCTCGACGTTGTTGACGACGGTCGGCTCCTGCAGGAAGCCGTGCACCGCCGGGAACGGCGGCCTCACCCGCGGGTAGGCGCGCCGCCCCTCGAGCGACTGGATGAGGCCCGTCTCCTCGCCGCAGATGTAGGCCCCTGCCCCGAGCTGGATGGTGATGCGCAGGTCGTAGCCCGAGTTCATGCAGTTCGGCCCGACGATCTGGGCGTCGAGAGCCTCCCCAAGCGCCCGCGCGAGCGTCTCGGCGATGGACGCGTACTCCCCGCGCATGTAGATGTAGGCCTGGTGCGCGCCGATCGCGTAGGCGGCGATCGCGACGCCCTCCAGCACCAGATGTGGATCCCGCTCGATCAGGTAGTGGTCCTTAAACGTCCCGGGCTCGCTCTCGTCCGCGTTGCAGAGGAGGTAGACCGGCTGGTCCAGGGCCGCATGGATGAAGGACCACTTGCGGCCGGTCGGGAAGCCGGCGCCGCCGCGACCCCTGAGGCCCGACGCCTCGATCTCCGCCACCACCTCGTGCGCCGGCAGGCTCAGGGCCTGCTTGAAGCCGAGATAGGCGCCGGAGCGCAGAGCGGTCTGAAGCTCCCGCTGGGCGGGATCCAAGACATTGCGTGTCAGCAGTTGCGCCATACCGCGCCTCCTTACAACTTGGTCAGGGCGTGGATGGTATCGGCCTGCACCGGGCCCACGAAACGGTCGTCGACCATGGCCGCCGGTGCCCGGTCGCAGGCGCCGACGCACTCGACGAGGCGCAAGGTGAACTGCCCGTCGGCGGTCGTCCCGCCCGTCTCGACCCCCAGCAGCTGCCTGACTTCGGCGGCCACGTCGTCGGCGCCGCAGAGGTAGCAGGAGATGCCGCGGCACAGGCTCAGGACATGCTGGCCGGTGGGGGTCTCGGTGATCTGGTCGTAGAAGCGCGCCACACCCTGGACGACCGCAGGGCTGAGGCCGAGCAGGTCAGCGATGTAGGCGATCTCCTCCGGTCCCACCTGGCGGCGTTCGCGCTGCACCGTGCGCAGGGCCGTCAGCAGCGCGTGGCGGGCGGACTCCTCCTCGGCCCTGGCCGCTTCGATCTCCCTGAGGGCTTCTTTGGACAGCATGGCTATCGCTCGCTTTCGCCCGCGATGATGTTGAGGCTGCCAAGCGTGGCCACCACGTCGGCGGGGTTCATGCCCCGGATCATGCCGGGGAACGCCTGGTAGATGGCGAACGAGGGCGGCCGCACCTTGACGCGGTAGGGGCGCTCGCCGCCGTCGCTCACGATGTAGAAGCCGAGCTCGCCGTTTGCGGCCTCGCTGTAGCCGTAGACCTCCCCGACCGGCGGACGGATACCGTGCATGATCAGCTTGAAGTGGTCCATCATGTCCTCGATGTTGGTGTAGACGCCGTGCTTCGGCGGCAGGGCGACGAGGCCGTCGTCGACGATCACGGGGCCCCCGGGCAGGTGCTCGAGGGCCTGGCGCACGATGCGCAGGCTCTGGCGCATCTCCTCGAGACGGACGAGGTACCTATCGTAGACGTCGCCCTGACTGCCTACGGGGATGTCGAACTCGAACTCGTCGTAGTGGTAGTAGGGATGGGCCCTGCGCACGTCGTACGGCTCGCCGCTCGCCCGAAGGCACGGCCCCGTGAAGCCGTAGGCGATGGCGTCCTC
>JAJYSZ010000198.1 GCA_021793315.1 Bacillota bacterium | reverse complement strand
GCTGGGCCAGGCCCTCAGCTGCGTCGCCTTCGACCGCGACCGTTCGGCCATCGTGCTGCGCTGACCTTGCGACAGTAGTCCCAATGGACATGCCCACTTGGCCAGATATTGCGCCTGGTTGGCGGGAACATATGGGCAGGAGTCGGATGCCCCGGTTGGGAAATCCGTGGTTACAGCCGGCTGGCCCTGCGCGGACAAGCAGGAGTGCTACAGGGGAAGCTGCATGCTTGGCTAACGCCGTACTTTCGCAAAGCGAAGTCTTGGACGTCGGATGGCGGCCCGCATTGCGCTGACAGGCGGCAACGGTTTGGCTCCGTGATGTTGGAGGGACCAAGGAATGTTCGGCACCGTGGCTCTCGGCGATGCCCTCAGCATGCTCTGGTTCGTCTCGGGCGCGATCGGACTCGTCGAACTGCTGCGCTATCTGCAGGAGCGGCTGCCGGGGCTGGGGAGGCCCTGGACACAGGGGCTCGTGTTTGGCCTTACCTCCGCTCTGCTCTTCGGCCTCGTCGCGAACGTGCTGCACGTGGCGGACGCCGAGGAAGTGGCCTTGATCGTACCCTTCCTCGGCATGCTGGCGGGGGCGGAGGGGGCCATCGCGGGCAGCGTCGCACTTGCGCTCGTCATGCCCGCGCTCGCGTGGCTCGCCCTGATCAGCGGAGCCGCGACCTGGGTGCTGACGCGCTTTCGTGCATCGCCGCTCTTCGCCCTGCCGGTGGCATGGCTCGTGATCGCCGTGCAGGGCGCGGTCTTCGCCGGGAGCTATGGCAGGACGGGCCTCGCCATCGCTCTGCAGGTCCTGCTGTCGGTCCTGGGCGCTTTGGCCTTCTACGCCTACGTACACGAGATCGACCGCAGGCGCAGGGCCCTTTTGCAGGCCAAGCGGCATTCGGCGACCGATCCGCTCACGGGACTCATGAACCGCCGCGGCCTTGAGGAGTGGCTGGGGGAGTTCGCCGACAGTTCGAAGGCCGTGATCATGATCGATCTCGACGACTTCAAGCCGATCAACGAGATCTACGGCCACGACTCGGGTGACCACGTGCTGCGCGAGGCGGCGGGGCGCCTCGCGGGATCGGTCCGGCCGAAGGACGTGGTGGCGAGGATCGGCGGCGACGAGTTCGTCGCCATCCTTCCCGGCGCCGACGCGGAGGCTGCGATTGAGGTCGCCGAGCGCATGCAGTCTCGGCTGGGCGCCGAGGCGGTGGCGGTCGCGGGTGCCTCCCTGCGCCTCAGCGCGAGCTTCGGCATCGCCGCGGGGCAGGGCACCGCCTGCCTCGCCGCGGCGGATGCGGCGCTGCTGCGCGCGAAGGCGCAGGGCAAGGCGGGCATCGAGGTGTACGGCACAGACACCGCCGAGGGCGACGACGCCGGGCGGCTCCTGCGCGTCACGAGCTTCGCCCGCGAACTCATGTTCCGCCTGCCGCTCGGGGTGGTGGTCACCGATCCCGAGCGCCGTATCCTGGCATCCTCGGCGGGCTACCAGACCCTTTCCGGCTTTGGCGCCGAACACCTGCGCGGGCGCAAGCCGCGCCAGGTCGTCGGCACCGACATGACGGACCCCACCATCTTCGTCGACGTCAAGCAGGCGCTCGAAGGAAACGGCATGTGGCAGGGCGAGTTCGTGAACCGGCGCCCGGCCGGCGACATCTGGTGGGCACAGTGGGCCTTGGCGCCGATCGAGGTGCGGGGCAGGAACCTCGGCCACATCGGCGTGGTGCTCGACGCGACGCCCTACCGCATGCGCGAGGCGGAGATGCTCGCGCAGGCGGTCGCCTTCCTGCTCGAGGGGCACGATGGGGAGATCCAAAAGCACCTCCAGCGCACGCGGGCCTACATGCGCCTTGCGGTGGCCCGCTGGCAGGAGCGCTACGGACGGGACGGCCTGCCCTACAATCCGGAGCAGTACGCCCTCGCCTCGACCCTGCACGACGTCGGCAAGCTTTCGGTGGCGCCGTCGATCCTGATGAAGCCCGGCCCTCTGAGCGAAAGCGAGCGCGCCATGGTGGACCGCCATCCCGTGGAAGGGGCGCTCTACCTGCAGCGCCTGCAGGAACATGGCCGCCAGCGCCCCGAGTCGGACTACATCCGCATTTTTTTGCGGCTGGCGACGGAGTTTGCGCTGCACCACCACGAGCAGGTGGATGGCGGGGGCTATCCGCACGGGCTCACGGCGGACGACCTGCCACTGTCGGTGCGCATCTTCTCTGCCGTGAACGCCTACGACGCGCTGCAGGCCGACCGGCCCTACAAGGCGGCGCGGCCCGAGGATGAGGCGTTCACCTACCTTTCGGAGAACGCCGGCAGGAGGTTCGACCCGGAGGTCGTCGGGCTCATCGGCCAGCTGCGGCTGAGCGACGCCTGGCGGGCCGCACGGGCGGCTCCGGCCTCTCTTGCGGGCTGAAGGCTCAGGCAGGCTTCTCTGGACGAGGGAGGACAGGTCAGATGCAGGTGGATCAGGCGGCGTTTCAAGGCGTCATCGCCTTTGTGGACTGGCACGACGAGGACCAGAGGATGTCGGCGGAGTTTCCCTGGGCCGTGTTGGCCGAGCGAGTGCCGGGGCCCTTCTACCAGCGGGTCCAAGCCATCCCGGAACTCGACCGCCTGGTGCGCGAGCACTCGAGCTACGAGCGGCTCCACGGGACGCTCGCGCAGTATGCCGGCCGCATGGGTGAGGACCCGCGCTCCGCGCCGGCGCAGGAGCGGATCTCCCGCATCGGTATGATGCATGCGCGCATCGGCCTCTCGACCGAGTGGTATCTCGGCGCCTACCGGCTCTTCTGGGAGCTCGCCTGGGCGATCGCGGACGAGAGGATTCCGGACGCGGAGCGTCGCGCCGCGATGCGCCGAGCCGTCGCGAAGCGCCTCACGCTCGACATGATCCTCGTCCTCTGGGTCTACGACCTGGAGACGTCCGAGAAGCTGCGCCAGGTGCAGGCCTCCCTGCAGCAGCTCGCGGAGAGCCTCTCGGCGATGTCCGAAGAGACGAGCGCGGCCGCGTCCGAGTCCGCCGGCACCTTGCACCAGCTCGCCGGCGAGAGCGCCCGCGTCACGCGCGAGATGGAGGCGGTCGTCGCGGCGACCGCCGCGGGCAGCGGTGAAGTGGCCGGCGTCAACACCGGCAGC
>JAJYSZ010000197.1 GCA_021793315.1 Bacillota bacterium | reverse complement strand
GAGGTGAGACGGGCAGGGTGCTGCGCTACCGGGAGCGCGTGCGCTACGAGATGGGGTCTGTGGCGGCGAAGGACGCACGCGCGGTGATCATGCACACGCTCCGCGAGGAATTCGGCCAGAGCCGGGCAGAGGCTGAGGTCCTGGCGGCACGCTCGCTGCACTGGCTGCGTGAGCTGCCGGGCGTGGCCGTGCCGGGCACGATGCGGGTGAGCGTGCCGTCGACGTCATCGCGCAGGTATGCCGGCGCGCGACGGACAGAGGCCACCGTGACAGCCGTCGACGTCGGCGAGGACGCCGCGGTGTGGGAAGAGTTCGGCATCGCCGCTCTGCAGCGCCATCGGCTCGTCCGCTGGATCTTCGAGATCTACCGGCAGGGCGGGTTCGCCTCACTGCTCGAGCTTGCCGCGTGGGCCAACTTGACGCCGACCGCGCTCGGCGCGCGCCTGACGCCGCTGCGCCGGCAAGGCCTCTGGCTGCCGCATCTTGGGGCGCCGGCGGCGGAAGGGCGCCTGGCGCCTGAGCCCTGGCTCGTGGCACGGTACCTGAAGACGGGCCAGGTGAGGGCAGAGCGCACTCTGCTGGGGGTGCGCCCACGTGCGTGGGAGGCCATCTTGGCACGCTTCGCGGCGCTGACGGCAGACCCGACCTACGATGCAGCGGGGTTTGGCCTGAGTCCTGCGGAACAAGACCAGTTCCTGACCCTAGCTGCGGCCGAGCGGCATAATCCCCGGCTCGCCGCGTTGCAGCAAGCCGGCGTTGGTACCGCGCACGCAGATGATCTCGCAACGCAGCTGCGGGTGGAGCACGGCTTCTCGCCGGTCGCCGCGCAGCTCTACGTCCGGTGGCTCGAGGAGTTCTCCCAGGGGTTGCGGGTGGCGAACCTGGCCGAAGGCCAAGTGCTGTTCTTCGCGATCTCCGCCGATGAGGGGGCCCGGGCGAAGTTGCACGAGGCAAAGCACCTGCCCGTTCGGCTCTCCTTCACCGTCGCGGGCGATCTCGCCCTGGGCCCGCGCAGCGCATCGCCCACGAAGGTGCGCGACCTCAAGTTCAGCCGCATCCTGCGCTACACCACCAAGGCGCGCGCGCAGGGCGCCCTGCTCACACTACCCGACCTCGCCCTGCTCCTCGGCGTGCACGTCTCGGCGATCCAGCACAAGATCAAGGCCCATCCCGAGATCATCGTACCGACGCGCGGCAGCATCAAGGACATCGGCCGCGGTGTCACGCACAAGGCCCGCATCGTCGAGCTCTACCTGCAGATGCATACGGAGACGGAGATCGTGGATCGCACGGGCCACAGCTACGAGGCCATCGAAAACTACCTGCGTGACTTCGCCCGCATCGTCGCGCTGCGCGACCAGGGGCTCAACAAAGTGATGATCCGGCGCGTCATCGGCCGGTCTCTCGCGCTCGTCGAGGCCTACCTGGCCTTGTATGAACGCTACGACCAGCCGGACTACCATTTCCGCTTGGCCCAGCTCCGCCATGCCTTCGCTCAGGACGAGGCCCTGGGCGAAAAAAGGGGGCCTCGTTCCCCTTCCCGTACAAGGGGGCGCATGCGGTGAGCTGGCAGGAGGAAGTGTTCGGCCCGATGGCCGAGCGCACGCTCGAGAACGCACAGCTCTACCACCTGGCGCACGCCTACGACCTTGGCCGAGACTCGCGGCTGGCCAAGGCGATCGTTGAGCGCGTGAACCTCGAACTCGACCGGGAGGAAAACCGTCGGGGCGTGCTGCGCATTCGCCCGGGTGAGCTCTATCTCAGGACTCGGCGCGGCCCGCTGATTCTGCCCCTGCGGCTACCCGAGGATGTCCGCCGCGTCGTGGCCGGGGAGCGTTGGGAGAGCGTCCGGCGCGACATCCTGGAGCGCTGCGAGGCGCGGTTCCGCACGGCATACCCCGAGGCGTCGGACAAGATGGTGCGTGCCTTTCTCCAGAGCCTGTGGAACTGGCATCGAGCATCGCAGGGCCAGATCCAGCCGTCTCCGTGGCACGCATCTCGAGCTCGTCGCCCTTGGGGCACGACCGCCGGCCTCGGCGAGCCGATCGCCGAGCTCGATGCGGCGCGGCGTGTCAGCCGCCTTGATCATGCGGAACCACGTCCTGCGCACCGCCCTGAGACGTTCGAGCGCCTCAGCCAGTTCCTGCGCGAGGAGGCCGGCGTTCCACCCGCCGTCCATGAGGCGATGCTGCTCGATCTCATGGCCTTGCGTGCACGCTTCGCACCGCGGGCGAGCATGTTGCGCACCGGACAGATGCCGCTCTGCGCCATGCATGTGGACTCTGCCCGATCCCTTTGGCAGGAGACGAGGTACCAGCCCCTGGCGCCGACTGTCGTCAGCGTCTTCGCCGGCAGCGAACGTCATCAGCTACGCACGCGGCCGCTCTTCGCCTACGAGGACTACCTCGCCTTCCACGGGACCCGCCTGGCGCGCATGATGATGGAAGCCTACCGCCAGGACGGCTTGCTCTCCTTCGCTGAGCTGCAGTGGATCACACTGCTCTCGACGGGCACCGTCTCGCGGGCGGTGGACTACTACCAGCGCATGCACAACGTCATCCTGCCGTGTCCGGGTTCCGTCCTGGACATGGGGCGCATGCTCACGCACAAAGACATCATCGTACGCCTCCACCTGCAGGGCCTCAGCGTGCTGGAGATCGCGCGACAGACATTCCACAACCCTCGCTCCGTCGACGCCTATCTCAAAGTCTTCGACTCCGTGCTGATCCTGCACATCTACGGCTTGCCGCCAGAACTGATGGCCGGTATCCTCGGCCACGGGATCTCGCTCATCAACGAGTACCTTGGGCTGATCGCAGAGAGCCTCAAGGACGTCGAACAGATGCGAGACTACCTGCGTCGCAGGGGCGTAGCCATCCCGCTCGCCCTCACGTCCGGCTCGAGCGGTTGACCGCCCCACCCGGCCCCGCCCCTTCCCCCCTGGGGCGGGGCACCGGAGGATCAACCGGAGCGGAGCCGATCGTTCTCGCCCACTAACCTAGCTAACGGTTTTCTGTCTTATCACATACCGGTTGACGGAGCCCGGGGAGTTTCACCCCGAGGCTCTCACAGAACCGGACGTGAGCCTCTCGACTCATCCGGCTCCCCCTATTTCGCCGTCGGGAAGATTCCCGTTTGCCAGTGCGCG
>JAJYSZ010000196.1 GCA_021793315.1 Bacillota bacterium | reverse complement strand
GCTCGGCGTCGTCTTGTACTTGCGCGCGACGCTCGGGTACAGCTCCTTGGTGACGAGACTCAGCAGTTCCACGTCGTCGATGACCAGGAGGATGGCCTCGCGCAGGTAGAGGTAGCCCTTGATATGAGCCGGGATTCCCACCTCGTGGATGATGCGTGTGACCTCGATATCCATCTGGCGCGGGGGGGCCGCAGCCGACGTCGCGACAGGCGGTGTCTGCACCTCGCGCGCCGACACGAGCTGCCGGATGCGCTGGGCGAGGACGTCAAGGCTGAACGGCTTGAGAATGTAATAGTCCGCTCCGAGGGAGCTGATCTGATGCGTCAGCGCCTCGTGGCCGAAGGCGGTGAGCGCGATGACCTTGGGGCGGACATCCCGGTTCTCCTGCGAGAGACGCTCCAGGACGCCGATCCCGTCGAGATGCGGCATGATGACGTCAAGAATTAAAACATCCGGCTTCTGCTGGCCCAAGAGTTCGAGAACCTCGACCCCGTTCTGGGCCACAGCCACCAGTTCGAGGTCGCTCTGCCGGGCGATGAACTCGCGGACGGTCTCGCAGAACTCTCTGTTGTCGTCCGCTAGAACGATGCGGATCTTGGCCACGGAACTAACCTCCTCATTCCCTAGCGCGTACCAGGGGTTCGACTCGTTGGACATGCCTCCCTCCTACTTGCCAGCAAAGCGTTCGCCGTGATTCGAGGCCATCCGCGTCGCCTGTCGAGACTCGCACCTACGCACTTGCGGCCTCCGTCTTCAACTCTGCGGTCGGCTCTGCGCTGTCCGAGCGGCTCGCAGACTGTCGAACGTTTCCGCCCGCAGGCTTGCAAAGCGCCTCGTCCATCCACTGCGCGAACGTCGCGTAGCCGCGCCAGGGATCGTGGACAAAGCCGCGCGTCACCGCGCCGGCCAGGCGACCGCCCTGGACGATCGGCGAACCGGACATGCCCTGCACGATGCCGCCGCTGCGCCGCAACAGCCGGCGGTCCACGATGCGCAACACCATGCCTTTGGATCCTGCGCGCCGGTCGGCGATCACACGGTCGATCCGGACGCGGAAGGCCTCCACCTTGTGGTCGTGCAGGACGGTGTAGAGCGTCGCGGGGCCTGTGCGCACCTCAGACACGGTGGCGATGGGCAGCAGGCGACCCTTTGGCAGACGTGCGAGCCGGCCGCCGATGCCGACGTCGGTGTTTTGCGTGATCTGTCCGAGCGGAAGCTGCGACAGGTCCAGAGCACCCATCTTCTGGCCGGGCCGCCCGCGGCGGGCGCGCATCACCCCGAAGACGACGGCCGGCGCGATCTCGCCCTTCGGCGAAAGCCGCGCCCCGGCCGCAAGCCGCACCGAATGGCCGAGCGCGGCGAACGTGCCGCTTTGGGGATCCGCGAACGTCAGCGTGCCCACGCCGCTCAACTGGTCGCGCACGTAGATCCCCAGCCGGTAGCGGGCCAGCTGCCTGTCGAAGACCGGCCGCGCCTTGAGGATGTGCACCCCGTCCTGCCGCGCCACCGTCAACCGTACCGGTCGGCGCGCCTTGCCCGCCTGCTGCACCAGCTCATGCAGAGCGGCGTCCGAGTGCACCGCCCGGCCGTCGACGGCCGTCAGCGTGTCCCCCACCCGCAGGCCCGCAGCTCCGGCGGGGTAGCGGAGCGATCCCTCCACCGACGGCACCCTGTCCAACGCCACGATAGTCGCTGCGCCGCGCACAGTCACGCCGATCGCCTGGCCGCCCAACAGCACCCTGCGAGGCGCCGCCACCTGCACGTCGACGTGCTTGACCGGCAATCCGGCCACAGTCAGCGCCAGGCCGCCCCGCCCGCGGGCGACCAGTTCCAGGCCGTGCAACCCTCGCAGCACCTTGACACCGCCGCGGTCCCGATGGCCGAACACGTCCACGTCCTGGATCTCCAGAGCGTCCCCCCTCGGCAGGGCGATGTGATCCGGCAACGCCGCAAGTGCGCGGTACTGCGGTGAGCAGAAGCCTGCGGTAAGCAGAGAAAGTGCAAGCAAACTCGCGATTTTCCGCGCATTCACGCTGCATTTGCCCCCTAATCGTCTGCGATCGTCCGTAGCTATCCTCTCTCGACGACGGGGGCACCATGCTGGCAAGAAGACAGAAAGCGCGCCCGGACCGGCGCGCGAAGTTCAGCTTTATCCAGACAAAGATGCACAGGTCGACCAGGAGCGCCTGCGCTTCAGTCGGCGGCCAGCAGCTCCTGGGCATGCCGGAGCGCCGTCTCGCCTGCTTCGCCCGAGAGCATGCGCGCGATTTCCGCGACACGCGCATCGCCTGTCAAAATTTGTGCACGCACGATCGTGCGCCCCTGCACGACGTCCTTGCTCAGGCCGATGTGGCGATCCGCCCGCGCGGCGACCACCGCCTGGTGGCTGACGGCAATGACCTGCCTGCGGCGCGACAGCTCCTTGAGGTGCTGTGCGAGGCTGCGGGCGGCGCGCCCACCCAGACCCTGGTCCACCTCGTCCAGCACCAGCGTCGCGTCCTCGTCCCTGGCCAGGACAGACCCGATCGCGAGCAGCACCCGGCTAGCCTCGCCCCCAGATGCGATCTGGCCAAGGGGGCGCGGCGTCTCGCCCGGATTTGGCGCAAAGTCGAAGCGCACCGCATCGTCGTCCAGGCTGTCTTCCACCGAGACGCTGAGAGCGGCCTGGGCCAGCGCAAGCCGCTCGAGTTCCGGCCGCACTGCCGCCTCGAAACGCACCGCCCCTTCGCGACGCATGCGCAAAAGCTTGTCCCGCTGGCTCGCGATCTGCTCCTCCAGCTGCGCGATCTCGTCGCCGAGCCGGCCCGCCTCCTCCTCCCAGGCCGCAAGGCGCTCGAGCTCCTGGGCTGCGGACAGGCGATACTGCAGGATCTCTTCCTCGCTGTCGCCATATTTGCGCCTCAGCCCGTCGAGCAGGGCGCGCCTCTCCTCCGCCCGGCGCAAGGCCTGCGGGTCGTATTCGAGGCGCTCGCTGGCGGTGGTGGCGGCCGCGGCCGCCTCGTCGAGCAGAGCGGCGACGTCGGCGAGCAGGCGGCCGAGATCGGCAAGTTCGGCGTCGAAGCGCTGCAGCGGCCGCAGGCGCGTCATCGCCTGGCCCACAAGGTCTTCCGCCGACATGCCGTCCTCCGCGCGCACCGCGGCGTGCACCTCGGCCAGGGCCGCGAGGATGTCCTCGCGGCGCGAGAGAAG
>JAJYSZ010000069.1 GCA_021793315.1 Bacillota bacterium | reverse complement strand
ACCCACAAATCAGCTGGGATGAGCGACATTCCAGATGACGAGGATCTCTTCGAGGCGGCGGAAGCCGCGCCATAGGACCTTCACGCCAGGCATGCCGTCGCCTTTGCGGGCGAGGAAGCCGCCAAGGTGAGCCAGCCAGATCACGGCGGTAGAGAGGCTCGGCGGTTCGGACGGCAACGACGCACCCTTGAGCAGAGACTTTTTGTGGATGCCGATGTAGATGGCCTTCCACTCGGCATCGGAGAAGACGGTAGTGCACGGGGCATCGGGGGTCTCCCGGGCGGCGTATGTGAGGTGGAGAAGGCGCCAGGCAACGATGCAGTACACGGCGATCGCGTTCTCCAGGCGGCGTCTGGTCTGCAGCTGGAGGCGTTCGATGTTGCAGCCGCTCTTGAGCGTGTAGTGGAACCGCTCGATACGCCAGCGGAAGGTGTACCACCGCACAAACGCGGCGGCCTCGTGGGCGCCGGGGACGTCCAGCGTCGTCAGCAGGATCCAGCCGACGGGGGTCTCGCCCTGCGGCGGCTCGAGCTCATAGGCGCAGACGACGCTCAGGTGAACCGGGTCAGGGTGGCGGCCGCGGTGCGCTGCAGGCGCCGGCAGCACGATCTCCTTGGCATGGAGCGCGAGGGTAGCCACTCTCTCCTGCCGCTCGCGGCCGCGGGGCAAGACCATCTCTGTCGTGCCCAGCAGCGGCGCGCTGGCCGCTGCGGCCGCAAGGTCAGGCCATTCGCCCTGCAGCTTGCGGTTGTGCGTGGCGCGCACCAGCACGTCGCACCCGTCCGCCTGGGCCTGGGTGAACACCGGGAAGATGTCGCTCTCGCGGTCCCCGATCACCACGACCCGCGTGTCCCTGGGCACGATCTCGCGCACCTCGTGCACCGTCTGGGCCCAGCGCCGGCTCTCCGGATCGCGTGGCTTCTGCGGCTCCCCGGTGTCCCTGGCCCAGAACCGCGCGGTCAGCAGCCCCAGCGGCATCCCAGTGGTGTCGAGGGCCAGACTGGAGTGCAGGAAGAACCCTCTCGTGTAGTCCGACCCGATCGGGCCCAAGTCTTCGGCCTCGTCGTGCGTGGAGAAACTCAGCGTCGTCGTGTCCTGGACCGCCAGCACCACGCGGTGCCCCTTGATCCGTCCGACCGTCGCCTTGCGGTGCGAGAGGAGGATGCGATCGGCGCCAACCCTGGCGTTGTCGAAGAACCGGTACATCCCCTTCAGCCGGCTCCAAGACCGCGCCGCCTCCGGCAACGACCCGTTCGGGTGCTCGGCCAGCGCTGTCACCGTGGTCATCAGCCGCTGCGCCAGCCGCCCATCACCGAACTCCGCCTGCCCGCACTCGTGCACCGCCCACGCCTCGATGCTATCCCTCCTCGTTTCCACCCCCTTCTACATCTTCATTCCCAAATCCTTGCTACAAGAGCTGCTTAACTTGGCAACCACTTACAGTACGTTGTGGTAACGGGTAGGTCTTCGATGCTGTCCACCGCCTGGGACATGAGTTCACCCCCATCCCCAATCGTTAATCGCTTGGGGACACAGAGAAGTAACTACATGATTCGGATGGGCATATCTGGCTCCTGCTGGCCGGTAGCGCAGTGGCTGAGGGCGTAGCCGCCAGGGCCGCCGTCTTCCGAGGAGCGCTTGTCCCGTTCGGCATACCCGAACCCCGTGAAGCAAACCGGTCCGGTACTGTCGGCGCGCTCCTTGGGGTTGTCCTGGTTTCGTGGATTTGGCATACGGGACGCGAACTTCGCCCTTGCCAGAAAGCAACTAGTGCAGTACGTTCGAAACGTACTGAACGATTGGTGGTGTAGGCATGGAAGACGCACTCGTGCGCGCGCGGGCAGAGCTTGTCGAGGCGCTTGGCCAACAGAGCTCGTTCTGGGGAGTAGGCAAGGTGACCGGTGCCCTCTTCGCGGTCCTATATCTGTCTGCTGAGCCGATGACGCTGGGGGACATCGCCGACGCCCTCGGCACCTCGAAGGGGAACGTCAGCACGTCGATCCGTGCACTGGAGCACCTGGGGATGGTGCGCCGCCGAGTGCATCCCGGCGACCGCCGTGTCTACTTCGAGGCCGAGACGGACTTCTGGGAGATCTCTCGGCGCGTGCTCAGCCGCCGGCAGAAGCCCGAGTTCGACCGTTCGTTCGCCTTGGTGGACCAGAGCCTCGGGCGGGCCAGGGCAGCCGCGCCCAGTGATGAGCAACGCTTTGTCGCGGAAAGGCTCGGTTCTCTCAAAGCGTTCTACGACGAGCTTGACGGCATCGTTGCCCTGGTGCTGGTGATCGACCCTCGCAGACTGGGGCGTCTGCTGCGCGCGGCTGCGCGGGTGCGGCGGAGCACGCGGCCCTCCCTGCGGAGGGTACCGCAGTGAACGTGGTGGTGGCGGGCGGCACAGGCTTTCTCGGACGTCCGCTCGTCGAGTCGCTGACCGCCCGCGGCGACGAAGTGACCGTCCTCAGCCGCGGGGCGGGGAGCGGACGCCCGGTCGGCGCCCGCACCATTCCATGGTTGGGTGATGGGGCCAACGATCATGCCTGGCGACGGGCCGTTGCCGAGGCCGACACGGTGGTGAACCTGGCTGGAGCCTCCTTGGCGGACCGCCGGTGGAGCCCTTCTCACAAGGAGCGCATCCTTCGAAGCCGTCTCATCGCCACGTCGGCCCTCGTCGAAGCCATGGCAGAGGGTACGGCCCGCCCGCGCAGCCTGGTGAGCGCGTCGGCGGTGGGCTACTACGGCGCACAGGGTGCGAATCCGATTTCCGACATCGATCCGGACGGTCCCGGAACGGACTTCTTGGCCGAGGTGTGCCTGGCGTGGGAGGCCGAGGCGCGCAAGGCGGAGGCTCTGGGCGCCCGTGTCGCGCTGCTTCGCACCGGCCTGGTGTTGGCCCCGGACGGCGGCGCCCTGCCCCGCCTGGCCCTGCCCTTCCGGCTGTTCGTGGGCGGGCCGCTGGGCGACGGTCGGCAGTGGATGCCATGGATTCATCGCGAGGACGCCGTGGCACTCATCCGGCACATCATCGGCCGGGACGACCTTTCCGGCCCGCTGCACATCACGTCGCCGGAGCCAGTGACGAACCGGACGTTCGCCGCAGCGCTGGGCCGTGCTCTCGGACGCCCTTCAGTTGTACCGGCTCCAGCCTTCGGGCTGCGGATCGCCCTGGGCGAGATGGCTGACGCCCTTCTGCTTTCCGGTCAGCGCGCCTTGCCAGAGCGCGCGTTGCGGAGCGGATTCGCCTACCGGTACGTCGGGGTGGCTCGCGCTCTTGCAGACTTGGTCATGTGAGAGTTGTCCAACTGTCCTAGCACGCAGATGAGCTGGCTGCCCGGATATGGCCGTGGCACTGGACCGTAACCGCGCAATCGATCGGGAGGACGTGAGAGCGATGACGCAGGCACTGTGGTTCATCGTCGCAGTTGTGCTGTGGCTTATGGGTCTGGCTAGCATTGGCTTGGGAATCGTGGGGCTCGTGCGTGGCTTCACCTGGGCCTACGTGATCGCAGTCGCCCTCGGGCTTGCCTTCAGCTATGCTGGTGTCCTCTCTATCGGCTTATACACACTGCTGTGGCCGGTGTTCATACTGGGGCAGCTGTTGTCCAAAGGTCGCTCCATACGCATTCGTCTGGTCGCCGGTGCAGTCAGTTGCGTCGTCTGGATTGTCCTTCTGGCATCGATGAGAGTCGCCCTCTGACTCTCGTCTCAAGTCCCCCCGCGCCACACGCTCCCTCTCTCTGGCTGCATGGTCAGATCCACTGCAATCCGCGCAGGTGCCAGAGCCGTAGCATGCGCTGCACGGCCCACCGTCCAGCGGCTAGGTTGTGGGTAACGGGTAGTCCTATAGGCGGAAGGGCCGCAGGGGTCGTCCGGCCGCCTGGGCCACGCCGACCAAGGTTCTAGGGTGCTCTGAGTCCCGGCAGGTTGCGGCGATGCGGCGCAAGATTTGCAGAGCACCCTCAACCCCCTAGGGGGGCCCGAAAAGGGGGTGCGATTTCTGCCCTCGCAAACCGCTTCGCACCGGCCCCCTGGCCCCCTGCCCATAAGGACTTCCTTATGGACCACCCTCAGTTTCAGCCGACTGGTAGGATACGCCACACCCGAGCGCGAAGAACGTCCGACATGAGTTCTCGGCTGCCAAGGGAGAGGCGTTCGCATGAAGACGGTCCGTGACGCATGCCAGCTCCAGTCCAACGCCCTTTCGATTAAACTCAGCGACCAGGTCGAACAACTCGACGAGCTGATACGAGACGAAGGTGACGGGGTCGCGTTCTTCGATAAGACCTACATCACTCAAGGCATGCGGGATCTCGTCGAGGAAGGCCTCGCTCGTCTGGCCGGGAAGTCGTCGCAGGCGGTCTTCCACCTTAAGCAGGCGATGGGCGGCGGCAAGACGCATCTGCTTGTGGGATTCGGTCTTCTGGCCAAACATCCAGACCTGCGCCGGAGGTACTTCTCCGAGTCGCACCGTAACGAGGCCTTCCTGAACGCCAGCGTGGCAGCGTTCAACGGCCGCAACAGCCCGGATCACTTCTTCTGGGGCGAGATTGCACAGCAAATTGGCAGACCCGATCTATTCCGCGAGTTCTGGGCCTCGGGGCCCAAGGCGCCGGACGAGCAAGCGTGGCTGCGTCTCTTCGACGGCGTGGGCCCTGTGCTCATCCTGCTCGATGAGCTGCCGCCGTACTTCGAGGACCTCGCCACGAAGCCCGTCGGGGCTGGTACCGTCGCCGACATCGCCACCCGCGCGTTCGCGAATCTCCTCACCGCCGCCGGCAAGAAGAAGGACGTTTGCGTCGTTATCTCCGACCTTTCCGCCAGCTACCACGAGGGCGGTCGCCTGATCCAAAGGGCCCTCGACAATGCCCGCGCCGAACTCGGCCGCCAGGAGCGCAGCATCACCCCGGTCGACCTCTCGACCAACGAGATCTACAACATCCTGCGCAAGCGTCTGCTCCTGTCTCTGCCCGACAGCACCGTGATCGACGACGTGGCCGAAGCGTACGGCCGAAAGCTCGATGAGGCCAAGAGGGCCAAGACGACGGTTCGTGGTCAGGAAGCGGTCGCGGACGAGATTGCCGACACCTACCCCTTCCACCCGCGGCTGAAGAACATCATCGCGCTCTTCAAGGAAAACGAGCAGTTCAAGCAGACCCGCGGCCTGATCGAGCTCGTGTCGCTCCTCATGCGGTCGGTCTGGGAGCGTCCAAGCAATGACGTCTTCCTGGTCGGCCCGCAGCACTTCGACCTCGCAATCCGCGAAGTGCGCGACAAGCTCGCGGAGATCTCCGGCCTGCGCGACGCCATCGCCAACGACATCTGGGATGCCGGACAGGGGGCGCGTGCGCAACTGATCGACCTGCAGACGGGCAAGGACACGGCCGCGCAAGTGGCGTCCCTGCTCCTGACCGCCAGCATGTCGACGGCCGTCAACTCGGTCAAGGGGCTGACGCGCGAAGAGATGGTCGAGGGCCTGATCACCCCGCTCTACGAGCCGTCCGACTTCCTCGCGGCGTTCGACACTCTGCGGGACACGACATGGTACCTACACCACACGCCCGAAGGCCGCTACTATTTCGACCGGCAGGAGAATCTGCAGAAGCTCCTCGAGAACCTAGCCAAGAGCGCGCCGCCGAACCAGATCGACGATCTCATCCGCAGCAGGCTGTCCGCCATGTTCAAGGCCTCGCGCAAGGCCTGTTACGACGACGTGTTGCCGCTACCGAAGTTGGATGATGTCTATGCCCGGATTCGCAGGGAGCGGCTCCTCCTGATCATCAGCCCGGACTCGAAGATCCCGCCCGAAGAGGTGGCGCGGTTCTTCGATGGGCTCGGGTCCAAGAACAACCTCTGCGTCCTTACGGGCGACAGGACTGACATGGGCAGCGTGGAGAAGGCCGCGCAGCAGGTCTACGCCGCGCAGCAGGCCCGGAAGCGCATTCTGGAAGGCCAGCCCCAGCGCAAGGATCTCGACGAGAAGTCCGACACCTACGAGCAACTTTTCACCTCTACCGTGCTGGGCCTATTCGATAAGGTCCTCTTCCCGATTCAGCGCCCGGACAGGGGCCCGCAGCTGGCACAAAAGCCGCTTGACCCCACGCGCGACGCCACCAAGCCCTTTAACGGCGAGGAGCAGATCGAGAAGACGCTGACAAGCCATCCACTCAAACTGTACCTGGACATCGAGAAGGAGTTCGACAGCATCCGCGAGAAGGCCGAATCCCTCCTCTGGCCGCAAGGGCAGGACGAGGCCCGTTGGGCGGACGTAGAGGATCGCTATACCGAGCAGGCCGGCATGCCATGGCTGCCGCCGCGCGGCCTGGCGACGCTCAAGTCGACCGCTTGCATGCGGGGCTTGTGGGAGGACCTCGGCAACGGCTACGTGACCATGCGACCGAAGAAGAAGCGGACATCGGTGCAGGTCACGGTGGCCGGCAAGCCGGACGACAACGGCATGGTGCGCCTACAGGTCCAGCCTCAGAACGCAGGGCCCGCACCGCGCATCCACTACGCCGAGGACGCCACAGTTTCCGAAGCAAGCCCACAAGTCAAAGAGAACACGCTTGAGACGAGCGCGCTACGTGTTCACTTCCTCGTCGTGGATCCGTCACGCCAGCACGAAACGGGCGACCCTGTGACCTGGGAGAACCAGATCGTCATCCGCAACCAGCTTGTGCAGCAGGATGGGCAGCGCAAGGTATTCCTCTTCGTCGTACCGAAGGGTGCTCTGCGCTATACGCTGGACGGCAGCGAGCCGCGCAACGGCACGCTGTACATCGGCCCAGTCCCCATCGGCGACGAGGATGTCCTGCTCTCGGTATTTGCAGAAGCTGACGGCCTCGAGAAGAAGGATGCCTTCCGATTCCCTGCCGCCGGCCGGAAGACGCCTGAGATCAAGGATAACGAGCCAGCCAGCCTGATTTCGTCGCGTAGCCCCTATCGACTCGATTCACGTGCAAAGACGTTCCAGGGATTGCAACTAGCGAAAGAGCGGTCTGCCACATTCCAGGGCGTTTCCTTCACAGTTGGGCAGGGGAACCGAGTCATTTCGGTTATGATCGGAGAAGTACCCGTGGACGTGGCCTTCATAGAGGACATGCTGACGAGGTCGCAGGCGAAATTTCCGCCTGACGAGGTCATCACCATGCAGTTCGCTAGCGCTAGATTCAAACTCGGGCATGATCTCAAGGCATTCGCTGATGCGCTCGGTATCGAGTTGCGCCCCGAGGGGGTGGAGCAATGAGCGAGCCGTTAAGGTTCAGCGGTTTCGGGGCAGCAGACACTCCTGGCGTCCACATCTTCCGCGTTGAGGTCGGCTCGTCACGTAGCACGCCCGTGAGGATCGTCGAGGACTTCGGTTACGCGGAACGCGAAGTGGGCACTCCGGGTGAGGAAGAGCGCGTGGTACTGGAGCGGCGCGTGTGGTCCGCGATTGCGGAGACGGCGCGACGCGAGTTCAACGACCGCCTCAAGGCCGCCAAGACCCCGACCGGTCGCTGGCACGTTGGCAACAACTCCGTGGACCGGCTGCTCGGTAAGGAGCTTTGCGTGCTCGCGTGGGCGGCGGAAACCGCCACTGATGAGCAGATTCCCGTCATCTGCCGCAAGTGGGCGGCATTGCGCCCGGAGGAGCGCTGGTGGCTCTTTTCGACCACGGCGGCCGAGGCGGGCCTTGCCGGGGACGCGCAGCGCGGTTGGCGGCGCGCGCTCTTCCACGCGCTCTCCGACGGCGAGAAGCCCGCTTCGGCCAGGCGTAGCCACCGCTCGAGCGACGGCGGCCAGTCGGTATTGCCGCTCTTTGAGGTGGCGCAGTGAAGCCAGTGGTCGAGCCATTCTCACTGAAGGACGCTCCGGCGTTGATCGAGCGGCTATTGCCCGTGCAGAAGCTGTCTGCAGAGTCCTACAAGGAACAGATGGCCGTGCATGGCAAGACTCTCACGGCCCTCGGTTCCTACTGGAAGGGACGCAAGCCGCTGATTCTCGCCAAGGCATGCGTTCTTGGCTGTCTGCTGCCGGCAACTGACGATCCGGTGCGGGATCTTGAAGTTTTCGAGCAGCTCATGGCCATGGATGACGCCTCGCTCGCCTTGCGCCAGAAGCGGCGTAGCGCAACAAAAGAGAACTTGTCTGCAGCCTACCGCAACCGCGTGAACGACGCCTACCGCCCAGAAGAACTGGGGGATACAGTCCATGTCCACATTTGGCAATCGGTCAACGCGTACCTGGGCACCAGTGCTCACTCTTTCCCCGAGATTGTGGAGCAGCTCGGCATCATGCGTTTCGGACACCGTCCCCGCGTAGCCGATACGTTCTGTGGGTCTGGTCAGATCCCGTTCGAGGCTGCGCGTCTTGGCTGCGATGTATATGCATCCGACTTGAACCCCGTAGCCTGCATGCTTACCTGGGGCGCTCTCAACATCGTTGGTGGCTCACCGGAGAGCCATGAGGCGCTTCGGCAAAGCCAGGAGAGCCTTGTACGCGAGATACAGGCGGAGATCGACCGGCTCGGTGTGGAAACGGACGGACATGGCTGGCGTGCAAAGGTCTTCCTTTATTGTGTTGAGGTGCGCTGTCCGCAGACTGGGTGGATGGTCCCGTTACTGCCGACACTGGTCGTAAGTAAAGGCTACCACGTCATCGCGGAACTGGTGCCGGACCCCCAGAACCAGCGCTACGATATTGCGATCCGATCAGGTGTGAGCGATGAGGAGATGACCGCGGCAGAGAAGGGGACCGTTCAATCGGCCGGGCGCGGGCAGGACCCCTACATGGTTCATACGGTGGGCAGCACTGAGTACCGTACCAAGATTTCGACCTTGCGTGGCGACTACCGCAGGCCTGACGGCAACACCGGCAACCGCCTGCGCCCTTGGGAGAAGCACCAGTTCAAGCCTCAAGCGGATGACATCTTCCAGGAACGGCTCTACTGCGTGCAGTGGATGCGGCCGAAGGTGGGCCGCAGAAGCGACGAGTACGAGTTCCGTGCGGTTGCGCCCGAGGACGTGGCTCGCGAGCGCACAGTGGACGAGTTCATCAGTCAGCACCTAACCGAGTGGCAGGACAAGGGCTGGATTCCCGACATGCGCATTGAGCCGGGCGACGAGACCGAACGCCTCTATCGAGAGCGCGGATGGACGTACTGGCATCACTTGTTTAACCCGAGGCAGTTGATGCTGGCAGGGTTGGTGAACCGGCGCAGTGACGCCAAGTTGAAGTTCGGGTTGAGTCAATCTCTCAACAACAGTTCTCGTTCAAGCCGCTGGCACCCAGGTGGAGGTGGAGGTGGACTCACCGCTGGGATATTTGATAACCAAGCTCTTAATACGCTATTCAACTACGGGTGCCGAGGCTCGGAATACGCCGCAAACTTTTTGAAACAACCCTACAAGAACTTTCCGCTAGGCGACAACCTCTCACTGACAGTCGTGGCGGCTCCAGCCGATCAGACAGCAGAGGAAAGTGACATCTACATCACTGACCCGCCCTATGGCGACGCGGTCAAGTACGAAGAAATCCTCGAGTTCTTCATCGGTTGGCTGCGCCAGAACCCACCAAAAGAGTTCGCAGACTGGACATGGGACAGCAGGCGGGCACTTGCCATCAAAGGCGAGGATGACGACTTCCGCCACGGCATGGTGGCTGCCTACCGCCGCATGACCGATCTCATGCCCGACAACGGCATCCAAGTCATTATGTTTACACATCAGTCTGGGGCCATCTGGTCGGACATGGCGAACATTGTCTGGGCATCGGGCCTGCACGTGACGGCCGCCTGGTACGTGGCCACCGAAACCGACAGCGCCCTGCGCGAGGGCAGCTACGTCAAGGGCACCGTGCTACTCGTCTGCCGCAAGCGCCAGGGCATTCGTCGCATCACCCGCGACGATCTTGCCTGGGAACTGCAAGATGCGGTCGAGGCACAGGTGCAGATGTTGACCGGGCTGAACCAGGAGGCCAAGGGCCTCTACCGTGACGAGAACGTGTTCGAAGACGCGGACCTGCAAATGGCGGGCTACGCGGCCGCGCTGCGCGTCCTGACTACCTATGCTTACATCGATGGCCGCGACATGGCGTCCGAGGCCAGCCGGCCGCGGGTGAGGGGTGAGCGGCACTTCGTTGATGAGTTGATCGACTTCGCGGTGAGTGCCGCGAACCAGTACCTCGTCCCCAATGGGATAGAAAAGAGGTTCTGGGATCGCCTCTCCGGAGCAGAGCGGTTCTACCTCAAGATGCTCGACATGGAGGCAAATGGGCTAAGCACGCTCGACAACTACCAGAACTTTGCGAAGGCCTTCAAGGTACGCGACTTCCACGCGCTTATGGGCAATCAGCGCGCAAACGGCGCTCGGTTGAAGAGTGCTTCGGAGTTTGGCCGCGGCGAGTCGGGCGAAGGCTCTGAATTGAGGGCCTCAGTTCTGCGGGCTGTGCTCTTTGCCATGATGGAACTAGGGAAGAACGTGGACGGCGACACAGTGCTTACGCACCTTTCGCTCAACGTCCAGAACTACTACAGTGACGGGATCCAGCGTGACCTGGCGGCCGAACTGGCAGGATTCCTGGCTAGTCGTCTCGATCACCTGCGATCTGATGAAGGAAGTGCCGCGCGCGTGGTGCGCGAGCTGATCAAGAACCACCGACTGGGGTGACATGACCACGAGCAATATTCGCCGCCTGTCGTCGCGCCTTTCGAACCTAACACGGGACTTCCTCAAACCGAACCTTGTGGGCGCCCGCTCCTACAAACGGATCGCCGGGTACTTTCGCAGTTCCATCTTCGAGCTCATTGGAGAAGAGATCTCTGCCATACCGGAGGTCCAGATCGTCTGCAACAGCGAACTCGACGTACTGGACGTGACCGTCTCCAAGTACGCGCGTGAGACGGCGATCAAGGAGCGCTGGAACGCCATAGACCCGGCCGTTGAAGCCGCCTTGCACCGGGAAGGGTACTTAAGGCTTTACGACCTTCTGCGCAGCGGTCGCGTGGAGGTTAGGGTCGTGCCCAAGAGCCGACTCTTCCTTCATGGCAAGGCTGGCGTCATCGAACGGAAGGACGGCCGGAAGGTTGCCTTCCTCGGTTCCGCTAACGAGACTGGGCGTGCCTTCACAGACAACTACGAAATCGTGTGGGAGGACCTGTCGCCCGAGGGTGTTGCCTGGGTCGAGGCGGAGTTTGCTGAGCTATGGAAAGACGCGTATCCGCTCCCCGACGCCATTGTCGTGCAAATAGGCCGCATTGCCACCCGAGCGGAGGTCCGCTTCGAGGATACCCGCCCCGACGATGTGCCGGCGGCCGCCCTCGCCGAGAGCCCTATCTACCTCGGCGGCGAGCAGTTGCAGCCTTGGCAGCGTTCTTTCGTGACCATGTTCCTGAAGCACCGGGAGCTCTACGGGATGGTTAGGCTACTCCTGGCTGACGAGGTCGGGCTCGGCAAGACGCTGTCGCTGGCGGCTAGCGCGGTGATTTCGGCCTTGCTCGGTGACGGGCCCGTGCTGATCCTATGTCCGGCCGCGCTGACGCTGCAGTGGCAGGTGGAACTCGAGGACAAGCTGGGCGTGCCGAGCGCCGTCTGGTCTTCCGTCGACAAAGTCTGGGTTGATGTGAGGGGAAGAGTGCTGCGGGGACAGGGAGTGGCAGAGGTGGCTCACTGCCCCTGCCAGATCGGCATCGTTTCGACGGGGTTAATCTCCCGAGGCTCGACCGAGGTACAGCATCTGCTGGACCGCCCGGGCAGATATGGCACGGTGATACTCGACGAGGCGCATAGGGCAAGACGACATCGCGGCCTCGGCCATCGCGAGGCAGAACAAGAGACGCACCTTCTTGAGTTCATGACCCAGATAGGTCCACATGCAAAGCACCTGCTGCTTGGTACGGCAACCCCGATCCAGACTGACGTATCGGAGCTCTGGGATCTGCTCGGCATCCTGAATGCCGGGGCTGAATTCGTGCTCGGGCAAACGTCGGCGTACAGGCCGTGGGCAAGCGTGGATGGTGCGCTGCCGATCGTGAAGGGCAAGGAGAGCCCGAAAGATGTGCGGGAAGCATGGGACTGGCTGCGCAACCCACTGCCGCCCGGCGCAGAGAACGCCGTATTTGCCAAGCTACGCTTGCACCTCGGCTTAGGGACCGACGAGTTCTTCGTAAACCGACCGTTCAGTGCGCTCGACTACCCTGCGCAGCAGACGGTTCGCGAGGCACTCGCACCGATGTTCTTCCGCGATCACAACCCAGTCGTTCGCCACACGGTCCTGCGCCAGCGCCAAGCGCTCGAAGATGATGGCCTACTGGAGCGGATCGGCGTGACTGTCCACCCGGCAGTAGGTGCGTCTGCCAACACGTACGGTGGCGCCCCGTTCCAGGGACTTGGCTTGCTGACCAATTATCCTTTCGAACAGGCCTACGAGGCCGGCGAGAACTTCGCCAAGGCTATGCGGCGGCGACAGCAAGGTGCGGGTCTAACGAAGGCGATCCTCCTGCAGCGCATCTGCTCGAGTTTCGCGTCTGGAAAGGCCACAGCTGAGCGCCTGCTTCGCCGGGAGCGGCTGGACGATGCCGGCGACGGCGAACTGCCCACCTCCACCGAGGAGGCCCTTAAGACACTCACGTCCGAGGAGGCCGCCTACCTACGGGTCATCGTCGAGGAGTTCTCTCGCTCCGAGGCACATGACCCCAAACTTGGCGCAGTGCGCTACTTTCTCACTGAGCATCGCACGGAGGGGAAGACTTGGCTTGAGCATGGGTGCATTGTCTTCAGCCAGTACTACGACACAGCCTTTTGGCTGGGGTCGGAACTTGGAACGACGCTGCTACAAGAGCCGATCGCAGTGTACGCAGGCGCAGGCCGCAGCGGCGTGTTCCAAGGCGGTACGTTTTCGTCACTAGACCGCGAGGCGATCAAGGGTGCTGTCAAGGCGCGCGAGATCAGGCTAGTGGTGGCTACGGACGCTGCCGGTGAGGGCTTGAATCTCCAGACGCTTGGCACTCTCATTAACGTCGATCTACCCTGGAATCCTGCGCGGCTCGAGCAACGCCTCGGACGGATCAAGCGCATTGGCCAGGCCCGGACCACCGTCGACATGCTCAACTTGGTTTACCAGGGGACGCAGGACGAGAAGGTCTACCACGTCCTGTCGGAACGCATGCAAGACCGCTATGACCTTTTCGGTGGGCTCCCCGATGTCATCGACGACGACTGGATTGACTCGGAAGAGGCACTCGGGGAGATGGTCGACAAGTACCTGCACATGCGCGAGCAGGCGCAAAATGCGTTCGAGATCCGTTACCAGGAGACAATTAATCCAAATGAGCACCGATGGGAGACCTGCTCGCAAGTGTTGGCACGTGCGGATGTGGTCCGTAAGCTGTCGGAACCTTGGTAGCCGATTTAGCGAATCAGACGACGCGGGGGCCCTTAGGGGCTATTTACCCTGGGTATTGCACAGGGGCTGGTACTTCTTGATCTTGCTCGACTCCTCAGTGTCGCGTTCGGACTGTTTGGAGAGCTCTATCCAGCAGTAGTCTTGCGTGTGCCTGCGGTGCTCTACTAGACAGTCGTTTGTCTCCCCGCTTCCGAGGTGATCGAGGAGGCGGGACCGCAGGTTGCTCGCTTGGCCGACGTAACGCACGACGGGACTTGAGTTCTCCACGTGACATTGAATAAGGTAAACACCTGCAGTTTGTGGGGCATTAGTCTTTACGTCTACCTCAGTATACAGTCGCCAGGCCGAGTAATTTGCCACGATCTTACCTCCTCGCAAATGGACCTTTAGCCGAAACATACCCGCCGAGCCGCGCCGCGGAGGCCGTATTCCTCCGTCGCGGATCGGTCGGCTTCCGTTTCGTCTAACGAGGACAGGTTTCCTTCCGCTTCGCCTAATTGTTGGCAGGACTGTGATGACCCGTGGCGAACGACGGCACACAGTAGGAGCCAAAGCAGGGCGCGGCGTAGCCCGTGACGAGGAGGACAACTGTGGCGAAAGGCAAACGCGAAGCTGCTAGCCGCCAAGGATTGGGAGCGGACCAAAGGCGCCGTGCCCTGACCGACGTCTACCAGGTCGGAGCGCGTTGGATCAAGGCTGCGCTGCAGGTCAATCCGTATGGCTACACGGGCAAGGGTGCGCCGTCAAACACTTTCAAGGATGAGGAGTCCTACAATACTGCGATTCTCGAGCGGTGTGCGGCCGAGGGCATCGATTTGATCGCCGTCACCGACCACTGGTGCGTCGACAGCGCACGGTCATTGATTGATGCCGCGACAAAGAGCGGTATTGTCGCGCTTCCTGGCTTTGAGGCGAACTCTGAAGAAGGCATTCACCTACTCGTAGTGTTCGAAGTCGGCACCGACTTCGCCGACATTAACGCCGCAATCGGTGTCTGCGGGGCTACTCCAGGCTGCGCCAACGGGACGACCGGCCGATCGTTTAGGGACATCTTGCGCGAGATGGATGAGCGTGATGCGCTGGTTATCCCGGCTCATGTCAATGTCGCCAACGGGGGCATGCTGACGGGACGCAACGGCACACCGTTAGTGAAAATGGTCACCAACCCTGACCTCCACGCGATTGCAGTCACGCCAGGACAACCGCCCGCAAAAGATCAAGACGCCATCTGCAAGGGTCGCAAACCCTTCGATCGCGACCATCCGCTCACCGTGATTTATGCGGACGACATCTGCCGGCCCGAAGCGCTCGGGCACACAGGCGCGACGACCTGGTTCAAGGTGAACTCGCTTCGGCTTGAAAGCATCAAGCTGGCCGTGCGCACGCCGACCACACGTATCGCGATTAACGACCCGACCTCATCACCGCGCCCGCTAATCCGGCAGATCTCATGGGCCGGTGGCTTCCTAGACAGTGTGACAATTCCAATTTCCCCCGATCTCACTGCGCTCATTGGCGGCCGCGGAACCGGCAAGTCGACCGTCGTGGAGAGTCTACGTTACGCACTCAACATTGAACCGATCGGCGAAGATGCTCGACGGGATCACACCGCGATCGTGAACGGCGTTCTTCGTTCCGGAACTACGGTTCGGATCGAGGTCGAAACCTCTTCACCCACGCCGCAGCGCTACACGATCGAACGATCGGTGCCCAACCCACCAGTGGTACGCGACTCCAGCGGCACTGTCATTAATCTCCTGCCCGCAGACGTTATTGGCATGGTGGAGGTCTTCGGCCAGCACGAGCTGGCGGAGCTGGCTCACGACAAAGCCAACGTTGCGCGCATGCTGCAACGCTTTGCCGGCTCCATCGGCCCGGACGCCGGATACGACGCGATACGCGAGAAGCTCCGAGAAAATCGACGCAAGCTCGCCGCCGCCGAGAAGAGTCGCGACGATCTTGAGGCCCAACTAACCGACATCCCGCGTTTGGAGCAGCACGTCGCGCAGTACACTGCCACCGACCTGCCAACTAGGCTGCAGGAGTTAAAGCAGCTCGACACTGACGAAAGCGTTTTCGCCGAGGGAATCGACCGCGTTACTGCAGTTCGCGAAGTGCTAATGCCGCTTAAGGAGAACGACGTAGTCACGGCGCTTATCGCTGACCTGCCCAATATCGACACGTCGCCCCAGAAGGAAACGTTGCGGCGAGTCGTAATGACCACCACTACACTGCATCAGAAGATCACTGAGATGTCAGCCGCGATGATGGTCGCGCTTGACGAGGCCGAACGTGAAATTGCAGACGCGAAGACCGGCTGGAAGACCACGACCGATCCGCTACGCGAGGGCCACGCGGAAGTACTTCGTAGCCTCGTTGAGGATGGACACGACCCAGACAAGTACCTGACGACGACCAAGGCCCTTGAAGTCCTGAAGGCCAAGGAACAGCGCCGCCCTGCGCTCGCTGGCAACATCGCCGCTCTGCAAGCCGAGCGGCTTGAACTGCTGGGCCAGCTGGCGGTTGTCGAGAGCCGCCAGTCAGAGGAGCTCAGCAGCGCAATTCGGAAGGCCAATGCTGCCACGAACGGCGTTGTGGTCGTTCGGCCGACAGCAGCACCTAATCGTACACACATCAAGACGGTAATCGAGCGTCACGTCAAGGGTGCTCGTACACAGATCATGGCGGCTGTGGAGACCGACGACTTCTCGCCACGCGGGTTCGTAGCGGCGGCACGTAGTGGTCCGCAAGAACTCGAGAAGCAGTTCGAAGTGCGCGGTGCGCAGGCGACGAGCGTCCTTAGCGCGGGAGAACCGCTCTTCCGCGAACTGGAGGAACTAACCGTTGGCCAGGCGGCGGACGTACGCCTAGATATCAGTGCCGGCTCCGGCCCACGTGAGCTGCGCAGTCTGGACGACCTATCCAAAGGACAGCGTGCGACCGCTCTACTGCTGTTGCTGCTTGGGGCTTCGAGCGCGCCCTTGGTGATCGACCAGCCCGAAGATGATCTCGATAACCGTTTCGTGTACGACGGCATCGTGCAGAGGCTTCGCGAGTTGAAGGGCACTCGGCAGGTTATCACCAGCACGCACAATGCGAACGTGCCCGTGCTCGGTGACGCGGAGCTGATTGTGGCGCTGGAAGGTAACGGTCAGCATGGCTGGCCAGTGGCAAACGGCATCGGCTCTCTGGACGACGCGACCGTTCGAACCCTCGCCGAGAACCTGCTAGAGGGGGGTCCCGCTGCGTTCAACGCGCGGCAGCACCTCTATGGGTTCTAAGATCGTGGGTGCACCCCCTGGAAGTCCTTTGAGTGATAGGTGAGGGACTCCTCCCGGCGGATTCAATCACACGCTTCCGGCATCTGCCTGAAGGGCAGGTGCTGGCAAGTGGCTCTCGTGTCAGGACCAGCACCGGCCGCTTAGTGCACTGCACCGAGCAGAGCGGGAGCGAACACCAAGCTGCATAGCGCGTTGGCTGCGCGCAATGCAGATCTCGGCGTGGCGCAGTCTCCCAAGCCACAGATGGATCAGGAGATCGTAAATCGGATAGGGACGACAACGAGAGTGGCCGCTGGCCGGCCTTACTGCTAAATGGATGTTATCTCTAGGAGTCTTCGTTTAGAGGGCCGACCCAGACAGAACCTTTGCCTCCGCACACCTTACAAGTCACTTTTGTGTACATGGCTCCAGAGCCCGCCTGACACTCTTTGCAGTCGCATTTCCCCGTGCCATCACAGTGAGCACATGCGCGAATCTCTCCGTTCATGTCTCGGCGCCTCCTTCGAAAGGATGGGATTTAGCGTTTCGACGGTTGGCAAGGAGTTCCTGCGAGTAGTGACTGTGTACTGCCTGGCCAAGAGCAATTCGGAGGGCACAGTACTTAATCGGCTGCGTGTCCGGAGAGTCCCCCGAAGCCGGTGCGACACTCCCGGCAGACCAGCTTACCCTTGAATTCCATTAGGTCCTCGCTCTCGCCACAGAAGACGCAGCGCGGCTTGTACTTCTGAAGGATGATGTCCTCGCCTTCAACGTAGATCTCCACATCATCCTTCGACTCAATGCCCTGCTCCTGGCGCAACGACTTCGGCAACACGATCCTGCCGAGTTGGTCGATCGCCCGAACGATACCGGTCGCCTTCAACCGTGATCAGCTCCTTCGACA
>JAJYSZ010000195.1 GCA_021793315.1 Bacillota bacterium | reverse complement strand
ACCCTGCGCCGTGCTCGCTTGCCGCTGCGGCACGCGCCGAGGCATCTGCGCCGGTGTGCGGCCCCGGGGATTCCTCGGAAAGCGGCGGGGCCCTGGGCGCGGGGCGCCGCTGTGCCACTGGCGCGATCGCTGCGCGGGCGCCTCCGAGGGGAGCCTCCTGGAGGTGGCGCCGGTAGGGTCGGGATTCCCAGCGGGGCTATCTTTTCGGGGGTGTTCGTAAAAGTGGGTTGGAATGGGGTCAAAGCTCCCCGGACTCGATGAGCCGGATGAGTGTTGATATGTGCACGCCGTAGTTCTTCTCCCGGTTCTCATGCTTGTGTGGGTCGTAGGCTTCGGGAGGGCGCACTTTCTCCATCACCGGTAGACCGAAGTCGCTAGCATCGTCAGGCAGCCCATAACCCATTTCGACCGGCTCCGGCTCAGGTTTGCGCGCGAACCTTGGCCGCTTGTGCCTGTGGCTGTGAATACCTTCGGTGAACAGCACCTTGGCCCGCAGTGCCTCGAATGAGTAGCCACGGCCAAGGCGGTTCATCACCTGGATCAGACTGTTCAACGACTCGGTATGGGCGTTCGTCACCGGGTGCTCGAAGTAGTTGAGGATGAAGGGCTGCCAGTTCTGGAAGGCTCGGATCAAGTCGGCGAAGTAGGGTCTAATCTCGCTCGAGATGCTTCTATACCACGCCTCGTAGCGCGCCAAGGCATCCTCTGGCGTGCCTGCTCCTTCATAGACCCCGTAGAAGCCTTCCTTGATCGTGTACGCCTCACCCAAGGCCGGATAGTTCTTCCTCCAGCCATCGAGGTTCAGCCGTTCTTCGTCGGTCAGGTCGCGCTCGCGTTTGAGCATGACGAAACGGTCGTGCATCAGCCCGCGCTTCTGTTTGAGGGTCAGTTCGCCCCTCAGCCCCTTGCGGGCCTTCTCCATCGCATCGTTCGCCATCCGAACGACGTGGAACTTGTCGATGACGATAGTGGCGTCTGGCAATACAGCGCTCACCGCGTCGCGGTAAGGTGTCCACATATCCATCGCCACATACTGCACCTTGTCCCGGTTTGGCATCTTGAACAGGTATTTCGCCACCGTGTCCTTGTTGCGGTTGCGCAGCATGTCCACGATGGTGTTGTCCTGGATATTCGAGACGACGCAGCGCGGCCTGTTGATGATGTGGATTCCGTCGATCCCCATCCACTTCGGCGTCTCGAAGCGGACGGTCTGCTCAAGCTCGTTAATATAGTCGCGGAAGATGTTGCGGATTGTCCCCTCGACCACGCCGGTTTCGTCCGCCAGCGAGGTGAAGGTGCGCTTCAAGCTCTGCTGCCCGATCCACTTCACCAAGCGGTCGGTCATCATCCGGTTCTCGGCCAGTAGGGGAAGCACCTGCGAGAAAGTCTTGTCGCACGCTTGGCAGCGTAGCCGCTTGGTGTCGATGTAGATGCCCACGCGCTTGCCGTGCATGGGCAAGTCCTTGAACACCTGCTCGCGGGTGCCCCACGAGGTCAGACGGTCGGACTGGCAATGCGGACAGGCCGAGGTCACGTCCACCGGCTCGGCGGTGACGTGATAGTCGTGGTTGGTTTCTTCAACCCGCAGTACACGGTACTGCGGAAGGTTCAGGATGTTCGCGGGCATGTGTTACGACTGGGCGTGAGCAGCGTCGTAATCGAACTCCCAGTCCTGGATGATTTCTTCGAGAGAGTCACCGCCGATTGCAACGTGGTGAGCGCACCTCAAGCCATCATCAAAGACCTTGGACGGGTGCCCATGTATTTCAGCGGGCACCCGCAGTTTCGGGAGAACATGCAAGATCGAGCGATCGGCATCACGTTGACCAAGTGGATTGCCGTCGGCCTCTACCATACGGGTCTGGCCGTTGGGGAGATTCTGCAGTGCGAATTTCATGGTTCCATCCCCTGGTCATCGGAACGATCCGAGTCCATGTCGCACACACGGTCAAAGATGACGGTTGCAAGGTGCGAGCAAGCCGCTTTGACGGACTGCCAGTCATGCCAGCGTGGATCGAAGTTTTTGTACTCGCTGAGTTCAGTTTCTTCCAAGTCGTAGGGCAGTACGTTGGCAAGCTGAACCTGCAACTGCTGTAGCGGCGACTCGCCGCTGCTCTGCGGGTAGAGCCGGTCGAATGATTGCAGCGCGATGGCAACGGCCTCATCGCCAATATGATCGGCCAAGGCCACGAAATCGAGGTAGTCCCGCGTGGCATTACGCTTGAGGATCAATACGCCCTTGATGCGCAGAATCTCACCTTCGGTGGGAACCGTGATTTGCGCACCGTGGTAGTTCACGACCGTCGTTTCCAACGGCTCGTCGCGGATAAGCTGGCGAACCCCGGTTTCGATGCCATCGAGGCTGCCAAGGATTAGCACTGGGCGTTGTACGCGGGCGGTCTTCCAGCCCGCGACCGACTCAAGCTGCGCCAGCACGTCGTCGAAGCGGTGGCGCAGGTCAGTCAGCACATGATGGGCGTCACACGAGAACCGATGCTCGGCGTGGATGGCCGAGGCGGTTCCTCCGACCAGCACGGCGTCCGGCAAGATGCGCTGGAGCCGTGCTGCGGAAGACAGAACGAGTTCCCAGTCAGGCAGCGGCGCGGTGTTCTTCGGCATAGTGCATCCAGAAGTGATGGCGTTGGGCGTAGGGGTCGGAGGCGTAGGGGCGACAGACCCGCTCCACCTTGTCCAGCAAGGTGCGGTCAGCCAGAACCGCCCGGCGCAGTTCAGCCCAGTCCTGCCATCGACCGCGTGAGATCAGGTCGTCAATGGCAGCGAGGGTGAGGCGCTGATGGGTGAGATGGCGATGAAGCATGGAGAACAACACACTTTTAAGATTATCGACAACCACATTTTGCGCGAGGGGCGCGAGGGAAACAACACGTTTTTGCGATTGTGTCAGAATGTGCGGCGCTGACTGATAGGACACTTTACAACCCACTTTTACGAATACCCCTTTCCGGCAGCTCAGTCGAGGCGGCAGGGCAGATCGATTTCGATTGCGCAGTGTCGCCGTCGGGTCGAACGTCACGGGCGTCATACGCGCCGTGGCGTAGCCAAGGGCGAGTCCCGGCAGACCCTTCGCGCAACACACGACACTCGGCGGTGTATGCCGGGCGGTGCGATCGCGGGTGCATCGCCCCGAGCTACGGACGAGAGGCTGGTGTGGTCTGCATTGGCGAGACGGACTCGAGA
>JAJYSZ010000194.1 GCA_021793315.1 Bacillota bacterium | reverse complement strand
GTTCTTGCAGTTCCAAGTCCTCCGCTTTGGGCAAGGTTATCCCTCCTGCCATGCGGGCTGGCCGGCATGATGGTCGAGCGGCCCATGGCCGCCGCCAAGGCCCGGCGCGAGCCGGATGGCCGTCTGTACGAAGGCGGTGCCGCGCGCCACCGCGGCAGGCAGGTCGAGGCCCTGGCCGAGTCCTGTCGCGATGGCCGCGGACAGGGTGCAGCCTGTGCCGTGGGTGTGTCTCGTCGCGATGCGGCGCGCCCGGAAGCGGTAGAAGCGGCTGCCGTCGTAGAGAAGGTCCTCGAGCTCGTCGCCGTCGCCGTGTCCGCCCTTGATCAGCGCGGCCCCTGCGCCCAGCTCGACCAGTTCCTGCGCGGCGCGCTCGCGCTCGCGGGCGCTTTTGACCTCGTACCCGACCAGCGCTGCCGCTTCCGGCAGGTTCGGCGTCACCAGCGTCGCAAGCGGCAGGATCAATCTCCTCAGGGCCTGCTCGGCTTCCGGCGCCAGGAGCCTGTCACCGCCCTTGGCCCGCATGACGGGGTCCACCACGAGGAGTAGACCCGGCACCGCCGCAAGACCCGCGGCCGCTGCCTCCACGGCCGCCGTGCCACCGAGCATGCCGCACTTGGCGGCATCGATGCCGATGTCCTCGCGGCAGGAGCGGATCTGCGCCTCGATCGCCTCGGGCGGCAGCGGCCAGATGCCCTGCACCCCCACGGTGTTCTGGGCCGTCACCGACGTGACGGCTGCCATGGCATAGCCACCGAGACGCTCGATCGTCTTGATGTCCGCTTCGATGCCCGCGCCGCCGCCGCTATCGGAACCGGCGACGGTGAGGATGCGCGCCGGCGTCAAAGTCCCAGCTCGAGGGCCCTGCCGTAGGCGGCCCAGAAGGGGTCGACGCCCGGGTGCTGGAGCTCCTGGTCGCCAGTTGCGGTCGTGCGGATCATGCCTCGCTCAGCCGGCAGGATCTCGCCGATCGGCTGCGCCGGGATGCCCTCGGCGGCCAGGGCCTGGCGCACGCCGTCCGCATGCTCGGGACGCGCCGTCAGGAGCAGGGTGCCTTCGGAGATCGCCGCCAGGGGGTCGATGCCGAGATAGCTGCAGAGCGCCGCCGTCTCCTCGCGCACGGGCACGGCCCGCGCATCGAGCCGCACCCCGACCTGGGACGCCTGCGCGATCTCGAACACGCCGCCCAGCACGCCGCACTCCGTCGCGTCGTGCATTGCGGTGACGCCGTGCGCGCGCACGCCGTAGCTGGCCGCGGCCATGGCGTCGCGTACGACGCTCATCTGGTAGAAGAGGTCCTGCGCCTTCTGCGCAAGGTCGCCGCCGATACGCTGGGCGAGTTGGTCAGGGAACGTGACGCCGAAGAGTCCGGTCGCCTCGATCGCCGCGCCCTTGGTGCACATCACGACGTCACCCGGCCTCGCCATCTCCGGGGTGACGTACTTGTCCTCGTCGCCCACGGCGATCACCGTCGCCCCGCCGACCATCGGGTAGGCGCAGCCTTCGTAGCGCGCCGTGTGGCCGGAGATGACCGCCATGCCGAGCTCCTCGCTGGTGCGGTGCATGCCGTCCCAGAGTTCGGTGAGTTCGGCCTCCGTGATCTCGAGCGGCAGGTTGAGGTCGATCGCCATGTAGGCCGGCGGCAGGCCGGAGGTGGCGACGTCCGAGGCGAGGATGTGGATGGCGAACCAGGCCGCGCGCTTCATGCCGTACTGCGGTACCACGAAGACGGGGTCGCAGGTGGTGGCCATGACCCGGCCAGGGGCTGTGCGCACCACGGCGATGTCCACGCCGGAGCGCGGTCCGACGAGCACCTCCCCGCGGGCGGCGCCGAGGCGCGGGTAGATGAGGTCCTGGAAGATCTCGGGGGATATCTTGCCTACGGCGGGCAACTCAGGCATCTGCATTCCTCCCGGAGGACGTAAGGACCGCCACCCCGCAGGGTGGCGGTCCGACTCGCAGACGCTTCCCTACGCTGGCATCACCCAGTTCAGGTTCGAAGGGTCGGCAGCGCGCTGCCTCTCAGCCTCGCCGAGGCTCCCCTAGCGGTCCTGCGTCCATGCTAGCACCGATCGCTGCACGTTGCACAGCCTTCCGTCCGTCTCAGTACCCGACCACCTGGTAGCCTTCCTCGGTCAGCTGGACAAGCACGTCGCCCGCACTCTGCAGATCGACGCCGTACGCCTTGAGGCGATCGGTCGCTCCGAGCTGCTGCGCGTTGAACTGGCAGGCGAGGATCGGCACACCTGCACCCTTCAGGGACTCGAGCGCCTCGCGCAACTCGCCTGACGCCTCGTCCAGGAGCTGCACCCCGGGGCCGAAGAACACGACCTTCGTCTCCGCCCTGCCGCTCTGCTTGAGACGCGCCGCGATGCGCACGCCGGCCAGTGCCTTGCCCTCCTGTCCGGAGCCAGCGGTGATCCAGCTTGCAATCTTCGTCATCTCGGACACCTCCTGATTTCCTTTCGCGAACCTAGAGCGTGTAAACAGGCGGCAGTTCCCGCACCCGCACCGTCCGCAGCATCGGGCTGCCATGGCGCAGGATGCGGAGTTCGAGCGCCTGCCCGACGGGGGTGGCGCGCACCACGCGCCGGAGGGCTGCGAGCGACGGCGTCGGGCTGCCGCCGGCCGCCGTGATGACGTCGAACGGCAGGAGTCCGGCGGCCTCCGACGGTCCGCCATCCTCCACCGTGACCGCCACCACCCCGCGCTGCTCGGGCAGCTCGAGCATGCTGGCGAGTTCGGGCGACACGACCTCCGTCGCGCCGCGGATGCCGATCCAGGGATGCTGGGCGCGGCCCAGCTGCCGGAACTGCCCCAAGGCCAGTTCCACCTGCCAGGCGGGGATGGCGAAGCCGAGGTTCTGCCCGGCCGCTACGATCATCGTCGGAATGCCGACGAGCCGCCCCTCGAGATCCGCAAGCGCTCCGCCCGAGTTGCCGGGGTTGATCGCGGCGTCGGTCTGCACCAGCCCGTCGAGCGGACCGACCATGCGCTCCACCGCGGAGACGACGCCGAGCGTCACGGTCCAGTCGAAGCCGAAGGGATTGCCCACCGCGAGCACGAGCTCACCCGGACGCAGGTCCTCTCCCGACGCCAGCGAGAGGTCCTGCTGAACGGGCGGGCGCGTGCGCACAAGCGCGAGGTCGTAGAGGCGATCGTACGCCACCACCTCCCCGCCGCGCGTCACGCCGTCGTGGAAC
>JAJYSZ010000193.1 GCA_021793315.1 Bacillota bacterium | reverse complement strand
ACGTTGAGGACATACACCTCGTCGGCAAGGTCAATCTTGCGCTTGTGTAGCTCGTCGAGCGCGACCTTCTGCTCGGGCGTGATTCCGACGTGCGCTGCATGCGCCTTGTCCTCGGCGTGCGGGTAGAATCCGACCGACAGGATGATGTTGCCGGCGCAGGTTTCATCGAAGTTGGCCTGCTGCCATGTCTCATAGAAGCGGGTCGAGCCGCAAAGACAGACGACCTTCGGCCGGTCCTTCGTGCGTTGGTGAAGCAAGGTGGCTGTCTCCCACATCCGCCGGGACATCCCCGGCTGGTGCCCGCGCAACGCTTCCGCGGCCTCATGGGCGATCTCAACCAGGTCAGGATCAGGCCGACTCAGTTCGCTTTCCATGCGGGCGACGATCCGTTCGAGGGTCCGTGTCGACTCCTGGGCTTCACGCTTCGCACGCCGGTACTCCGGCAGCGCCCGCAGGAAAGCCTCGTTGGGTGATGACATGGCAGTCTCCTTTCCTGCGGGCGGGTCATGCGTGATCAGCGATCAAGTCGAAGACGTCGCTGGCTTTGACCTGGCTTCCTGAAACCTCGACGAGGCCGTTACGGCGCAACGTGCCGAGGTAGGTGTTGAAGGTCCCGGACGTCGGTTCGAGGCCTGCCTGGGCCGCCAAGTCGGCCCGACCAATCCATGCAGGCCGAACCGCGAGGAGGGCATCCAGCATCCGAACTTCGCCGGCGCGCAACGCCGAACGCCACATGGCCCGCACTTCCTCGGGCGTCTGCGGGGTATCCGGACGGCTGTTGCCGATCGCGGCGAAGCCCGCATCGGTCAGAGCCACCTCGTTCCCGATCTCGACCAGGAGGCCGTCTCGCTTGAGATGCCCCCAGTAGGTGTTGAAGGTGCCGCTGGACGGCTTCAGCCGGGCCAGTGTGGCAACCTGTTGCCGTGTCATCGTCAGCGGATGCCTCATCCGTAGGGCGTCCAGGATCCGCCTCTCCCCTGCTCTGATGCCGCCAGGCGCTTCTGGAGCGTCCGACGGGGCCTCGGGCGGTGTCGAGGGTTTGCCAGGCAACGACGGCTCAGCGGCAAGCGCCCTTTCGATGGTTATAACGCCTGCTGCAATGGCGCTTAGCCCCTTTTGGATTGCCGCCTTGTCCACCGGGTCCGCGATGATCTGCGTAACTGGCCGGGATTCGGCCTCACGCAGACGGGCTTCGAGTTCCTTGATCCGCTTCTCCAGATGTGCGGTGGACTTGGCTCCCTTCTCAGGGGCCTCCTCGGTTGGAGCCGTGGAGAGGAGTAGCCGGACGTGCTCGAGGTCGATCTTGGCTTGTCCCGTGGGAACGCGAACGGCGGCTCCCACCTTTGGTGTAGCGGAACTGTCGAAGGTCCGGCGCGTACGGACGCGGATCCGCCGGAACTCGTGCAGCCATCCGGGACTCCAGACCCAGGCCTCCCCTACCGGCATGCTGGCAAGCGAGGACATGAGCTCTTGGCGCTCCTGGTCGGTGCCGTGGGCCTGCACCCAGGAGTCGATGGCGTCCCGGTCCCACTGCGACGACATTCGCAGGGCGATGAGGACTTCCGCCTGGGTGAGCACGTCCTTGTTCAGGCTCGCGGGACGCTGCGAGATGAGGGTGATACCGATTCCGCGTGCCCGGCCGCGGCGAACGAGGTCTTCGATTGCGCCGAGGAGCCTCTCCATGCCGGCGAATGTACGCTGCGGAGCGTAGAGGTCGGCCTCGTCGATGATTAGGTGCAGCGCTTCCCTGTTCCTGAAGTACAGGGTTTCGGCGAAGACCGTCATGAATGAGCGCTGGTCCGTCTTGCGCATGAGGGAGAGGTCCAGCACCATCGGGATTCGCTGGCTGACGAGCAACTCGGCGACGGCCTCTCCCATGTCCTTGGTCAGCGGCAGGTCGCCGTGCTCTCCTCCAAGGATCAGGACTGGGTAGCCTGGCCCCTTCCCGTCTGCCGCGAAGCGCAGCCCCCACCAGACCCCCACGGGGTCGATGACGGCGAAGATCGCGCCGGCCTCGGCAAACTCCTCGGTCAGCACAGCAGAGGTGTAGGTCTTGCCCGACCCGCGGCGGGCGAGGACAGCGAAGGTTTCCGTCACTGCCTCCGGAGGGAGGGTGAAGTTGTCTGCGATGCGGTAGCCTTGAGCCACTGTCCTCACCTCGCACGAGGTCGATTATTCCTCGGCCTGGTCCCAGAACCGGTTGGGCGGCAGGTCGAGGTCTTTCCGCAATTGGTTGTAGGCCCGCTTGCTGAGGTAGATCGCGACGCCCATGCCCAGGTTCCGCCAAGGGTTCTCGACCACCCATTCCATCGGGTCGATCCGTTGGAGGATGGGGTTCCCCTCATACAAACTGGCTTGAGTCCAGTGCTGCAGGACATCGGGGAGGTCCGAAACGTCACAACCGCAGAGGATCGCGAGCGCCTCTGCCGTCTTTGGGTGGAAGACCCCTACGATGGATGCCTTGGTGCCGTTCACGTAGCACGTCGGCCAGGTCCCGCGTGGTGGCGTCGGGACTCTGGTGCAATTCCAAGATGGCAGCGCGTCCAGTATGCCGACCCGCAGCATGTTCTGGTCCGTAGGCTCTTTCTCGTCGCCGAACCCCTCGGTCTTGTAACGATGCGCCGGCGCAAGGAGCTCACCGCGGGCGATCGCCGCGAGCAGGCGGTCTGCGTTGGCTGTGACCAGGCTCCGATAGGCCTCCAACACTTCGTTCTTGCGGGCCTTGTACTCGGCCTCGGCTGCTCGCTGGATCACTACAGCCTTGTTGTATCGCGCTGTCCAGTGCTGGTCGGCGATGATCTTCTCGCGGCTGCCGAAGGAGGTTGTGTCGAGGGCCGCGAGCTTGCGCCCGACATCAGGGTGGTGGGTGAAGCGCGTGGCCTCTTCGTACTCCTTGACGGTGAGATGCGTGATTTCATTGCCGTCGGTGAGCATTGGTACGCTGTCGTCGTCCCCGATCAGGTTCAGAACCTGTTCGGGCACGAGATGTTCGTACCGCTCCTCAAGCCAGCGATTCTGCTGAGTCGGCGCCCTCCTCCACTCGCCGAGCATGGCGTCCGTGGTTACGTCGCCGGCGGCGACCCGCTCGGCCTCAAGCCGCGGGTAGGCCGCCACGAGGGCACCGGTGTTCCCGGCGCTGAGGGCGAGCATGCCTCCGGTGTAGGATAGTTCCGGAGCCTGGTATCCCTGCTTCCAGAACCGTTCCTCGATGAGGCTGAACATCAGCGCCAGCCAGATCACCTCGTCGGGCTCAAGGTCTTTGATCTGGCGCAGCGGGTGAAGGT
>JAJYSZ010000192.1 GCA_021793315.1 Bacillota bacterium | reverse complement strand
ATAGCCAGACCTCCCTGGGTCATGTATGTGGCGAGCCCATATACGAACGTCCAGTCGAGTGCGTCGCGGTTGTGATACCAGTTCTGTGAATAGATGGCTCCTACGATCCAATTGACCGGCCCATTATTGTTGGAGGTCAGGCGCACTTCCTGGCTCCATTGCCACTGCTGGAAATTCTTCGTCCAATTGTTGTCAGCGGCCGGGTAGCCGTCGTAATTGTCGAGGCTGTGATCTGAAAAATAGTCATAGGCGCTGATCGAAGTGAGCGTAAAGGCGGGCAAATGCACATGCAGTGTCGCCGCCGTGCCGCCCCCGATGTCGTCCTTGTAAAGCGGCAGGCCGCCGACCCGCACCCAGGTTCCCCCGGGAGGGCTGTCCATCAGCCCGGCAGTGGGGAAGGGCTCGGGCGGAATGAGTGCTTCGACATTTGGTGTGGATGGCGAGGACGGCGTCGAGTGATCATAAATCCAATGAAAATTCAGATTGACGCTCGTGATATCGTTCAGCTGCAGGTCGAATATCGCACGTGCTCCGCCCCGATCGATTTTGCCGTACCTGCGGCCCGTGGTGAGGTCTGTCTGATAGCCTTCGCCTTGGGTGGTGACGGTGGCAGCAAGCCGCGCCTTGACCCAATCATTCAAAGGTCCGCTCACCGCGCCTGTCGCCTCGAACGTATTCCAGCGACTGTAATTGACGTCGATATAGCCGCCCGGCCGGCTAGTCGGCTGCGCGGAGATGATATTTATGGCGCCGCCGTCGGTGTTCTTACCATACAGCGTGCCCTGCGGGCCCTTGAGGATCTCGACTCGGGCAATGTCGTACAGCGCGCCAGTGAGAAAGCCAGGAAAACTGGCGAATACCCCATCCAGATAGACGCCGACGCCACTGCTGTTATTGTTGTTGAAGTCGTCGAGACCGATGCCGCGCAGCAGAAATAACGGCGTGCTGTCGGTCTGCGCATTCATCGTGGAGAGGCTTGGATCAAGCATCGATAGATCGAGCGGCTGCTGGATACGCAGCGACTGTACCGTCTGGCCGCTCACCGCTGTGAGCGCCATGCCGATGCTCTGCGCCGGCTCGGCCCGGCGAGTGGCGGTGACGACGATCTCACTGAGCTGACGCCGACTGGCTGAGGGGCGTCTCGCTCTGGCTCGAACGAGCCTGCGGGTAACGCGCCTCGCAACGGGGCCGGCTGGCCGCTCCTGAGCGCGGACGGGCGTGGGGAGAAGCGAGACGACCAATACGATGGCGGGCCACCCGAGCGGTCGGCGGCCTCGGCCCGGAAAACTGCTGAGCATGAACTCCCCTGTGGACCGAATCGGACGGCTGAACGGCCCATCCGCTCCGCGCCATCTTTCCATGTGCCGGCGGCGTACTACCAGGGATAGTAGAGTGCTCCGGGGTTCGCCTCCCGGACAGGGCGACCAAGGCAATTGAAGTGGCGAGTTGCCCGCGGCGGGGGGCGGTGCGATACCTCAGCAGACTGACCCCGAACGGATGAGGCGCGGCGGACTGGGAGATCGGGGCGCCCCTGCGTGTGCCATCGATCCAGGTCGAGGAGAGGGACTCGATACTTTAGAGAGGTTTATCAGTAACCTACCGGTAGAAACTTTGGGGGGCCGTGGATATGAACGCAGCAGCCTTGCGCAGTCCGCGCTCGGGGCGGTGGGGATGGGAGGGGTGGACGCGCACTCAAAGACATGCGGTCGTGGCGAGCTATCTCGGCTGGACTCTCGACGCGTTTGATTTCTTTCTGCTCGTTTTCGTACTGAAGGACGTTGCGTCCGCGTTCGCGGTTTCGCTGACGGCGGTCGCCTATTCCATCACATTGACGCTTGCGCTGCGGCCGGTCGGCGCCTTCATTTTCGGAAGGTTGGCAGATCGGTACGGACGTCGGCGGATTCTGATGCTCGACGTGGGTCTTTATGCCCTGTTCGGCGCGCTCACCGCCTTTGCGCCCAGTCTGCTTGCGTTTCTGGTGATCCGGGCGCTGTTCGGTGTCGCCATGGGCGGGGAGTGGGGCGTCGGCGCATCGCTTGCGATGGAGAGCATCCCAACTAAAAGCCGCGGTCTCGTCTCGGGCATCTTGCAATCGGGCTATCCGACTGGATATCTGCTGGCGTCCGCGGTCTTCGGGCTGCTGTATCCGCACTTCGGCTGGCGTGGAATGTTCGTCGTGGGTCTCGCTCCGGCGGTGTTGATTCTGTACATCCGCCGGGGCGTCACGGAATCCCCGGTATTTTCACCTGAGCGTCGCCCGCGCGCCCCGCTCGGCTCGGTGCTCCTGAAGCATTGGAAGCTCGCGATCTATGCGGTGGCGCTCATGACGGCCTTCAATTTCATGGGCCATGGCACGCTCGACCTTTATCCCACCTTTCTCCTGAAGCAGCGCCACTTGGCGCCCGGCACGGTGAGCGTCATCGCCATAACGTACAACGTCGGTGGCATTCTCGGCGGCTTGGTGCTCGGTGTGCTCAGTCAGAGGTTCGGTCGCAGGCTCGCGATGATGGCGCCGCTGCTGGCGCTTCCTGCGATGTGGTTGTGGGCATACGCCCCGTCAGCGATATTGCTCGCGGTCGGCGCCTTCCTCGTGCAATTCTTCGTGGAGGGATCGTTTGGCGTGATTCCCGCGTATCTGAGCGAACTGTCGCCGCCTGGAGTGCGCGCCGCCTTTTCGGGCACCGTGTACCAGCTCGGAAACTTTATTGCCGCATCGAATGCGGTGCTTGAGACGACCCTGGCTGAGCGGCACGGCGGAAACTTTGCGTTTGCCCTGACTGTCGTGGGTGCTGCGGCGGTGTTCATGCTCGCGGGCTTGGCCCTCTTAGGGCCCGAAGCCCGTCACGCGGATCTGGCTATCTCCTCCATGCGCAGTCTTACCGGCGAGTCGCGAGACTGAACGTCGCGGGGCCGGCCGGGCACGAGGAGCTGAACTGCGTCGGCGCGGTCGCTGGTAAGTTCGAAGCGACCGGTACAGCATACCGCCGAGCCGCGCCGATGAGCCATGCCGGGGGTCGGGTCTTGCATGGCAGGCTCACTTTGGGACATCCCGCGACTCGCCCCTCCGTGTGGCCTCTGTCCCCTGGCCAGCCGAAGCGCGTGCCCTCTGAGATGCCACCCATTCATGCGCTCGCGTTGGTCGCAGGCGCGCTCATTAATCAATGTGCGACGCACGGCATCGTCGCCCCCGGGCGACAGGTGGCCGGTAGGCGCCGCGGTACGGTATGGCGCAATGCGGCGCAAGGCGCCGGCATTGGCCGGCATCGGTGCACACTGCTGAACGCTCG